>DTSX01000001.1 GCA_012965065.1 Gammaproteobacteria bacterium
TAAATCCAGGCAATGCCAATGGAGCATGCATTGGTGATATTGACAATGATGGGGATATGGATGTTTTTCTACCAACTGCGGATCAATCCAATCGACTTTACATTAGCCAATTGATAGATACTGGTGACTTATTTTTTAAGGACATCACATTAACTTCAGGCATAGATCACAAATCGGGTGCTAGGGGTTGTGCGATGGGTGATTTTGATAACGATGGACTGATTGATATTTACGTCAATAATGGCGGCCTCCAAAACACGCTGATCAACGACATTATCGATATGCCCATTTTTGTTCAGTTCTACATCGCAATTGAGCCAGCGTACAACAAACTTTTTAGAAACAATGGCAACCTAACATTCTCTGATGTTACCAATCAATCAGGCGCTGAAGGATTTGGTGTCGGCAGTGGTGTTGGTGCAGCCGATATAAATGACGATGGTTTTTTAGATCTTTTTTTTACCAATCGAACTTTCTACACTGGAGAACAACAGATCACAGAATCTGGCCGCAATTATTTGTTGCAAAACAAAGGCAACGACAATAACTGGATCAAAATAGATCTGAGGGGCAATCGGAGTAATGTGGATGGGTACGGAGCAAAAGTAAAAGTTGTCGCTGGTGATTTGACGCAACACCGTGAACACAGTAGTGCTCATGGTTACAATTCGGCCAACGACCTGAGATTGCATTTTGGTCTGGCAGGTAAAGAAGAAATTGATTTGATTGAAATTATTTGGCCGAGTGGTTCAATTCAACAACTAACCAAGGTGGCAGTCAATCAGACCTTATCTATCAAAGAGTAAGTAGGATGGCTATGCCCATCAATAATTCAACTTCCAAGACCCCATCAAGAGCGAGAAGATTAATCCTTAAATCTATGGCAGCCGGCGCGATTGCCTCTGTTTACCCAAAACCAGTCAGAGCTTTAAACAAATCTGATGTTGTGGTAATTGGGGCAGGGTTATCCGGTCTGTATGCAGCCACAATACTCCAAGACGAGGGATATAATGTCACCGTTTTGGAAGCAGATAAAAGAGTCGGTGGAAGAGTGCTATCAGAGCGTTCTGTACCAGGGAACCCTGAATCGGGTGGCACCAGTTTTGGTCCAGGTTATGCTCGGCTTATCGATACTGCTCGTCGTTTTAACGTTGAGTTAATAGACATAACCCCAATCGTTCCCTACTTCATGCATCAAGAGTTGGCGATTGATCAAACAATTGTGCCAATCAAAGATTGGCCAAACCACCCAAAAAATGTTCTTCCTCAGGGGGCAAAGGAAATATTCCCAAGCAGGTTCTTCCAGCAAGTAGTTAGTGAAAACAACCCCTTAATGGCTACAGACGCGTGGATGGATCCGGAAAATTTTCATTTGGACCAATCGGTATATCAATGGATGCGTGAGCAGGGATTTGCTGATAGCTTGATCAACTTGGTTTACAACACCAACATCACCCATGGAAATACAGCCAAAGATGTTTCCATGTTGATGCTTTTTTTCGTGAATGCCTTTATGAATTCTCAAATTGCTTTGGGCTTCAACACATTTGGTTACACAGCCGAAGGCGGAAATATGAGCATACCGGAAGCCATGGCAAGCAATTTAGGCAATGAGGTTCAACTGCATAAAAAAGTCATTGCCATCACCACAACACAGAACAATAGCGAAATTGTCTGTAAGGATGGATCTTTATACAGAGCCGAGCATGTTATTTGCTCTGTACCATTTTCGGTGTTAAAAAAAATCACAATTTCCCCTTCTATTACTGGGCCACAAGCAGAGGCAATCAACACCCTTAGGTCTCAAAAGCTGAATCTTTTGCATATGGTTCCAAGATCACCCTTTTGGCAAAAAGATGGTTTGAGTCCAAATATGTTCACCGATGCAAAGGCAGGCATGGTGGTTGCAGAGCGTAAGGGCTCTTCACCCAGTGAAGTAACGAGCTTAACGGCTTGGTTAAGAGGTCCTTTGGCCGATGAACTGGATAAGATGACAGAAACTGATGCGATAGGATCTGTTATTGAATCTATTGAAACATTAAGACCAAGCGCCAAGGACCAACTCGAACCAGTGGCATACCATTCATGGTTTCAGAATCCTTACTCAGAAGGCGACTGGGCAATTTGGGGGCCGGGTCAGATAAGGAAGTTTGGTAGGAATGTTGCCACGCCGCATGGACGAATCCACTTTTGTGGCGAACACACTGCTGTTTCCAACAGGGGGATGGAAGGTGCTATGGAATCTGGAGAAAGAGCTGCTTTAGAAGTGCTTGGTGTAGTGTAAATTATCTCTCACCAGGCTAGTTGTCTGCCGTCTTCGTAATTAATAAAATGCCCATTGTCAGCCATCGTCAGATCGTCTATCACTTGCATCATTTTTGTGACGCTTTCTTCAACTTCTATGGCTCCTGGTAATTTCATGCCGGGGGTGGTATTTACCATTCCTGGAGAAATTGCAACCACCACAATATTTTTTCTTTTTGACTCAAATGACAACGTGTGCAGGAGACTGTTGAGCGCAGCTTTACTGATAGAATAGCTGTACATAAAAGGTATTTTTGGTCTTTCACCAAATGACCCTACCTTGCTTGAAAGAGCTATGATTTTTTTACCCTGTGATTTTTCGACATTGGGCATAAACGACTGAATTAACTTTAGTGGCCCTAAGACATTTATTTCAAAGCTTGATCTAGCGATGTCAAAATCCACCCCTTTGATTTTTTTAAAGGCTGATTTGTATCGAGGAGTTAATGCAGCGTTACTGAGCAGAATGTCAATGGGTTGATCCTTGTATTTTTCTGCTAGGCTTTCTATCTGTTCGTGATCGGTTACATCCAATTGCTCGATGACCACGTTGTCTTGTTCAGTTGCTATTATTTGCAGTTCTTTAGCTTCCTCTGGGTTACGAGCCGTTGCAATCACATTCCAATTGTTCTCCGAAAATTGCTTTACAAATTCCAATCCTATGTTTCTGTTGGATCCGGTGATGAAAACGGTTGGGTTTTCGTTATCAAAGGACTGAGATTGCGGAGGGTAAAGACACAACAAAGCAATCAGGGCAGTGATTTTATATTTCAGCAATTGTTTAGCTCGGTTTTTGGTGATGCCCAAGGGGTGGGAAGCTCTCCGGATCACACCCTTCGGGTGCAGAGAGTTTTGTGTTTAGAAATAATTTTTCCTCCATTTGAATACTTTCTTCTGTGACTCCTGCAAGTTTTTCCCAATCTTTGGGGGTAAAAACCTTACTTTCTAAATCAATTGTTGAATGTCGGTTGGTTGCAAGCATGTTAAGGAACACATCTAGAAATGCACGGGCTTCCTCTTTAAAAGCATGTGTTTCATACAACCCAGATTTTATTAAATTGTTTTTTGCCGTACTCAATTTCTCAATCGCATTTTCCATTGCCTGCAGTCCCTTCTTGAGTTTTGTTAGTTTGTCTAGGTACTCCTGGTTTGTTGGCTCAATGTGTGGGACCAACAGATCATGCAAAATATTGTCTTGAGCTATCAGTCGGTTCAATGAATATTCCAGATACTCACAACAGACAACGTAAAAATTCACGAGACCGGGATCGACAGCTTCTATTTCAAGTCCAGCGGTGAAGGCTCTCCTTACTTGGGAAAGGTGGGTTCTTTCATTAGAAACATGTGCTTGAAAATCTTCTATCATCATTTTTCCCATATTTTCTCAAAACCATTATAAGTCACAAATGAGCATTTTTTTATCATCAATAGACCCTATAAATAAACGATTATCCCATATTGCACCAACACTGGCTGTAGAAATATCAGTGCCATCACTCAGGAATAACTCATTTTTTTCTATTTCTGTCACTTTTGAGTCCCACAAATTTGAATCATCGTGATCACGATCTACAACCGTTTTGTATTTAATTTGGACCACTTGAGAAGGAGATGGCTTAATCTCGCCTTTTTGCAGAGCAATAAAATGCTGAATTAATGCCATGACTTTAGGGATGTTTGCCACTATCAATGAACCATCTTCAGAGACATTAATGTTGTCTGGTGATCCATTGAGCTTTATCCGATAGATTCTTTCCAGTTCTCCATTGCTAGAATTCCTGCTAAAAACCGCGATTCTTTTTGCGGTTGTTTCTGATGCAAATATAAAATTTCCATCCTTGGAACTATTAATCCCTGAGACTTGCGATAAATTTTTCGCTGCAATGGAGGTGGAGCTTCCATCAAAATAGGCGATAGTTGACATTGGGCGCCCAAGATTTTCCTGAATCTTATCTAAGCTGCTCTCACCACCTTTATCGTTGCCCACATAGAATTTGTTTGCTGCAACCAACAGAACATCGTTTGGACTTTTAAAGAGTGGGTCGGATATTGTTTCAACGTATTTAAAAACCCCATTATTTTCTTCGGAAAAAAGATCTATATTTTCCGGCTCCGTACCTCTGTTTTTTGGATGATTGATAACCGCAAGATGTCTTCTTCCATTGTCATCAATATAGAGGCTGATGCCGTGGGGTCTTAAATGCTCAGGTTGTTCAGTAAGTGCAGAGGTGATTTCATAGGGGCTTTTATTCAAGTTAATTTTGACAATCCGACCTTGAACATTTTCCCCGCTAATTAAAGCGGCTCGATCTTGAAAAGAGAGGTAAGCGTACCCCCTTTCATAATCTATTTCGATATCTTCAGCGCTACCATCCATATTGAACGTTTCACAGAATTCAGGAGTGTTGTTTTCGATGGTTTTGAAAGCATCCATTCTGTAGAGACCGACCAAAGATACAACACCAATGAATGCCACAAGGATCAATATGACTTTGAAGACTTTTTTTAGTATTTTTATTGTAAGTTCCTCTTTGTGACTTAAAACAAGATAAATCTTACTTGTTATTCAAATCTGCATCGAGCAATATTCCATGATTATGAGTGAAACGAGAGAAAACTCAATTCCTGGTGAAGAAAGGATGGGTCTAAAATTTGGACCCATTTTGTTAATGCCAGATATTGAGAGGCGGCATTTATTTACCTTATTTTTTGGCGCTTTTTTTGGTATTGCCAGTATGGCTTTTGTTAACGTGATTGGTCCTCTCATGTTTCGGATTTTAGAAATCCCTCAGGAAGAAACGGGTGCACTTGCAGGGACACTTACCGCGGTGCAAGAGATTGTTGTGATTTTGGTTATTGGGACTTTTGGTGCCTTATCGGACAAGGTCGGCAGGCGATTAATCTATTCTTCGGGCTTCTTTTTACTGGGCATCGGTTATTTTCTCTACCCATTGGCTACCGATTCAACAGAGCTGATTATCTTCAGGATCGTTGTTGCTCTAGGTGCCGCTGCCAATACAGTGATGTTGCCTACAGTTGCTCACGATTATGTGCATGAAAGTACTAGGGGTAAATTAATTGCCACAACATCAATACTTAATGGACTCGGATTGGTTTTGATTATTGGGACTTTTAGAAACATGCCGGGATTTTTTAGCGATATGGGCTATGATAATGTTTTTTCAGGCCGCTATACTGCTTGGATTGCTTCTGTTATGTGCCTTATAGTTGCTTCCATCCTCTTCACCAATCTAAAAAAAGGAGCTCCTGCCCAAGTCTCAAAAAAGGAACCTTATTTAGCTACCCTAAAAGTGGCATTTGAGTCTGCCAGAAATCCAAGGGTGGCTCTAGCTTATGTTGCAGGAGTTGTTTCAAGGGGGGATTTATCAGTTGTTAGTACCTTTTTTTCACTGTGGTTATTTAATGAAGCCAGCACTCAAGGTTTGAGTCCAGGCGCAGCCTTTAAACTATCAACAGGCTTCTATATTACAGTCCAAGCTTTTGCTATCCCGGGTGCAATACTGATCAATTTTTTTATTGATCGAGTCGATAGGGTAATGGCTCTTGCTATAGCCATGTTTATTGCTGCAGGAGGCTATTTATACTTAGGGTATATCGAAGATCCCATAAATGCTCCAACAGTAATAGGGTTTTCCATTTTTAACACACAACTAGCTCTCACTCAGATGCATTTAGGAGCTGCCTGGCTTGGATTGGGAGAAATCTTTGCCAACATATCAGCTATCTCTCTTATTGGTAGCGCCGCCCCTGTTAAAGGCAGAGGCGCAGTGATTGGCGGCTTTAGTTTCTTCGGCGCAATAGGAATTCTTCTGGTCGCCCTGATTGGTGGATATTTGTTTGATAGTGTTGGTCCAACCGCACCCTTTACGCTGGTAGGATTCGCAAATGTTAGCCTTATGATTTTGGCTTTATTCTTGCTATTCTTTGAACGCAGAAAAAAACATTCCTAAAAGAGGGAGCACAAGTATGAAAAGAAGAGATTTTTTTAAGAACGTAGGAAACTTGGGAGCATTAAGTGCTGGTTACACAGCCCTCAGTTTGTTTGCTGAAGACGCGCGTGCCGATTTACCCTCAGCTTATGGCAAAGCCACAGGAGGTTCTCTAACCGGTCCTTATCTTGATTTAAGGACGGGTGTTGGCAACAAAATTGCATATTCCAGATTGAATGGAGACCTTGATGAATCTCAACAAAAAGTTGGATGGTTCAAAGGTTATATAATGGCGGTAAGACCCCATCAGCCAATCAAAGATGTTCTTGGTATTCAAGGGTTTGGTGTCTCTCGATTGGAACAACAAGAAGACGGATCGTACGCAAAGATACTTAGAGAAGTTGGGCTGTATACGGATCTTAGAACAGGAGAAGTTCTAGAGGAATGGAAAAATCCCTTGACCAATGAAGATGTAAAAGTTGTCCATATTGCCAATGACCCTTTTAATTACGTCATTGAAGACTACTTTCCACAGCCACCTAAATTTGGGGACCTCAATCGGGAGGAACTACCAAAGATTCCATTTATTTTGCCCTGGCAGCAACATGGCGAACGACTTGACATGGAAATCCACATCAATCTTTTTTATCCCAATGCACTTAATCCCAAAAAATGGGCTAGAGAATCTGCTGGACCTATGGTTCAGATTTCCGAGGCCTTTGCTTTCCACATTGATGCTGCAAAAATGCAGGATTCAAATCTTACAACCTTGCCTTTCAGCGGAACGTGGAACAGGATCACACCTTGGTTACCTTGGATGCTTATGGGACAAACACCTGGGCATATGATCTATGCCGCATTCATGGGTTCAGGTGAAGATCTTGAACAAGTTCACAGTCGCCAGGTTCTGGATTATGTTGAAAAACATTATCCAAAATATTTTACAGCTCCAGAAACTTATGACCCGAAGACACCCAGTCTATCAAGCTTGGAGTTGTATTCTAAAGAACAAGAGCCTGCACCCTTAAGAAAGTAGTTATCATTTTATTTATCAAGTATTCCTTTACTGATTAAATTAGGCAACTGAGAATCATCCCAACTCATTTGAGCGGACTGATAAGAAATTATCGGTCCGCTTTGCTTTGGCAATTTAAAAACTACTTTATTCCAAGAACAAAAACACCCAACACTTGAGTATCAAAGCTAGCCGTATTTTCATTTATGTCAACTGAAATCGTTGTTCCTCCAGGGACAGAAAATAGAGGGTCAAATGTTTGGGAAAGGTCATTAAAAATATAAGCTTGAATTTTACTAGCATCACTTACTTTAGTTCTATCAATCGGGATAGTAATAGTAGCTGGTGCATTAAACAGTGTTCTATAAGGCCCAAAATAGACTGAATCTGAAACTGCATTGACTAGTTTTGGCATCTCTGTATCAGGTTTGCTGTTTTTCTGAATTCCGATCATCGCATTGAAGTCAAACCAAGCACTGATTAAATGATCATCATAGGTTGTGAATTCATTAAATGGCCTTATAGCTGTCTCATCAGTATTGGGATCCCTTGAATTTTGATGTCTATAACTTGTTTGATAGCTATAAGATTCAGGTTCACCTGGATGAGCATCTGATCGCACAAACAGTTTTGCTCCTTGTAACTCTCCATGCTTTACCTCAATCAAACCACCGTTTTGATAAGAAACTGGGCCAGCGGCTAGTATTTCAATACCTAAATCAGGAAGCACACCAAATTGTTCTATGCCCCCTCTAATTCTTTGTGCATAACCAATGTTGAATTCTTCTCTAACCTCATCAAAAGTTTCCATCAGAGTAATTCTTGAGAAGCCATGAGGACAGTTAAGCCCTTGACCTAATAATTGTTCCAAGGACCCATCACTTTGATACCTCTCACACCAAGAAATATCAAAAATACCCTGATTCATTTCTTCGATCGTATTTAGAGGTAAATTGTTTAGTTCTCTTACTTTTAATGAAGTATCTTGACCGTTGTAATACCAATGTGAAGGAACAATAATAATATTTTTTCTTTGTTCAATTTTAATTGCTTGTTCTAATTGATCCCGAATAGTCTGAAAGCGAAGCTCATCTTCTGGATGACCAAAAATTTGACTTGGAAATCTGGAGTAACCATATAGGCTTTTAGTTCGACTGTCATTGCTTCCAAAACCATCCAATCGATTGAAATTAATTCTCCAGCGTCCGCCATGTGTCACATCATAATGAGCCTCGGCATATCGTTTGAAACTCAAATAATTATTAAATGCATTTTCATGGTAGACCTCTTTAATCCAAGGATGTGGTGCACCCAGGGGACCTTGCGGATTTCTGCCTGGCCAGGGCAGTCCATAAGTTGCATAAATTAGAGAGATTTCCTCATTGTCAGAATATTGCTCTAAATATCGCTTCATATTATGAATGAGCATTAGGTTGTATTCAGGAGTTCGCCCCACTTGTCTGATTTGTTTAAGATCAACACGATCTATTAATCCGGATTTACATAACTTGTAATAGACTTTATTGCGTGTCATGAAATGATTAGCATAAAAATTGTGATCAGTTGTTTCTCGAGTGAGAAGCATATTTTTGAAACCTCCCCATCTAGCCATTGCCAATGCAACATCATCATGCCTTGCAGAATAACCTGAATTTTTCTCATACATCCCGAATCTGATTGTGACTTGATCTCCAAAATAGTTTTTCATGAAATCAGTAAGATAGAGTTCCATAAAATCAGTCATTGGATGCATGCCAGTCGATTCTTTTTCTGCACCTAGTAACTTATTAATTCGTCTATAAAAAACGACATCTTGTTCTCTAACATCTTGGATGCCATTTGAGGCAAAGATTTTATAGTAATCAGGCAAAGGATCAGTTCCATCTCTAGGGTCGACGGTTAAGATATTTCTTCTGCCATAACCATCCCCTGAACCCGTAACTTTTATTCTTTCATATTGTTCAGCCTCTTCTCTAGATAAGGTAACTGATTCATCAAGGACGTTAATGTAGAGACCCTGAGTGGGATCAAAACGGTACATACCAAAGCTGTCATAATACTCTTCAAAACCCTCAGTCAAGAAAGAACTGACATGAGGGTAACTTCCCATTGATGAACGATATGGGTAATCACCGACGAAATTCTCTGTACATGTTTCATCTACACTAGATGCTTGGATTCCAATACGACTTCTTTGCGCAATACCCTGATAGTAACTATCAGAGAAACCTTCCGGCTGTCCCCAATCAGTGACTACAACTGCAATTTTCTTACTGTTAATGGCATACATAATCAAGATCGCTCCAACCAAGCAGGCTAAAAGAACTAAAAGATATTTTAAGATTTTCATAGATTTTGATGTATACCATAAATTATTTGTTTTGAGTTTTCATACAAATCTGTATTCTATAGGTTCATTATTAAAAATAAGTTATACACCCATATAAAAATCTTAAAGAAGGAAAAGATGTGAGTAAATCATTCCAAACTTTAAATTTTCTACCCGCTGGCAAGTTTAAAATTGACCTGGTGCCAGGGGTTACCAAAACAAATTTCTTTACCATATGCTACGGCGCTCTCACAACCATCGGTTTATTGACTTTTATTTCCTATTCCACCAACTACGTATTGCTCGAGAATCTTGCATACGAAAGAGGCCAAATAGGAACCATAGTTGGGAATTTGCAAGTCATCGCAGAGATAGTTTTACTCTCTATTTTTCTTCCCATTGGCTTGATAGCAGACAAAATAGGGCGTAGACAGGTTTATTCATTTGGCATGTTGACAATGGGCCTTGCCTATTTCTTGTATCCTCTGGCCACTGGCATCGGTGAACTCACTGTTTATCGAGTCATTTATGCCATAGGCATGGGATCGGCGACAGGAATGTTGGGTACAGTAACTGCCGATTACCCCCAGAATCACACTCGAGGGAAAATGATTGCGGTCACGGGAATATTAAACGCAACGGGGGTGATCATTGTGTCGCTGTTTTTTGCAAGGCTACCGAAAAATTTTGCTGACATGGGTTTCGATCAAATCACTGCAGGAAAATATGCCATGTGGGTTGTAGCTGGGATGTGTGTCATCACCGCTCTTGTTGTTGCTTTTGGCTTGCAGAAAGGAACACCGACTGAAGAACAGAAAAAAATACCTTATTTACAACAACTCAAATCTGGATGGGCAGAAGGAAGGAACCCTAGAATTCAGCTGGTCTACGCATCCGCATTTGTTGCCAGAGCCGATCTGGTTATTATAGGCACATTCTTGGTTCTATGGGGAACAATGGCCGGGAAAGATATGGGCATGACAACAGCTGAGGCACAATCGGCAGCGAGGTTAGTATTTGTTACTTCATCCATGTCTGCGCTCGTCGCATCACCAATCATTGGTTACCTGATCGATAAAGTGGATCGAATTAAAGCAGTTTCTGTTTGCATGGCGGTAGCTGCAGCTGGCTACCTATCCATGTTTTTTGTTGATGACGTTCTGGCAGCAGAAGCAAGACCTTTATTCGTGCTTTTAGGAGTGGGGCATCAATGTGCCTTTTTTGCCGCAACCACTTTGTTGGGTCAGGAAGCACCGAAGGTGAAAAGAGGTGCGATCGTTGGTGTTTTTAACCTGGCGGGTGCAGCAGGCATTCTGATATCAACTGGTATTGGCGGCAGAATCTACGATTCAATTGACCCTTCCGCCCCCTTTATTTTGATTGGTTTTTGTAATATTGCTGTATCTCTGTTCGCCCTCTACGTCAACCGAATTGCTCCCAGCAGCAGCCAAACACAACAACAATAAAAAGAAATATTATGGCAGATTATTTAAAGGATCTTCCCGATGATTTTAACCCAGGACCACTGGACTTGGACCAACCGCTTGATAATCAGGTTGCTTTGTTAAAATTGCAGGCAGATTTATCAGGTGCTGATGTCCAAGGTGGATTTGGTGGCAAGGCATGGGCATGGCTACCCGGTAAAGAAAACATCTTGTTGTTCAACACCTACGGCATTGGTTGCAGTCGACTGGAGTACGATAGAGAATCTCACGCTTGGCACTTCTCTCACAGGGAAGCCTTGTTTTATCTTGATCCGGTTACAAATGAAGTTTTGAAAACATGGAAAAATCCAATGACTGGCAAGACTGTGGAAGTGATTCCCATTCTGAATGATCCTGTCAATAGAATCTACCCCATCGAGGGGGGCCGTTTTGCCCCACCTTATCCCTATGTTGTCAATGGGGATAATTTAGTATTCCAAGTTGATGTCTTGCGAGCGGAGCCCAATACAATGTCAAGGGCTGAATACCCTTTGCACTCACAACAAGATGTTTACCAATCCGGTGAACTGTGGGCAATACGTGGCAGTTTGGCTGAAATCAATGACCCTGAACGAACCAGCGCTTCTTGCCACACTGCTTGGGGAAGGTTGGCAATGTGGTTGCCTTTCATGGAAATGGGCGATACTCCGGGTATTATGATTTACCACAGTCAATCCTTTAAACTGGCCAATGGTTGGCAAGACTTACCCGAGCATATCCATTCGTATGTTGAGCAAAACCACCCCATTTATTTTAAGGCCCCTGAAAAATTTCTTGGTATGGCTGCGAACGATAATTCATGGACCTATTCCAAAAAGATTATCGACAAGCGTCGTAAAGAGGCCGGTCTCGGCTTTGCAGACAGCGTTTTTGAGATAGATTAGATTATTCTTTGCTTGGGTAAAACCAATCCGGACCAACACACGGCGTTGTAATTTCAACTTGGAAGAGCTCATTGGTTTTTGGAAACTCTTCATTGACGGCGACACCAGCAAGATCAATGCGGGAGAGAGGTGTGCAGTTAATTCCATCGCCATCAAGATCAATCCATGCATAGACCAACAAGCCTCGATTGCCTTTGGCATCGTAATCGAAAGTGTGTTGAAACCTTAATTTATCCGACGTGAACGACTCAATTTCATACAGTGGATGTTCTTGAAACCCAATGCCTGAGACAGCGTGAAATATGGTCAGATTAATTGGCGGGTTCATTTCAATTGTCTCAGGAATGGAAATCTCACCGGAAATGGTTCTTTTTTCGTTCGATACTTCTGGATCGCTACAGGCGGCAACAAACAAAAGAATTGTGATTAATATCAATAACTTTTGATATTTTGGGTCATTGTTTACGACAGATTTCTTGATGAACATGATCTTCTTTTGTAGTGGTTAATATATCTGAATTTATAGCATGTTAGTAGGCTGATATGGAGTTTAAAACAAGGTATATTAGTTTGTCTAATATAAAACATTCATTGATTGGGAAGGTGAAATGGATATTGGTTTGATGGGGAATTATTTACAAAGACGAAGATTGTTAAAACTATTTATTGTTTCAGTATCAGCGATATTATGGTCATCCTGTGATCGGACAGGAAACCAATATGCTTTTGAGCAAGGAAGTTTTGAGGTAAAGGCAGTTAGCCAATTGTTTTTGGATTTTCAAAAATTGGACAAACAGTTGCCCATTAGAATTGCCTACCCAGATGCAGAGGGACAATTTCCTGTGATTGTGTTTTCACATGGAATGGGTTCCAAAGGTGATATGTACAAGGGCTTCACAGATTTTTGGGCTTCTCATGGCTATGTAGTTATTCAACCCACCCACATTGACTCTAGGTCGTTGGGCTTTGAGATCAAGAGCGAAAATCTTAGGGAAATGTATTCCCAGATGTTGCACGTTTCAGTCACCAGGAGACAAGACATGAGCTTTATTCTTGATTCACTCGGTTTAATTCAAGAAATGGTTCCAGATTTGAAAGGAAAAATGGATACCTCAAACCTTGTAGCAGCCGGGCATTCGATGGGAGCAGCCACGGCTATGCTGGTTTCAGGCATGAAACTGGTTAACCCAATGGATGGTTCTGAGGAGAGCTCTGATGAAAACCGGTTCAAAGCATTACTGATGATCAGTGATCCCGGAACAATGTCATTGATGCCGAAAGATCCTTGGATTGGGGTAAAAATACCAACCTTTATTTCAACCGGTACCAATGATTTCAGTGAGGTTGGCTCAACTCGGGTCAAGTCTCCATTTAAGTATCAGGTCCCGGAAGGATTAACCGAATCTTCAGCACCCCATCACTATGTATTTATCGAGGGCGCAGATCATTATCTAGGAGGGCTGATTTGCCGAACGGATGTACCGGGTCCTTTTCAATATGCAGCATTGAAAATTGCTGCGGCAACCAGTACAACTTTTTTGGAAGCGTACATTGGGAATAACTCAGAAGCAAAACGGGCAATGCAATTTGGTAATCTGGAGTCAGTGACTTCCGGTCAGGCCACTTTGACAGTCAAATAATTGTCTGTTTCAATGGCGAATTCTTTTTATATTACAACTTTACCAACCAGGTGGCGCGCCCGAAGAGATTCGAACTCCCGACCTTGTGGTTCGTAGCCACACGCTCTATCCAACTGAGCTACGGGCGCATAGGGTCTATTATAATTGAATCGATAGGGGATGGCTTGGGCTATTAAAAGTTATCTTTACGTTTTCTGATCTCAGCAAAGATCTCAGTTGTCGAGGCGTGAGTCATATTTAGATTGATTTTGATTTCTTCACTGTTTGGCCTTAAGAAAGGATTGGTTTTCTTTTCAATCCCAAGTTTGGTAGGAACGGTAGGCCGATTGTTTGATCTCATTGAGTCAACCTCAGCTTTTCTTTGAATGAGTTCCAGGTTTTTAGGCTCTACAGTCAATGCAAATTCTGCGTTTAATTGGGTATATTCATGAGCACAATACAACAATGTCTCATCCGGCCATTCCATGATCAGTTGCAGGGAAGACCACATTTGCTCTGCGGTGCCCTCAAACAAACGACCGCATCCCATTGCGAATAAAGTATCACCAACAAAAGCCACTTGCTGATTCACAAAATGGTATACCACATGGCCGGTGGTGTGACCGGGGGTGTGGTAACAGACAACTTCATGATTGCCAAATTTGAATTCTTGTCTGTGATCTATAGCAACATCAATTCCTGGAATCCTCTGTTGATCCATACTTGGTCCTATAATAGTGCAATCGGTTTTACGCTTTAGCTCGAGATTGCCGCCGGCATGATCAAAATGGTGATGGGTATTGATAATATGAGTCAGTTGCCATTCTTGTCTAGCCAGTGCATCTTGAATGGGACGTACTTCAGGTGTATCGATGGCTGCAGTCAAGTTTGCCTCAGCGTCATGAATTAGAAAACCATAATTATCAAATAAACATGGAAACATTTTTATTTCTAAGGGACGAGCCGTCATCATATCCTTTATCAGACTTTATTCTTGAAGCCTTGGCATTAGTTCAACCAAGTTACATGGCTTGGTGCGATGATCCAACTGATGAGAAATTAACAAATCCCATCCATCTTTACAGGCGCCAGGAGAGCCGGGTAGGCAAAAAATAAAGGTTCCATTTGCAACCCCTGCGAAAGCCCTAGATTGCAAAGTGGAGGTTTTAATATTTTGGTATGACAGTGAGCGGAACATCTCACCAAAGCCATCAATCACCTTATCCAGTAGCGGGAGAATCGCCTCAGGAGTTCCATCATATCCTGTTATCCCCGTGCCTCCAGTGGTTATGATTGCTTGTATATTGTCTTCTATTAACCATTGCGAAACGAGGGCTCTTATTTTATAAATATTGTCCTTGCAAATTGATCTGCCAGCCAACTGGTGTCCTGCGCTCTCAATCCTTTGAGCCAGAAGATCTCCGGCATCATCATTTGCCAGAGTTCTGCTGTCTGAAATTGTCAGCAACGCAATTGGTACAGGGATAAAAGACGGTTCTTTATTTTCTGTTTTGGACATAATTTTCTGAATTCAATTTATTATCTGTACTGTCTGTATATAGTGTATTTTAGATTCATGAACTTGGCTATTGTTGGATTTTATTTTAATAAGTTTTAACACAACGAACTAAAAGCTGGGGGGTGTACAAGCTGAAACCACGACGCATTCCTCCCGCCCTGTATTTCTGAAGCGATGTGGCAATGTGCTGTTGAACAAATAGGCATCCCCTTTGTTTAAAACATAAACTTCATCTCCAACCGTTAATTCCAAACGACCTTGGAGCACCAATCCACTTTCTTCAGATTCATGAGACAGCATAGACTTTCCGGTATCGGCGCCAGGTTGGTATCGTTCAAGCATCATTTGTAATTTATAATTTTTCAGATTGTTACCAACCTGCAAATAGGAAATAAGCCCACTCCCAATTTCAGTCAGTTCATCCGCACGGTGAACTATTTTGTTTTCCTGTTTGACGTCCATGGTAAAGAAATCACCAATGGAAATGGGTATTACATCTAGGACTTGCTTCAGTAGCCCAAGCGATGGGTTTGTTTTATTGTTTTCAACTAAGGAGATCGTGGCATTGCTAATGCCAGATTTAATCGCCAATTGCCGTTGCGAGATCTTTCTCTCTGTTCTTAAATTCTTCAGTCTGATGCCAATGTCAATTTCATTACTCATGGTGTTAAATTGTTAAATATATTAAACAAAAAATATAAAAACCTATTAAAAACAATTATTTAAAAAAATTCAATTTAAATATTGTTAAATTTTTAAAAAATCTTTATTGTAGGCTTTGTAATTTTAGTTTATTTAAAGTTCCCGGAGGGACAACCATGACTGACCAACTGCCTAATCTTGAGGCCTACTGGATGCCTTATACGGGAAACCGTTATTTTAAAAAGAACCCCAGACTATTGACCAAAGCAAGTGGTATGTTTTACACCACTCATACAGGTCAACAAATACTAGATGGCGCTTCAGGTTTGTGGTGTTGCAACACCGGACATTGTCACCCTAAAATTGTGGAGGCAGTGCAACAACAAGCAGCAACGCTTGATTATGCGACTGCTTTTCAACTTGGTCATCCAACCGTTTTTGAAATGGCAGAAAAACTGGTCGATATTGCTCCCGATGGGTTGACGCGCGTATTTTTTACAAATTCTGGATCTGAAGCTGTCGATACTGCTTTGAAAATAGCCTTGGCATACCATCGTGTCCGAGGGGAAGGCCAAAGAACTCGATTAATCGGTCGAGAGAAGGGCTATCATGGAGTTGGCTTTGGTGGAATTTCGGTGGGTGGTATATCACCCAATAGAAAAATGTTTGGGGCGCTGTTGCCAGGGGTTGATCACTTGAAGCACACCCACAATCTTGAGCACAACGCTTTTTCCAGAGGCCAACCTAAATGGGGAGCTCATTTGGCCGATGAGCTGGAAGAAATATTTCTCTTACATGACCCTTCAACAGTAGCAGCCGTAATCATGGAGCCGATTGCAGGCTCGGGTGGAGTCTTGATTCCACCAGAAGGCTATCTTAACCGCATCAGGAAAATTTGTGACGATCATGGAGTGCTTTTGATCTTTGATGAAGTGATTACCGGTTTTGGCAGAACCGGGGAGAGTTTTGCTGCGGAAGCATTTAAGGTCAAGCCTGATCTGATCACAATTGCCAAGGGTATGACCAGTGGCATGGTTCCAATGGGCGGTGTTTTGGTTAAAGAAGACATCTATGAAACTTTCATGACCGGACCAGAGGACAATATAGAGTTATATCATGGCTACACTTATTCAGGTCATCCATTAGCTGCAGCCGCAGGGCTTGCAACACTTCGTGTCTATGAAGAAGAAGGTCTATTTGCTCGGGCAAAGAGTTTGGCACCCATTTTGGAAGAAGAACTGCAAACCATCAAAGGGTCCCCTTATGTGATAGACATCAGAAATTATGGGTTGCTCGGCGGCGTGGAACTCGAGCCAATTGAAG
>DTSX01000002.1 GCA_012965065.1 Gammaproteobacteria bacterium
CAATGCCTGTTGGTATTCCTTATTGAACACAAACAGTATGTCGATATTCGAGTAATAGACAGCATTCAGTAAAAATGATTCGCCTTTTATAGGTGTCACTGGTTGTGCAAATAAGTTGGTCGTCATAAACGACAGCAGTAAAAGTATGGTGCCTAGAAGTCTTTCTGGTTTTTGTGATTTATTTTTCATTTCTACTAAAACCAGTTTATTAGAAAACCATTCCAGATTGCCAGTTCATGGATTAGCATCCGAGTGTTATTCCTTGACAATCAAATCCCCTAGCAAACTCCCCTGCAGCTGTTTTCTTTCTCCCTTCCAATTGAACCTGGGTCAATGCCAACATTTTTTCTCCAGTGGAAACCAAAATATCCTTATCCCTGACCTCAACAATTTTTCCAGGTGAGTGTCTCAAATTATCATGATTGTTTAACTCTGCATCCCAGATACGAAAATGCTTCCCTTTAAGAAATGAATATGAAACCGGCCATGGATTAAACGCTTTTATTTGCCTAAGTAATTGAACAGCTGGCATTGACCAAGTAATTGCTGCATCTGTCTTTTTGATTTTTGGAGCATAAACTGCATTTTCGTGTACTTGTTCTGTGGGAGTTATCTTCTTATTAAGAATGTCATCCAGGTTATTTTTAATCAGTGTTGCGGAAAGCTCTGCTAGCCTTTTTGACAAAAGTCCTGCGGTCTCATGTGGTGCAATCTGTATTTCATGAGAGAGAAAAATAGGGCCTGCATCAAGTTCATTCACCATACGCATCAAACATATCCCTGTTTTTTTATCTCCATGAAGGATGGCTGACTGTATTGGGGATGCGCCCCGCCATAGTGGCAGCAATGAAGGGTGAATATTAATAGTGTCGCAGCGGGGTATCTTTAGTATCTTGTCGGGCACATGCCCTCCGTAGGCCATAGTTAACAATAGATCTGGCGCCAGTTTATTTATGGTCTCGTATGCCTCTGGATTGGTTAATGACTCGTATTCCAACACAGGTAACCCAAGTGTCCGTGCCATGAATTTAATAGGGTTTTCAGTTTTTTTTAGCCCCCTTCCTGACCGCCTATCTGGTTGGGTCAATACAGCAACAATGTTGTGGTCTAGTTTTGTGAGAGCTATCAATGTCTGTTCTGAAAAACTTGAGGCAGCTGCAAAGATAATATTCATGATTAAGTCATAATCTAACTGACTCTCATTTAGATGAGCCTAGTATTTTTTTGTCTTTCAATTCTTGCCGCTTTGTTTTGTTTGGCAACTTTTTTTCTTAGTCTTTGTAACTTAATATCCGATATGTAGTCTATAAAAAGCTTCCCATTGAGGTGGTCAATTTCATGTTGGATGCAAATAGATAAAAGACCGTCAGCCTCAAGCGAGATTGCAGTCCCTTTCAGGTTCTGAGCATTGAGCGTAATGGTCTCGTGGCGTTTAATATCAGTTTTTATATCTGGCACAGAAAGGCACCCCTCGTTACTTTCAACCTTGCCTTCAAATGAACTAACAACTGGGTTAACAAATACCAAAGGTTGGTCTCTGTCTTCGGAGATATCCATAACAATTAGGCGCACTGGTTTGTTAACTTGTGGAGCAGCCAACCCAATCCCTTTTTCTTCGTACATGGTCATCAGCATGTTATCGGACAGTCTTTTGAGGCCTCGATCAAAAGTGGTAATGGCTTCTGATACTCTTCGTAGCCTTTTGTCGGGGAATTCAAGTATTTTTAGTCTCTTCATATGTAAAATATACCACCGAAAATAATCAAAGGGATGACATAATATCATGTTGACGCGTAGTTTTGACAGCAAGCTCAGAAGCTAAGTTTACAAATCTAAATAATTAAAAAAGAGTTTGACCTAAGACTTCTTTTCGTACATTCTCAACAAAACAACCACTTTTTCCTAGTAAGATGAACCACAAAACGAAAGCAGCTTTTCTCGATGTTTTGCTTTATTTGTTTGAATACTATTCAGACGAGCACGAGACAAAACGAAACAGCGAACTGCAAATCAGAGACGAGTTGGTCGTTGCAGGATTCCAAGAAGACATGATTGAGCATGCGATGGATTGGGTAGCTGTTTTTAACCAACCTACAAACAACATTGATATCCAACCACCAAAAAAACTCTCGGTAAGAGTTTTAAACGACAAGGAAAAAGCTCTGCTTGACGAAGAATGTCAAAATTATATTGCTAGGCTTGAGAAGTTTGGATTGTTATCGCCGTTAAAACGCGAACTGTTGATTGACAAACTCATGGCTATTGGCTTCGAGCCTCTAGATATTGAAGTGGTGAAAGCGTTGAGCATATTAATGCTGTTTCAGGAACCAGGCATCGATGTAAAATTCCACACATTGGAGGCAAATGCTTTTTGGGACAAGCCTTTGAAGCTGAATTAAAATCAATATATGTTTTGTTCCTGTAAGCCGCGCGTGCCGCGGCTTCATTTATGGATAAGAAAAAATGAAAAAACTTGTTATCGTTGAATCGCCTGCAAAAGCTAGGACTATAGAAAAATACCTTGGTGTTGATTATAAGGTTTTAGCCACCATTGGTCATATAAGGGAATTGCCAAAAAAAGGGGCGATTGACCCTGCAAATAATTATGCAATGACCTATGTCACTATTCCTGGAAAAGAGGAGGCAATCAAAAAAATAACCAGCGCATTGAAAGCTACAGATGAGATCATACTGGCCACGGACCCAGATAGAGAAGGAGAAGCAATTGCCTGGCATGTTTCAGATCTGCTTAAGACCAAACATGCTAAAAAAATTGAAGGAAAAGAAATTAAAAGAGCCGTGTTCTATGAAATCAGCAAAGAAGCGGTCAATGAAGCCATTTCTAAACCGAGAGATATAGCAATGGATTTGGTTCGCTCACAAGAAACAAGGAGAGCTTTGGATCGGCACTTTGGATTCTCACTCTCGCCTCTTTTGTGGCGACTTTTCCCAAGCAATAACCACTCTGCAGGAAGAGTGCAAAGCCCAGCTTTGAGGATGATCGTTGAAAGAGAAAAAGAAATTGAAGCATTTATAGCTCAAGAGTATTGGACGCTAGGAGCTCTTTTACAAAAAGAAGAAAACATTAATACAAAACTCATATCGTATGCAAGTGAGCCTGTAAAAAAATTCACATTTGCATCCAAAACTGTGGTTGAAAGCGTTGCTACAAAATTAGAAGTTGGCTGTAAAAATGGCATGAGAGCGGCTTCCATTGTAACCCAACAAATAAAACGTAGACCAAAATCTCCATTCAGAACATCGGTGCTTATGCAACAAGCATCAGCGAAGTTTGGCTTCAATCCTAAGGAAACCATGAGATGTGCTCAATCGCTCTTTGCAGGAAAAGATGGAGGAGACGGTTTGATTACCTACATGAGGACGGATTCCATTGAAATCGATACAGCTAAATTGCCCATAATTCAGCAAAAAATTGTTGCTCTGTATGGGGAAGCGTTTCTTGAAAGAAGAAAGTTTAAAAACAAAAAGGCGGCAATAAACATTCAGGAAGCACATGGTGCTATAACTCCGACTGATATCAATCTACTGCCAAGTGCTCTTAAAACAAGGTTAAGCGACAATGAATTTAAACTCTATAGCTTGATCTGGGAACGAACCATGGCTTCCCAAATGAAAGACGCCATATTTGAGCGAACCACTATCGAGTTTGTTCCTAACAATGCGCCTGACTTAGCTTCGTTTAGTTTTTCTGACCAAGAACTGTTGTTTCCTGGCTATCTTTTAGTAACAAAGGAAGAGGTGCGTGACCTAAAACCCCCTAATATAAAGGAAGGCGATGTTGTTGATTTTCTAAGCTTAACCAAAGAGCAACATTTTACCGACCCGCCACCTAGATATAACGACGCCAGCATGATAAAAACCCTTGAAGAGAAAGGAATTGGAAGGCCCTCAACTTACGCAGGCATCCTCTCTAGGTTGGCGGAGAGAGAATACATAATTGCAAAACAGAAACGATATGAACCTTCTGACATGGGTAGATTGGTTAGCGACTTCTTGAACACAAGCTTTACCGATTACATCAACGATGAGTTTACTTCCAATATGGAAAATGATTTGGATGCCATCTCCAATGGATCGAAAAGCAAAAAGGAGGTCTTGGATCTATTTTGGTCGCCTTTAGAAGAGGCGGTAGCAACAACAGGGGAACAAGTAACAAGAAGAGATGTGAACCCGCAAAGGTTGCTTGGAACAGATCCAGAAACAAACAAACCTATTTTTGCTCGAATGACGAAAAACGGGCCAGCAGTTCAAAGAGGGGACATTGACGCTGGCGATACCCCCGAATGGGGGGGGCTTAAAGAAGGGCAAAAACTGTATTCAATTACATTGGAGGAAGCTTTAAGCCTGTTTAAGACAGCTGACAATGTTCTCGGTACACACCCAGATACACTGGAACCTATAATTGTTAGAGAAACCCGTTACGGTCCCGTGGTGCAGCTTGGAAGTGGAGACGATGGCAAAAAACCGAAATATG
>DTSX01000003.1 GCA_012965065.1 Gammaproteobacteria bacterium
ACAGTTGATCTTCTGCATCAGGTAGCTGAAAAAGTTGAAGCGCATGGAATTGATGGATGGTTTGCCTCATCCACTGAGGATTTCTTGGGAGAAGAAGCGACCGAATACAGTAAAATAACCGACACGATGGACGTTTGGATGGATTCCGGCTTGGCACATCATGCCGTCAGCCAGAATCATGCCGACGTTTACTTCCCAGCTGACCTCTACTTGGAGGGATCGGATCAACACAGAGGTTGGTTTCAAAGCTCTTTACTCACCTCCGTTGCAATGAATGCAAAGGCTCCATACAAACAAGTACTTACCCATGGATTCACCGTAGATGAAGCCGGTAAGAAAATGTCCAAATCCTTAGGAAATGTGATTGCGCCCCAGGCTGTGATCAATAATCTTGGCGCGGATATTCTTAGGCTGTGGGCTGCATCAACCGATTACAGTAGTGAAATGAGTATTTCAGATCAAATTCTAAAACGGAATTCCGATGCTTACCGACGCATAAGGAACACCGCAAGGTTTTTACTGGGTAACCTGAATGATTTTGATCCAACCAAGGATCGGCTACCAGTCAACGAGCTTTTGGCTCTTGATCAATGGGTCATCAATCGATTACACGAGGTTCAAGCAAAGATCCTTGAAGATTACAGTGCCTATGCTTTTCACCGGGTGTCTCAATCACTGCATAATTTCTGCGTAGTGGATATGGGTGGATTTTATCTGGACGTTATTAAAGATCGTCTGTACACCACTCAGGCTGATAGTCATGCTAGAAAATCAGCGCAAACAGTTTTGTATCATACCGCCGAATCAATGGTTCGCTGGATAGCCCCAATTCTCTCTTTTACCGCTGATGAAGTTTGGCAATTTTTGCCAGGAAATCGAGCGGAGTCAGTATTTTTATCAGAGTGGTATCAGTTGCCAGAAAAGCCAGATACTGGTATCAATTGGCCAGTTATGGATGTCGTTCAGCAAACCGCAGCCAAAGCATTGGAAGTTGCTAGAGATGAAGGCGTAATCGGTTCTTCTTTGGACGCATGTTTAACCGTTTATGCAGACGGTGAGTTGGCTGAATTGCTTGCCTCTTTTGGGGAGGAGTTGCATTTTTTATTCATCACATCTGATGCTACCTTAGCGTCTACTGTCAGCATACCCGAGGGTGCAATTGAAGCCGATGGGGTTGCTGTTTCGGTGTTTAAATCCAAGCATCATAAATGCATTCGATGTTGGCACAAAGACGAGTCGGTCGGCCTGTCATCCGAACACCCAGAACTTTGTATCCGATGCATAGACAACGTAACGGGTGAAGGCGAAGTTAGGCTTCACTTCTAAGGGATGTTGAAGAGCAGAAGTTATTCCTATTGGATATGGTTACTGGTGGTATTCGCCATTATCTTTGTTGACCAGTATTCAAAATTTTTGGTGGTGGAGCGGTTAAATTTGTTCGATCGTTTGACCTTAACTGCATTTCTCGATTTTACCCGGCTTCACAACACCGGGGCCGCTTTCAGCATATTTGCTTCCGACTCCGGGTGGCAACGCTGGCCTTTGACTTTAATTTCAGCAGGTGTTGGGACAACTTTAATTGGCTGGCTTGTTCGCAACGCCGCCAAGTCTCCTGTACTGCTGAATACTGCTTTTGCTATGATTGCCGGCGGAGCGATTGGAAATCTGATTGACCGGCTAAACCAAGGCTACGTCGTGGATTTTATTTTGTTCCACATCGGTCAATGGCATTACCCGGCGTTCAATGTGGCAGACTCGTGCATTACCATAGGCTTGATTCTATTCTTGATTGAGACCTATCGCTCATCAAAGCGAGCAAAAAAGACGACAAGACATTGATCCATATAGAGATTGCAGTTTTGCAATCTTCACCGTTGCCATTAGAATAGCTAGAGGAGAGGTTGTCATGGAAGGTGCACTGAGATTAAAAGCGAAAGTTGAGCAGAGACTCAGAGACCATCGTTTGCGCCCCACAAAGGCTCGAATCCGTATTGGCATGATGCTGCTTGAAAGTCCAAAGCATCTCTCCGCAGATCAGATTTTTGATAAGTTAACCAAACACGGCCATTGCATTTCCAAAGCCACCGTTTACAACACCTTAAATGTGTTTGCAAAACACGGTGTCGTCAACGAAGTTGCCGTGGACCCAACCCGGATGTACTACGATTCCACCACTTCTCCACACCATCATTTTTACAATACCGACACCGGTCAGCTGACTGATATTCCGAGAGAAAATCTCAGTGTTGAAAACATCCCAAGATTGCCAGACAACACCGAAATTGAAGATCTGGAAATAGTCATCAAGATTAAAAACAAGCAACCGAGCTAACCTTCCGTCTAAAATTGCAACTGGTATAATACCTCCCATTAATTATTCATTTTTGAGGAGATCACAATGGCACGTCATCGAGCGTTAGAAATGTTTGGACGATCGGGTAATCCGACACTTAGAAGTAAGGCTTTCACCCAAAGTTCGTCCGATTTCAGCACCTCTGAACCCATGACGTTGTCTGGTACGGTAAACAAAACCGGGTTGTACCTTCTGCTGTGTTTTATCACCGCAGCTTGGACTTGGAACCAGTTTTATGCCACCGGCGATCCCGCTTCCGTTTATGTTTATGTAATAGTTGGTATTGTTGGTGGATTAATTGCTGCTTTGGTTACAATTTTTAAACCCACTACGGCAGCCATTTCAGCACCTATTTATGCTTTGTTGGAAGGGTTTGCGATAGGTGGAGTATCAGCGGTGGTTGAAGCCAGTTACCCAGGGATAGTCATTCAAGCAGTTGGGTTAACCTTTGGCACATTGGCAGCTCTTTTAATGGCGTATAAAACCGGGTTGATAAAACCCACAGAGAATTTCAGATTGATGCTTTTTGCAGCGACCGGAGGGATACTGTTGCTCTATGTTGTAAATATCATCATGCGTTTTTTTGGCACTGAAATTGGTTTCATTCATTCCAATGGATTGATGGGCATTGGCTTTAGCTTGGTTGTTGTGGCTATTGCTGCACTTAACCTAGTTCTTGATTTTGACTTTATTGAACAGGGTGCAGAACACGGGGCTCCTAAATACTTGGAAGCCTATGGTGCCTTTTCTTTGATGGTAACCCTGATTTGGCTTTATTTTGAGATTCTAAGGCTCCTGACAAAACTTTATTCTCGCAATTGATGGACGCTAACACAGTTTTCTTTGGCTTACTGATAGTTGGATCTCTGGCCATTTTTCTCTACTTCGGAAAATTTAGGGCATCAGCAAAACAACGGGAACGTAAGAATCGAATCGACTGGTCGAAATCAATGTTCAAAAAAATATTTGGATCCAGGAAGCAGGACCAATGATCACTCTGGTTTGAATCACCATGGCTGAAGTTAAAAACGTTATCGCAGTAGCATCAGGAAAAGGCGGTGTTGGCAAATCAACAGTCAGTGTTAACTTGGCACTAAGTCTCCTTGCACGAGGCGCCAAAGTGGGCCTGTTGGATGCGGATATATATGGACCGAGCATCCCGTTGATGCTTGGTGTTATGGATGAGAAACCGACAACTCCTGATAACAAGACATTTACCCCAATTCAATCCCACGGTCTGGAACTGATGTCCATTGGCTTCATCGTATCCGAAGACCAAGCCACCATCTGGCGTGGACCAATGTTGTCCCAAGCACTCAGCCAGCTCCTTCTACAAACCAATTGGTCCAGTCTGGATTATCTGGTTATTGATCTCCCTCCAGGTACCGGTGATGCCCAATTAACCCTTTGTCAAAAGGCCAATCTGACCGGTGCTATTCTGGTTACTACCCCTCAACAAGTCGCTTTGTTGGATGTGAAGAAATCCTTACAGGCCTTCAAAAAACTTTCAGTCCCTATTATTGGTTTGGTTGAGAACATGAGCTATTTTATTTGTCCAGAATGTGGGCACGAAGAGAACATTTTTGGAGAAGGTGCAACCGACGAGTTTCTCAAACACAACAAAATTCCATTATTGGGGAAGATACCAATTGAGCCTGCCTTTGCCTCCAGTGGTGATACAGGCAAGCCATTGGTCTTGGATTCAGGTAAAGATTACATGAAAGCCATCTACAACGATCTGGCTTCCTCACTTGTTGACCGTCTTGCCAAAATAGAGAAACCAACTCCTAAAGTTGAAGATATTGCCGTTGAAATAACTGGTAAATAATTGAAGTGAGCACTAATTCAAATTAGAAATTTGTATCTCCTCAGAGTCAACCGGTAATACCACCATTGTGCCATCATCGGACAGTGTCCAGTCGTCAAACACATCAGCCACCCCTCTGGTAAATATATTTGCCATGATGTCATTGCGTGGTGATGGAGTCAGATGGTAAAAAACCAGATGTTTGACATTGGCTTCCTTGGCAATGGCAGC
>DTSX01000004.1:0-9091 GCA_012965065.1 Gammaproteobacteria bacterium
TATCATTGGATCCTCTTTCCCAAACTTTGCAAGACCAATATTTTCACTTAAATCACTAAAAATACACAAAAAGACTTGAATCACCTCCTTTATAGAGAGAGAATACACTACCTGATGGCAAAACCAAGCCAGCTGCACATCGATATTAAATAACAGAATCCTAATAATTTAACAATTAACTTCATATAGAGAGAATGAGTTTAACTCACACAACTGATGCAAATTTTGATCAGGATGTACTCCAATCAGACGTACCGGTATTACTTGATTTCTGGGCTGAGTGGTGTGGTCCGTGTAAAATGATCGGGCCCCTTTTAGTCGAGTTGTCGGAGGAGTATGCCAAGAAAGTGAAAATTGTAAAACTCAATGTCGATGAAAATAACAACACTGCCATTCAATATGCAGTGAGAAGCATTCCAACCCTAATTTTATTCAAAGATGGCCAAGTACAGGCACAACATATAGGTGCAGCGGCCAAGGGTCAGTTGAAGCAATTTATAGATTCCAATTTATAATTTATGAAACATCCAAAAAACAACAAAGGGAAAAGAAGAAATCCCAGGCACCAAAGAACCACCCAGACCCAGGATAGAACGCCAACTTTTACCCAAGATGACATAGTCTCTAAAGCTGATTTAGAGGTCGGCAACAATTTGATGAGCTTGCCAGAACTGAGGAATAAATCGATTTCTGAGTTACAGGCAGCAGCAGAGGCGATGAATATCGAAAACTTAGCCCGTGCCAGAAGGCAAGACATTACCTTTGCCATGTTAAAGGCACATGCCGCTGAGAATCATCCAATTTACGGTGAAGGGGTATTGGAAATACTCCAGGATGGTTTTGGTTTTTTACGCTCCGCAGACAGCTCTTATCTGGCCGGTCCTGACGATGTTTATGTTTCGCCAACCCAAATTCGACGATTTAATTTACACACCGGAGATACCGTTGCAGGTTCTGTCAGGCCTCCGAAAGACAGCGAACGGTATTTTGCCTTGTTAAAAGTTGCCGAGATTAATTTTGAAGAACCCGAAAACGTTCGATCCAAAGTTCTCTTTGAGAATTTAACCCCTTACTTTCCAGAAGAAAGATTCATATTGGAGCAAGGGACGGGAAGTTTGGAGGATTTAACTGCACGCATCATTGATTTGGCTGCACCGATTGGTAAAGGTCAGAGGGGCCTGATCGTCTCACCTCCAAAGGCAGGTAAAACGATACTGCTGCAAAATATTGCCTCATCCATTACTGCCAATTACCCAGAAGCTATACTCATCGTCCTGTTGATTGATGAACGACCAGAAGAAGTGACCGATATGCAAAGAACGGTGAGAGGAGAAGTGGTTTCAAGCACGTTTGACGAACCAGCCACACGGCATGTGCAAGTCGCAGACATGGTTTTAGAGAAAGCCAAGCGACTTGCTGAACACAAGAAGGACGTGGTTATATTGCTCGACTCCATAACACGTTTGGCAAGGGCTTATAATACGGTTGCTCCTGCCTCGGGTAAAGTTTTGACAGGAGGTGTTGATGCCAACGCCCTGCAAAAACCAAAAAGATTTTTTGGTGCTGCTAGAAATCTTGAGGAAGGGGGCAGCTTGACTATTATTGCAACTGCACTCGTTGACACCGGTTCGAGAATGGACGAAGTCATCTTTGAGGAATTTAAAGGCACGGGTAACATGGAAATTCATCTGGACAGGAGAATATCTGAGAAAAGAGTGTACCCTGCCATTCACATCAACCGATCTGGAACACGAAGGGAGGAGTTATTGATGGAACCCGATGAGTTACAGAAAATGTGGGTGTTACGAAAAGTGGTGCACGACATGGATGAAGTAGCCGCCATTGAATTTTTGATCAGCAAAATGAAAGACACCAAGACCAATGCTGAATTTTTTGAGTCAATGAAACGCTAGTTCAATAGCTTTATTGCTTTATCGCCTATATCCCTACGATAATATACCCCATCCCAAGCTACTTTTTTGACCGCTTCGTAAGCAACTTTTTTTGCTTGTTTAACATCTCTGCCAAGAGCAGTGACACACAGTACCCTGCCGCCACTGGTAACAATTTTACCATTGCGGATTGCCGTTCCTGAGTGGAAGATCTTTACCTCTGGATATGCCAGATCCGTTGCATCCAATCCATGAATTTCGAAGCCGGTTGCATATTTCTCAGGATAGCCTGAACTGGCCATGATAACGCCCAAAGCAGTGCGGTCATCCCATTCAATTGGAAATGATTCTATGGTTCCGTTAAAACAAGCTTGAATGAGTTCAACCAAATCCGATGAGAGTCGCATCATAATTGGCTGCGTTTCAGGATCACCAAAGCGACAGTTAAATTCCAGTACTTTAGGCTCATTTTGATCTGAAATCATTAAACCAGCATAGAGGAATCCTCTGTATGGCATGCCCTCATCAACCATACCATGAACAGTTGGCAGCATGATCTCATCCATAATCTTTTTTTGGAGCTCGTCGTCCACAAAAGGGGCAGGGGAATAAGCACCCATCCCACCGGTATTGAGGCCAACATCCCCATCCCCAATTGCCTTGTGATCCTGTGAGGTAGCCAGAGGTAGGATGTTTACCCCATCTACCATGGCAATGAAGCTTGCTTCCTCACCTTCCAGGAATTCTTCAACAACGATCGTTGCTCCTGCAGATCCAAATTTATGATCGGTCATGATGGCATCAACGCTTTTTTCCGCCATCGCAAAATTGTTGACAATAAATACCCCTTTGCCTGCTGCTAAGCCATCTGCCTTGATTACCATTGGATACACCGAGTTTTTTAAAAACTTTTTCGCTGAATGAGGATCGGAAAAAGATTGATAAGTTGCGGTTGGGATCCTGTATTTTTGCATAAAGCGTTTTGCGAAAGCTTTGGATCCTTCCAATTGTGCTGCTTCAGCAGTGGGTCCAAAACATTTAATGCCGATCTTGGTGAACTCATCGACGATCCCTGCAACCAGAGGATCCTCTGGACCAACGACAATGAGATCTATCGACTCATTTTGTGCAAAATGAGCTAATTGTTCAATGTCAGTTGCTTTGATCTCAATGTTGACTATTTTTGCTTCACTTGAGGATCCTGGGTTGCCAGGGGCGACATAAACAGTGTCAACATGCTTTGATTGAGCAAGTTTCCAAGACAATGCATGTTCTCGTCCACCCCCACCAACGACTAAAACCTTGGATGATTTACCCATGGCTAATGCTTGAAATGCCTGATCCCGGTAAAGCCCATCACTAGATTGTGTTCATCAGCAGCTGCTATGACTTCGTCATCTCTGATGGATCCTCCGGGTTGAATGACACAGCTGATACCGTAATCTGCTGCCATTTCTATGCTGTCTTTGAAAGGAAAGAAGCCATCGGAGGCCATCACACAGTTCTTGGTATGAAGATTAGCTGATGCAGCTTTTAAGCTGGCAATTTTAGCGCTCATCACACGGCTCATTTGTCCTGCTCCTATGCCTATGGTTTGTTGTTGTCTGGCAAAAACAATGGCATTGGATTTGACGTATTTAACAACTTTCCAGGCAAAGAGCATGTCTTTGATTTCTTCGTCTTCCGGCTGACGGAGTGTCACAATATCAATGTCTTGTCTGTCTATTGTTTTTTCATCGCCTTCTTGAATAAGAAATCCACCATCAATGGTCTGGACAGAATAATCAACGGTATTCTTCTCACCACCATCCATCTCAATCACCCTAATGTTTTGTTTTTCCTCCAAAGCTTTGAGAGCATCAGAGTCAAATGACGGCGCTATTAAGAGCTCGAGAAATTGATTGTTGATGATGTTTTTTATCAATTTACCATCGACGTTTCGGTTCACTGCGATGACCCCTCCAAAAGCTGATTCGGGATCTGTATGGAATGATTTTTTGTAAGCCTCATCAAGATCATTGCCAATTGCAACTCCACAAGGATTGACATGTTTTACGATCACGCAGGCTGGTTCGTTGAAACTCTGTACACAACCTATTGCAGCATTAGCATCCAATAAGTTGTTGTAAGACAGCTCTTTGCCTTGATGCAGTTTGGATCCAACCAGTGTGTTGGGCCCGACTTCTTTTTGCTGGTATATTGCAGCACGTTGATGAGGATTTTCCCCGTATCTCAGATTCGTTTTTTTCGTCAATCCTATGGGTAATTTCTGGGGTAGAGTGTCGTCCTGATTTTTAGAAAAATAATCCCAAATAGCAGCGTCGTAACATGCTGTGTACCCAAATGCTTTTAAGGCCAATTGTTTTCTAAGAGTGTAGGTAACACAACCCTGGTTGTTGGCAAGTTCGGTGATTAATGTTTCATAATCACCTGGATCTGTAAGGATGGTTTTGCTGTGATAATTTTTTGCAGTGGCTCTGATCATACTGGGACCACCAATATCAATGTTTTCAACTGCTTTCTCTGCATCAGAGTGATGCTGGGCGATTGTTTCTTCAAATGGATAGAGATTGACTACCACTAAGTCAATGTTGGTGATTGAGTATTTTTCTAGGAGCTTGTCATCAATCACAGGTCGATTGAGTAGGCCTGCATAGATTAATGGGTGGAGTGTTTTTACACGACCACCCATCATTTCAGGAAAACCCGTAATTGCAGAGACTTCGGTTACTTTGAAGTTCTGTTCTTTTAAATAGGCAGAAGTTCCACCTGTTGAGACGATAGCAATGTCATGGGATCTTAAGGTTGCAGCAAGTTGATCCAAATCACTCTTATCGGAAACACTGATCAGTGCCGTTTTAATTTTAATTGCTGTCTGATCTGACACGTTTTCGGTAAAAAACAATTATTTTATGAGTTCAAATAGCTTTAATTTTTTTCTCAAAGTTGATCGATTGATGCCCAGGATTTCCGCTGCCTGTGATTGGTTTTTATTGGTAAACGCCATCACCGCTTCGATGAGTGGCAGTTCCACCTCATTGATGACTAACTTATATAAACCATTGGGTGCATTGCCATTGAGTGTTTTGAAATATTCTTGTAACGCTGTTTCAGTGGATTCTTTGAGGGTGCGGTGAATTAATGTTCCGTTAACAGAATCGTTGGCAGGGTGTGTATTTTTTGATTGCTTTGCTTTTGATTGTAATTTTTCTTTCACGAAGAAAACTCCCCTGTTGCACGTTAATGCGTAACTGATTTTATGAGTAACTTAAAAAAATTTAAGTATCAAAGACTATAACATGGACTGGCTCGAAGATCGTCTGCGTTTGTAAAATTTTTACAATCCCAATCTATTTTCTAAATAATTGGTGTCAGTTTCACCTCTGTGAAAAGCATCGTGTTGCATGATTTCAATCTGCAAATCTTTATTTGTTTTAATTCCCTCAATGACCATTTCAGACAATGCTACCCGCATTCTATTGATTGCCGATTCTCTGGTATTGGCATGGGCAATGATCTTAGCAATCATTGAATCGTAGTAGGGCGGAACTTCGTATCCAGTATAGAGGTGGCTGTCCACCCTAATCCCTGGCCCACCCGGTGGATGCCACAATGTAACTGTTCCTGGTGATGGGATAAATGTTTTCGGATCCTCGGCATTGATTCTGCATTCAATGGCATGACCTTTATGGGTTATTTCTTCTTGTTTTACAGACAATGGAAGTTCCATCGCGATTCTTATTTGCTCTTTAACCACGTCAATCCCGGTTATCATTTCAGTCACCGGATGCTCTACTTGTAATCTCGCATTCATTTCTATGAAATAGAATTCTCCATTTTCAAATAAGAACTCTAATGTTCCAGCACTCCTATATCCTATTTGTTGACACAAGGTAATGCATTTTTGAGTCATGTCTTCACGTTGTTCCGCCGTGATACCGATTGCCGGTGCTTCTTCTAGTATTTTCTGCCAATTTCTCTGCATTGAACAATCTCTGTCTCCCAGACAGATAACATTGCCGTGAACGTCAGCTAGCATTTGAAATTCGATATGTCTTGGTTGCTCAAGCAGTTTTTCCATATATACGGCATCGTCTCCAAATGCTGCTTTAGCTTCAGATTTTGCAAGGCCAATGGCGTGTTGAAGATTGGCCTTGGTATGCGCTATTCTGACACCTTTACCCCCTCCACCTGCTGCAGCTTTAACTAGGACTGGGTAGCCAATTTTATCTGCAATCTCATAAATTTCTTCTTGGTTTTTACCCAGGGGCCCATCCGATCCGGGTATACAATTGATCCCTGCAGCTTTGGCAATTTCAATTGCTGCCATTTTGTTGCCCATCGATCTTATGGTTTCGGGCTTCGGTCCAATGAAGATATAGCCACTTTCTTCAACTTTTTCAGCAAAATCGCCGTTCTCCGATAAAAACCCATAACCTGGATGTATCGCCATTGCATCTGTGACTTCTGCTGCGCTGATTATGGAAGGTACATTTAAATAACTGTTTGCTGACTCTGGTGCGCCAATACAGACGGATTCATCTGCAAGCAGTACGTGTTTTAGATTACTGTCTGCTGTGGAGTGTACAGCAACCGTTTTTATACCTAATTCATGGCATGCTCTTAGAATCCTGAGCGCTATTTCCCCACGATTGGCAATGACGACCTTATCAAGCATGGTTAATTTTGGCTAATCAGAAATAAGACCTGGTCGTATTCAACTGGGTCTCCACTCTGGACCAAGATTCTCTCAACGATTCCAGCAACATCGGACTCAATCTGATTCATCATCTTCATAGCTTCAATGATGCATAGAGTGTCACCTTCAGCAACCTCATCGCCCACCTTAACAAATGCCTCAGCCCCTGGTTCAGTGGTCAGAAAAAAGGTTCCTATCATTGGTGCTAAAATTTTGTGGAAATCGTTACGATGCCCATGTTTTGGCGATTCGAGTGCACTTTCATGTTCTCTGATATTGGTTTCGGAAGATGTGTAAACTTCTGTTTTCTTGGGATCTTTTGGTATTCTTCGGGTTATTCGAACAGTGTCCTCACCTTCAGTAATCTCAATTTCAGATAAATCTGATTCTTCAAGTAATTCAATTAATTTTTTTACTTTTCGAATGTCCATAAAGCTATGCCTTTGACAACTGATCTATCGCTGACAACAGCGCTAACTCATAGCCTTTGAATCCCAAACCAGAAATTGTTCCTTGGGCAATATCTGAAAAATATGAATTTTTCCTAAACTCTTCTCTGGAAAAAATATTGCTGATGTGTACTTCTATAAAAGGAACATCTACAGCCAATAGCACATCTCTCAGAGCAATGCTGGTGTGTGTGAAAGCTCCTGGATTGAAGATTATGTAATCTGTGGTTTGGGATTTTTCTTGTATTGTGTTGACCAATTCTGATTCTGAATTACTTTGAAACGTTTCCAAAAAGCAGCCATTTTCTGTGGCCATATCGCTTAACTCTTGGTTGATTTGATCGAGACTTTTATCTCCATAGATGTCTGGTTCCCTTGTTCCAAGAAGATTTAAATTAGGTCCGTTGATTACTAATATATTAGACATTTAATTTAACATGTTTATAGAAGATACCTACATATTCCTAGAATATAGGTACAAAATCAACGAAAATATAAAAAATGAAGTATCAAGATTCTATCTTTAATACCCCAGAATTGAAGGCAGATCTTCTGGTTTAAGCTCAGTATTTTTATACCAAGAGATCAAACCATCGGGTTCAACAACCACTGTGTAAGGCAGAGTTGTAGCTGTATTTCCCAATTGTTGCATGATTTCGTAAGCATTGCTTTGGCCAATGAGTATTGGAAATTCAATTCCATATTCATTAATGAAATCTCGTACCGGTTCATTATGATCTACAGCAATGCCTATGATCTGAATACCATATTCTTCTTTATTGAGATGCATTGTTTGAAGCATTGGCATTTCTTTTTTGCAAGGCGCACACCATGTTGCCCAAAAATTAATTAGTACCCTGCGGTCAGACCATTCGCTAATATTTCTCATGTTGCCGTCCAAGTCCTGAAGAGAAAATGGAACGATGTATTGAGGTTTTTTGTCTTGGGTATTGGTCAGCCATGATTTGAGATGGGTCTCAACTTCAAAATATTTCACGATGGAAAAAACCACCAAAACCACTAACACTAATTGAGTAATTTTTCGCAAATTGAATTTCAAAGACTCACCCCCAATACTCTAGCTTGATTGTTCCTAAGTCTATTTAAGTCATTCAGTAACTCTTCAGCTCTGGTTACCCCAATTTTCCTGAGGCTCTTTTGTTCCTTGCCGCTGCTATTGAATATCAACATTGTTGGTGGACCGAAAATGCTGTATTTACTCATCAGTGCCTTGTCTTTTTCGTTATTGAGTGAAAGATCAGCTTTGACACTGTTAATTTCTGCTAAAAGGCTGATAAGAGCTGCATTTGTGAAGGTTTCTCTCTCCAATTGTCTGCAGGAAACACACCAATCAGCAGTAAAGTACAACAAGGTGATTCGGCTGTCTCCGATTGCTAATCTAAGGTTTTGGTCAAGATCTTCGATCGACATAATTTGAGTGAATAAAGATTGGCTGTCTGCAAAAAGTTCTTGATTGGCATTTTCTTTCTCCATCCCAACGAGTTGATTTATAAGCATTGCACAGCCAATCAGAATAATGACAAAGCCTGAGTAAACTTTTCTCCTTTCTATGTTGGTTGCAAAACGTTGGTAAATTCTTATTCCACCAAAGTAAATTCCGGCAAAAATGATCAAGATTGACCATAGAATATTAATGGTTTCAGATGACACAAAAGGATTTACTACCCAAATTGCAAGACCAAACATTATAAAACCAAATACTTCTTTAACCGTGTTCAGCCAATCACCAGTTTTTGGCAACCATTTACCCGCAGAAACACCTATCAAAATCAAAGGAATGCCCAAGCCTAAACTCAGTGATGAAAGAGCGAATATGCCTCTGAATACACTCCCACTTTCACCAATAACCATTAACGTGGCCACCAAAGGAGGAGCAATGCAAGCGGTTACCAGCAACGCAGAGAGCACACCCACTACCAGTACCCCCATGTAAGTGCCACCTTTTTGTTTTGCTAGTATCGAATTAAATTTGTTCATGAGCGCACTTGGCATTTGAAGGTTGTATCGGCCAAGCATGCCAAGCCCTAATA
>DTSX01000004.1:9191-22829 GCA_012965065.1 Gammaproteobacteria bacterium
GTGAATGCCAGTAAAAATCCAAGACCGAGAAAGGTAATAAAAACCAGGAAGATATTGCCATCTGAAATCAGATTCCCAAGCCTGTACTGTTCCGATTCACTTGTTATGTTGATTGGATTGACCTTGTTAAGGTCACTCTGATCCATAAAAACTTCTCTTTGCCAAGTCTGTGGTGGGTAGCACAAGCCAATATCGGCACATCCTTGCAATTTGATTTCAATAATAAAATTGTTGCCAACCAAGTCTTTTTCAACAATGTTCACTGGGATTTTGACAATCATTGAATCTCGATAAATTTCTGTGGAGCCAAAAAATTCGTCGACATGTGCCTTGCCTGCTGGCAATTCTGCTTGACTCAATTGTATGTTTTGACTGGTACTGGCATAAGAAATTTTATCTTTGTAAAGGTAATACCCTTGTTTAATTTCATGAGATATTACTATGTTATCGGCTTGATATGAGACAGTAACTGGGAAAGCTTGTTCAGGTTTTAATACCTGCTGTGCCAATACCGGTGAAGCAAAGCAGAACACAAAAGCCAATAAAAAAGCTCTAGCCATACCCATGAAGTTGTAGCCTGTGTTTATCATATCGGTTTAAGACACTCCCAAAAGCAAAAGGATTTTGTTCCAATTGATCATTTTATTATTTTTTTCGACAATTTAGAGATTATTTAGTGAAAAAACCTTATTCTGACTTGAAATTTTTTAAACCATCCTTATGATTAGCACTCTCCTAGTGAGACTGCTAAAAGTGCACCATGCACTAGGATAGGATCTATATAGACAAATAACAAATTGAGGAGCTGATAGATGAATATTCGTCCACTTCAAGATCGTGTAATCATAAAGCGCATGGAAGAGGAAAAAACCTCTCCAGGCGGTATCGTTATACCTGATAGCGCAACTGAGAAACCAATAAAAGGCGAGGTTGTTGCAGTTGGTAATGGGCTTGTTCTCGACAATGGCGAAATACGCCCATTGGACTTAAAGGTTGGAGACAAGGTGCTGTTTGGGAAATACAGTGGGACAGAAGTCAAACTGGATGGCGAGGAACTGGTGGTTATGAAAGAGGATGATGTGATGGCTGTGCTTGAGGACTAATGCATTGCGTCAGATCAATAAATTTAAATTTAAACAAATAAGATAAGAGGATAAACAAATGGCTGCTAAAGAAGTTAAATTCGGCAATAATGCCCGACAGAAAATGATGACCGGGATAAATGTATTGGCTGATGCGGTTAGGATAACACTTGGCCCTAAAGGCAGAAACGTAGTTCTTGATAAGAGTTTTGGTGCACCGACGGTTACCAAAGATGGTGTTTCGGTCGCTAAAGAAATTGAGTTAGAAGACAATTTTGAAAACATGGGCGCACAAATGGTAAAGGAAGTTGCTTCCCACACTTCTGATGTTGCTGGTGATGGAACCACTACCGCTACTGTGCTTGCCCAAGCTATTTTTAGGGAAGGTTTAAAAGCTGTTTCTGCTGGATTCAATCCCATGGATCTCAAACGTGGTATAGATAAAGCCACAAGAGCGGTTGTAGAAAAGCTGGAATCAATTTCAGAGCCTTGCACGGATAATAAAGCCATTGCTCAGGTTGGTACCATCTCAGCCAACTCAGATCTTTCAGTTGGAGAGATCATAGCCGAGGCAATGGGAAAAGTAGGTAAAGAGGGCGTCATCACTGTCGAGGAAGGGTCAGGATTGGACAACGAACTTGAAATTGTGGAAGGCATGCAATTTGATCGGGGCTATTTGTCACCTTACTTTATCAATCAAGCTGAAAGCCAAAGTGTTGAGTTGGAAGATCCTTACATTCTTTTGTTTGATAAGAAAATATCAAACATCAGAGATTTATTGCCTCTGCTTGAAGGTGTGGCAAAATCTGGAAGGCCTTTGTTGGTGATCGCTGAAGACATTGAAGGTGAAGCCTTGGCTACGCTAGTGGTGAATAACATCAGAGGCATCGTTAAAGTCGCCGGTGTTAAGGCACCCGGTTTTGGCGATCGAAGAAAAGCGATGTTACAAGATATTGCTATCTTGACTGGTGGTCAGGTGATTGCAGAGGAAGTTGGATTGAGTCTTGAAAAGGCAACCTTAGAAGATTTGGGTAATGCCAAAAAAGTTCAAATCACCAAAGACAATACTACTTTGATTGATGGTGCTGGGACTGGTTCTGATATCAAATCAAGAATTGATCAAATTAATAGAGAGATCGAGGACTCAACATCAGACTACGACAAAGAAAAACTCCAAGAACGGGTTGCTAAACTCTCCGGGGGTGTTGCGGTCGTCAAAGTAGGTGCTGCAACCGAAATTGAGATGAAAGAGAAGAAAGCTCGAGTTGAAGATGCTTTGCATGCCACCAGAGCAGCCGTTGAAGAGGGGGTTGTTGCTGGAGGCGGTGTTGCATTTATTCGAGCAAGAGTTTCCTTGGAAGGCTTAGAGGGAGATAATGATGATCAAAATGTTGGCATCAACATTCTCAAAAAAGCTTTGGAAGAGCCACTTCGACAAATTGTCAGGAATGCAGGAAATGATGCTTCAGTTGTTCTTAATCAAGTAGCAAACGGTGAAGGTAATTATGGTTACAATGCAGCCACCAATGAGTATGGCGATTTAGTTAAAATGGGAATTATTGACCCAACCAAAGTAACCCGCTTTGCCCTACAAAATGCGGCGTCTGTTACCGGTCTGTTGTTAACAACAGAGGCAATGGTTGCCGAGGCGCCACAGGATGATGTACCTGCGTCACCGATGCCTGATATGGGCGGCATGGGTGGAATGGGCGGAATGATGTAAAGAAACCCATTACGCAAAGAATAAAAAGCCCTGCACAGCGGGGCTTTTTTTTAAATCCTCTACAGAGATACAGCTTTAGTGTTTATCCGAGCTGTTCTATTATTGTTTTAATAAGATCAGATGAACTGCAATTATGGCAACAAACCAAAAGAAATTTGTAAAAATCAGCAAACAAGACCTACCCTTGGCTTGCCCTATGCCGGATTACGATGATTGGGATGGGCATCCAAGAGTTTTTTTGCCGGTTGATACTGAGAGGACAACTTGTCCTTACTGCGGCACTGTCTACCAGTTGATTGATTTTGATGACTGAAACCAAACCAATCCTCTGCCATGTTAATTTGGCAACTGGGTTTCGAGGCGGTGAGAGACAGACATATCTGTTGATGGATCGTCTGAGCAACCAAGGTTGGCAACAGAAACTGATCGCGAGAAAATCAGGCAAACTTGCCGAATTGTCACAATCGGTCGACAATCTCACAATTGTTGAAACCGGCATAAATCCTTTGCAATACCTGGGTCATTTTGCCAATGTCGATATTGTTCATTTGCATGAGTCGAGAGCATTTTTGACCTTGCATGTATCTGGCCATTTGCGACAGACTCCCTACGTGCTGACTCGAAGGGTGCAAAGAAGCCCAAGAAAAAATTGGTTGAATCAGAGTGTGTATTCGAAAGCTAATGCGGTAGTGACTTTATCCGATGCCATAGGCCGGATTGTGAACGAATCCTTGGGCATCAAGCTCAATTACAGCGTTATACCCAGTGCTAAGACGGGGTTTAGTTTCAATTCTGACGAAGTGCAGTCAATTCGTTCCAGGTTAAAGGGGGACTTTGTTGTTGGCCACATTGGCACTTTGGACGACAGCCACAAGGGGCAACTGCAAATTATTGAAACCGCTAGGCGATTCTCTGCTTCACATCCTGAAATATGTTTTGTTCTTGTTGGTGAGGGACGAGACTTTGAATTATTCAAGCAACAAACTGCTTCTCTCGACAATATTGCGCTTGTTGGTCTGGTGGACAATGTTGGGGATTATTTAAAGGCGTTTGATATTTTTTTGTTTCCATCCCGTCATGAAGGTCTGGGATCAATCCTATTGGATGCTCTGGATTTTGGTTTGCCGGTTATTGCTACAGATGTAGGCGGCATTCCTGAAATCATCGAAAATGACGTCAATGGGTTTTTAGTCAAACCCGATGCGATTGATGACATCTGTGAATCCATCCTGGGTTTGTATTCCGAGAGCACCCTGATAGAGCAAATTGCACAAGCAAATACTGAGAAAGCTAAATCCTACACTGTTGGCACAATGGCGGACAAATATGTTCAAATATACCAAAGAATCTTAACCAATCATGAACAAACACCCTAGGAGATCACTGTGAATCCAGAGTTCTGTAAAGACGTTGATGCTGCTCTTGAGAGAATTGCAACCCACATAAGGAGGACACCGGTAGAATTTTCGCATTCTATGAGCAACAGTTCAGGCTGCAAGGTTCTATTAAAACTTGAAAACCTTCAAATTACCGGTTCTTTCAAAGCCAGAGGGGCGGTTAACAAAATGAGCTTGTTGGCACTAGAACATCCAGAGAGAATTATCACTTTCTCTTCTGGGAATCACGGATCTGCAGTGGCATACGCTTCCAAGATTCTGGAATTAGAATCCCTGATATTCCTCCCTGAAACTGTCTCCTCTGCCAAGTTGAGTAAGATTGAACAGTTCGGTGCCCAAGTGCAAATCGGGGGCAAAGATTCTGGGGATACCGAACAAGCAGCTAGAGCTTATGCTCTCAAGCACGGGTATCCGTATGTCTCACCTTACAATGATTATGATGTCATCGCTGGCCAGGGCACCATTGCTGCTGAAGTCAGCCAACAGGTTGATGAAATTGATGCCGTGTTTATTGCCGTAGGAGGTGGAGGCCTGATTTCTGGGATAGGAGGTTACTTAAAACAGATGCATCCAAGTGTCCAGATTGTTGCTTGTTCACCGGAAAATTCTGCAGCCATGCATTATTCATTGGAAGCCGGCACCATCATTGACATTGACCATTTGGAAACTATCAGCGATGGTACGGCCGGTGCATTGGAAGAAAATGCAATCACGTATGAGTACTGCCATTCTGTTGTAGACCAATCCGTTTTATTGACCGAAGATGAAATTATCAGAAGTATGAAAGAATTTATGAACAGTCACCAAATGATGATAGAGGGTTCTGCAGGCGTTGCAATTGCAGGTTTCTCAAAACTACAGCATCAATTTCAGAATAAACAGGTCTTAATCGTAGTTTGCGGAGCCAACATTAGCAGTGAAAAGTTGATTGAGGTTCTCTCATGAGTAATGCAATGGTACTTGATTGGAGTGAGATTTCAGATTTGTTGCAAAGCATCGATGTTTATGAGCCCATGAAAGAAGCTTTTATTGAATATTCACTGGGGCATGCTGAAATACCTCCAGTTGGGGAACTACTGTTTGCAGACCCTCCCGGCGAGGTTCATATCAAATATGGCTATATTAAAGGAGGTTCTCATTACGTCGTGAAAATTGCCTCTGGTTTTGCCAACAATCGAGATCACAATGTGGCCCCAGGACAGGGAATGATGATTCTGTTTGATATCAAAACAGGAGTCCCCAGAGCAGTGCTTATTGACGATGCCAATTTGACAGACCTAAGAACAGGCATTGCAGGAGCAATTGCTTCCAAAGCAATGGCCAATGTTGGTGTTGAAACTGCTTCAATCATTGGTACTGGAGTTCAAGCCAGACATCAAGCAAGGTGCCTATTGGATGTTATGCCGATAAAGGAAATATGCTGTTGGGGAAGGAATGCAGCAAGGTTGGATGAGCTGGTACAAGACCTTTCCGATTTAGATGTCAGAATCACTGCTTGCTCCGATTTAAGGGAATTGACCGAACGGTCCCAATTAGTAGTCACCACCACATCCGCCAAGGAGCCCATCATTGATGTTGAGTGGATCCAGCCTGGAACGCATATAACCGCTGTGGGTTCAGATACGCCAGATAAATGTGAATTGGACCCAAGAATTCTTGATAAAGCATCTATTGTGGTCGCAGACAGCATCGCACAAAACAAAGAAAGGGGTGAAATACATCAAGGACTGAAACAGGGGACGGTCAAAGAAGAGGATATTTTAGAATTAGGGGATATCTTTTCCGGTACAGCCAGGGGAAGAACGAGCATGGACCAAATTTCGGTTGTGGATTTAACCGGAGTTGCGGTTCAGGATTTGGTTATTGCCGAAGCAGTTTTGAAGGCAACAAAATCATCTTGAATGAGACTGTATAATTGGCTTAATGTTAGAATATGCAACAGACAAAACAGAAGGCGATTCTTTTGATGATCCTAAAAGAGTGAACGTTTTTAGTTTTGGAATTAGTTGTAGTTTCTAATAGCCGAGTTATTGGAATGAAAATAGTGATTTCTTGCTGATACGTATTGCTACCAACCAAATTTAAACCAAAAGGTACCTTCAATCTCATACGTCTTGGAAAAGACAACGATGGCGGTTATCTTGTAGAAAAAAATTCAATCAATGGTTCAAAAAGTCTGATAGCTATGGGGATTGGAAAAGATTGGTCTTTTGAAAAAGATTTTTATTCGCTTAACCCAAAAAAAATTAACGCTTACGATCACACGGTCACCATCTTTTTTTGGATAAAGTTTTTTATAAAGAAAATCTTAAGAGTCTTATTAGGTCAGTTTTCAGCACCCTATCAAGGAGTGTTAACATTTCTTGATTATAAAAATTTTTTTACAGGTGATGTAGTCTTCTTTAAAGAAAAGGTCGGTTCAGGTAAGCAGAGCACTATCTCTGTTAATCAGGCAATTGAAAGGCTAGATAAAAACGATATGCCTATATTTTTTAAAATTGATATAGAGGGTTCCGAATATGTGATATTGGATCAACTAATTTCTAATAATGAAGACATAATAGGACTTGTTATTGAGTTCCATTATGTTGGCAAAAATCAAAATAAAATAGAGAAATTTATTAACTTGTTTCCACTTGAACTAGTTCATATTCATCCAAATAATAATAGAAAAACAGATGATAAAGGAGATCCAAATACACTTGAGATGACATTTGCAAAATCGCCTAAAATGCTTAGCGATAAATTAGTTTTACCAAACGAACTGGATCAAAAAAACGTGCCCCGTAAAGATGAAATTAATTTAAATTTTTTATCTTAATAAGTGCCAGATTAGAACAATAAATGAGCAAAGTGAGAATGAAGTTGAATTATTGAAGGTTTTAAGAAAGGTTCTGAAATCTCTCTAGTTCAAGATATACAAGATGTTCTTTCATTTCCTTGTTGTGTGATTTACAAAAACGCATAGTCTCACCGAGATTAACAAAGCCTAATTTTTTTAGAACATTTGCCGAAGCATCATTGCCGTCGCCATAGCCTGCTTCAATTCTAGTTTGATTTAACTCATTGAATCCAAACGAAAGCATCGCACGACTTGCTTCTGTAGCAATGCCTTGGCCCCAGTGTTCTTCACCAAGCCAGTAACCCAGTTCATAAATATCATTCTCTTGAAGGTCAAGACCAATACCACCTACCAAGTAATCCTGGAGAAAAATCAAACAATTGTATTGTGAGCCCATCTCTAGATTTTGTTTTGATTTCTCCACATAATTTATGCCATGGCTTATGTTGTAAGGATAGGGAACATTCGCAAGCCATTTTACAACTTCCCAGTTATTAACTAATGCAACTAGAGCTTCCACATCTACGGGTTCAGGAGGTTTTATAATCAGTCTGTATGTTTGGATGGAATCCATTTAATGTTGTTCCATCTTTTGTAAAATTAACTGGTCTATTTTTTTTATTACTTCCATGGGGGTAATTAGATTCATGGCTTCCGGTTCTTTGATTCTGTACCCCCATTTCAACTCTGAAATCTCTTTATTTAGAAATTTTTGGGCTGCTTTGGGGTAGGCATTGATTGAACAATCTTGAGAACAGTAAGGCCCGCTTCTCAAAGGATTGCTCATAGCATAGAGTCCAATGACACTGGTGTTCATGGCAGTTGCAATGTGTGCCGGTCCTGAGTCTGGACAGAGGACAAAATCAGCTTTGTCAACAAGTGCTGCTAATTCCTTGAGTGAGGTCTGATTTATCAGGTTTTTTACCTGGTTTTTAAAATGTTGGCTGATTTTTTTACCATAGCTCAACTCAATTTCTGTTGCTCCTCCTGTAAGTATTAATTGAATGTCGTATGTTTTAATCAAATGTTCTATTACGCTTAGATAATTTTCCACCGACCAGCTTCTGTCGTAAGTTTCTCCAAACCTCTGGCTACTGCACGGGCTGATAACACAATTAATTTTTCCCTTTTGTATATGATTGTCTGCAAATATACTGGCAGACTCTGGAATCGTTAGATCCCATTGAAGTTTTTTCGAACCAACACCAAGATGTTCTGCAAAGCCAAACAGTCCATCCATAACATGTTGTCTTGGTTTTGCTGCGATTGTTTCGTTGCAAAAGAGTCTCTGTAAATCTCTGGCACGATCTTTATCAAAGCCAATCTTCCTGGTTGCTTTAACAAGACAACTGACTAGATTCGCGGTCATTGAAGCGTGCATGTGCAGGAGGATGTCAAATTTTCTGTGTTTCAATTCACCCGAGAGTTTTATAAGAGATTGCAGCAGGTTGGATTTGTCAAAAATGATAAATTCAATGTCTTCTATGCCTTCCAGAAGCTGGAATTCTGTTTTACCAACAATCCAAGTGAGTTTGGTATCCGGGAAGTTATCTCGAAGTGTTCTGACCACCGGCAATGCATGGCAGCAATCGCCAAGAGCTGATAATCTGATTACACAAATGCTATCTGGAGTTAAACTATCGATATTGGATCCCACTATATGACCAGCCAAGTTACAAAAATCAATCAGAGTATTATCTTATACGATGATCGTTTAATGAACGATATTGATGAGAATATTTTCGAAATTGATTTTTGGAAAATGGACCAACAAGCTCATTCCCAATCCAAGGGCAGGGGAACAGTTTACTTTGTCAAAATTCAAGACGAACCTTGCGTATTGAGGCACTATAATCGAGGCGGACTCGTGGCAAGATTGGTTGAGGACCAATACCTATGGATGGGTGAAGGCTACACCCGGTCTTTCAAGGAATGGCACTTGCTCAATTACATGGTTGAGAAGCAATTGCCTGTTCCAGTTCCTGTTGCTGCCAGGTACGTTCGGTACGGAATCTGTTACAAGGCGGACATTATCACCAGAGAAATCCCGGACATTGAGTCCCTAAGCGACAAACTACTTGGTAATTTAATGACTGAGGAATTGTGGAAAAAGATTGGTGAGTGCATTGCCAAATTTCATGATCAGGGTGTTTTTCATATGGATCTGAACGCTGAAAACATTCAAATTGATCAGGATCATCAGGTCTTTTTGCTGGATTTTGATAAAGGCAAAGTCAGCGAGCCATCCAGGCGTTTGTCGGATTCAAACTTGATGCGATTAAAGCGTTCCATTGCCAAAGTCACCAAGGCCAACCAACTGGCATTCCCCAACTCAGGCTGGGACTTGTGTATGACTCAACATCAAGGTGAGTCTTAATTCTCTTTACCATAAGGATCCCAACCTGATGCAGAACCTTTAAATCTGCGGTGCACCCAATAGTATTGTTCTGGATTTTTGAGGATATGGGTCTCAAGAATCCGATGCATTCTTTCCATGTCTTTTTTTGGATCGTTGCTTGGAAACGCGTCAATTTCTGGGTGTATTTCTAGCACATAACCTTCGCCATCCGGCAGACGTCTTGGTAAAAAAGGCAATACGGGGCAGCCAGTGATTTCTGCGATCCGAGTTATGCTTGCGTTAGTCATTGCGTCGTGCCCAAAAAACTTAACTGGTATGGCATTTTTACCGATAAAATTCTGATCGGCTGCATACCAAACCATTTTCTTATCTTTGAGTGCTCGAATTAAATTTTTGACTTCGTTTTTGGTGACTAAGCTCTCACACGATCTGAGCCTGGTATTGCGAAAGAAACGATTGATTATCGGATTGTTCCCTAAACGGTACATTCCAACCAAAGGAGGCAGCCCCACCCCGATGTTATTGCGACCAATCAGAGCACTTATTTCCAGTAAAGTGAAATGTGCACTAAGGAGGATGACACCCTTATTTTTTGCAACTGCATCCTGCAGGTTCTCAAGACCTTGTACCCGAACAATCTGTTTTAGTTTTTTCGCAGGTTTCCACCGGGCAATACCGACCTCAATAAAACCAATGCCAAGTGAGATGAAGTGTTTTCGTAATAAGTTGTTCTGTTCTTTAGACGACAAGTTGGGAAAGCATAGTTGTATATTCCTCAATGCGACTTGTGAACGTGAGGATGGAATTCGGTACAAGGCATGTCCCAACAACTCTCCAATTTTGACAATGAATGGATACGGGAGTAATACTAATGTTCTGGTTAACGCAAGAACCAGGATTATTATCCAGTTTTTGGGATGGAAATAAGCAAATGCAGATTCTTGTTTGGCTTTCATGATATTAGTTTAATTGCAAATTGCATTATAGACATACACCAAAAATGATTAAAATCGTGAACCCATTTGAAAAAGTTTTTTGAGAAAGCATTATGAACAAAGATCGAAGCGACAACCACAGCGATATTAGCCATTTAACCGATGAACAATTTAACGTTACCCAGGAAAAGGGAACCGAGGCGCCGTTTACTGGAAACTATCTCCACAACAAGGAATCAGGGGCATATCTGTGTGTCTGTTGTGGTAATAGATTGTTTAATTCCATAACAAAATTTGATTCAGGAACAGGCTGGCCCAGCTTTTATGATATGGACACCGATGAGTCTGTGACAATAGAATCCGATCACAGCCAGGGGATGGTCCGTGACGAAGTACTTTGTGGGGATTGTGGCGCACATCTTGGCCATGTTTTTTCCGATGGCCCAGCACCAACTGGGCTGAGGTATTGCATCAACTCGTTGTCACTAAATTTTGAATCCGATGACTAAGCCTTGCAGTCTTTGAGTAAAATTATCCAAGATCAGGGTTAAGGCTGTACAATCCGACCAGTTCTGTCTCGGCAATAACATGCCCTTCAATGGTTTGAAAAACATTCTGGCCGGTAAAGGCGCCCTCTACTGGGCAAATATCAAAGTCGCAGGCAAAAAGCTTGAACCGATAATGGTGTACAAGTTCATCGTTCCAAGGTGGGCAAGGACCATCGTACCCAAAATAGTTGCCTTGCATTTCCGGGTCGCCTGCCATGAAACCCGTGTAATCGTTAATGCCTTGCCTTGAGCCCTGAGGCCCATTTGGATCTTGCTTGCCTCCTGGTGTAATCCCGTCAGAACATGCACCTTCTTTTACACCTCCATTCCCAGGCTGGATGTCAACCATGACCCAGTGGATAAATTCCACTCGAGGCAACCCTGCGGCAATGGTTTTACCCTCCTTGTTAAAATTTTCAAGGGAAGAAGGCACGGATGTGTCAACGCAGATCAAGACCAAGGACTTTGCTTCTTCGGCTATCTCCGACCAAGATAGTTGGGGGTTTTTGTTGTTTCCAAATGCCGTATGATTGTCAGGATCCTTGATGCAAAAAGCACAACGTTCAGGGATGAAATCATTGTGGTTAAAGGTTGAAGAAGTTAATTTCATGACTTTGTCTTTTTCTGAGGCGCTAGCTTTTTTATGAAAGCAGATTGGAAAAATAATATCAAACCCGAAACCAAAATCACAAAGGCCCATTCTGTACCTGCAACAAAGATAACTTCATAGGATTGTTCCCACCCTTTAAAATTGTAGACGACAACAATAAGCCCAATGAATAAGGACCACAGCAGCCATCTCATTTTTTGGCTGAGTGGCAACCCGTACATCTGAGTTACCATAAACACTCCGAGAAAACCAAACAGAAACATTGGCCAGTTGTGACTGTTCATTAGCGCAACTAACAAAGCATGAATGACTACCATTACTTCAACAAAAATGGTCCATTTTGGATTCAAATGCGCACGAGTAAAAAATAGGCTGCCTTGCAAAAGGATTAAGAACATATAGAAAAACCCTAATAAATGACCTTGCGTCATCACCATTGGGTGATACCAAAAGGTGTAGATTGTTGCCCAGGCAAAATAGTAGCCATGGTATTTTCTCAGCCCCTGTGATGCTCTGGTAACAAAATCCAGGGGTTTGCCAAAAAACAACCCTCGTCTTTGATTCTCCATCATCAGAACCACAATCAATAGAACAATGACCGAATATTGAGCTGACTCTTCAGTGACATCTTGAGCCAAACCATCATAGAAGAGGTGAGTTTGCAGCAAATGTAGCGATATAAAAAGTGCATTTGCCATCAAAGCTGCAACGTTAAACCAGTGCAAGCCTGATATGTATTTAGGCTTACTTGCTTGGGCTTTGAAAATCAACCACCAGATAACAATTTGGTGACCCAAATAAAGCCCCCATGCACTTGATCGACTGATAAAATCAGGATTTAGCAATTGCCATTTGTACCAAAAGGGTATGCCATCTGGTTTCGGCAATAGCAATGGTTCTTGCAACCACAAGAGATCAGTAAGCCATATCAATCCTGAGAACAGGAAACTGAATGTGATGCCCAATTTTAGAGCCAATGAAGATGAGATGTTATTTGACATATCTGAGTCTACTTTTTTACCCTTGTATTCTATGAAAATAGGATGTCATATCAAAACAATTCGTTTATGGTTTGTAGTTCGGTTTCAAGAAAATTAAATAAAATGAAAAAAAATAGACCCAATGTCAAGATTGTTTAAATTTTTTAGATCAAAAAAACCCACAGATCAATCTGAAGAAATCTTTGGCACAATTGAAATGGCAACAGCGGTGCTTTTAATTGAAATGGCCAGAGCTGATTTTCATCAAGATGAGTACGAGGATAAGAAGATAACTGAGCTTTTAGAGGTTCATTTTAGTATTTCCCATGCCGATGCTCAGAGTTTGTTTGAAGAAGGGCAAAAAAAAGCAGACGATGCGGTTTCTTTGCATGAATTTACCCGAGCCTTGCATACAAAATTAACTCAAATTGAAAAGGAGAAGGTCATTGGGATGCTTTGGGAGCTTGCGATGGTTGATCAGGAACTCGATAAATACGAAGATTATCTGGTGCGAAAGATTGCAGATCTTTTGTACGTTTCAAACACGGTTGTGTTAAGAATACGGCACGAGGTTACTGCAAAATAGTTTCTTTGATGACTTCAATGATTGGAGTAACTTTTTCAAAGATTGGGTTAACGACCGGCAAATTTAACTGATCTGCAACTGTTTGCGTGTCAAAATCTTTGTTGTCCGAGTTAATACAAACAGCAATTGTTTTTTTCCCGTAGCTGGCTATCAGCTTTATTTCTTCTTCAATAGTCGGCAGCGGTAACTTGAGTTCTTCAAAACCTTCAAAGTAATCTCGATCAATAGCATGGACAAGAATGACACCGTTCACATCCCCTGCAAGTATGAGTTCCGATCCGCAAGGACCTGAAGGATTCCTTAAGGAGGATTGTCCTTCAATCAGCATTATTTCCGGTCGACTAATTGCATCACATTCCATAATTGCTTTTTCCAACTCGCCGGTAACAAAGTCATTCAGCGTTGCGTCTAAAAGGAAACCATGTTTAAAACCCTGCAAGAAACCAGTTTGTCCTGTGTAGATAAGTTCTGCTTTTATATTAGATTCATGACATGCCTGAAGTAAAAACTGACAGGTGGTCCTTTTGCCAAGGGCACAGTCGGTTCCTAAGACAGCAATTCTTGGTGTTTTCAAAC
>DTSX01000004.1:22929-50851 GCA_012965065.1 Gammaproteobacteria bacterium
CTTTTGCCAAGGGCACAGTCGGTTCCTAAGACAGCAATTCTTGGTGTTTTCAAACTCAATACTTTTCCAGTCCAGAAGGATAAATCTTCGATTTTTCTTGGTCGGCGAATGTCGTAGATGGTGCTTCCAAACTCTTTGGCAAGTTTGGCGAATTCCGGATCTTCGCCTAGCACCTGGTGCAAACCAGAAACCACATTGATTCCTGCTTTCAGAGCTTGATTTATTGAGTTCCTATGGGTTTCAGGCAGTAGTCCGCCATGAAAGGAAAGACCGATGATTAGATACTCAGGTTTCGTACCTAATCCCTCAATGGCTTTGGTGATGTCACTGTAAATTGGCAGGTCATCTTGGCAGTTGGAAACTAATTCAGCGGACATTCGACCAGCGTGTTTATGGTCAACGACGCCTAAAATCTGGAAGCGTTTTGAGTATCGGAGCAAACCATGAGATGTTTTTCCATGGAGGTCAGCCAACATCCCACCGCTGTAGAGCAGAGCAGTGCCTCTGGGATTAGGTTTCATCGTAGACTCCCAGACCTGGTTTATTGTTTGTTGTCATGACCCCATTATCACAAATATACCCACCGGAGATTAAGTCCCATTTCAAGTCAAAATGACCATCCAAATCCAGATACTCTGTGGCTGAACTTGCTAAGGCGGCGTGGAGTGCCGCTGCGATACTGATTTTGCTTTCATCCATACAACCCCACATCAATTTTATACCCTCATTTTCAGCAATCTTGGCGATTTTCAATGCTGGGTATATCCCACCGGCTTTCATTAATTTAATGTTGAAGACACCGAACGGCATTATTTTATCCGTCAGTCGGATGGCATCAGCAGGTGAATGTAAACTCTCATCTGCAACACAAATAGCCCTTAGTTCTTCAGGAAAATAAAGCATTTCCTTGATTTGATCCCTTGGGAGAGGCTGTTCTATTAATTCAAGCCCCAGGTGGCTCGTCTGATCGTAGAATTTTTCCAAGTCTGCAATCGAGTAACCTTGATTGGCATCGACTCTGATCAGTGGACTACCCGAGTTTAATTCGGAAAGTGCAAACACTTTGTCAATATCTTCATTAACGTTTTCTCCAATTTTTAGTTTTAAAATTTGAAACCCTTGTTGCAGATGATTTTTTGCATCTTTTACGGTCTGCTCTAACGACGCAACACCAATGGTGATGGATGTAGGAAAGGATTGGTGCACTTGTCCCAGACGCCCTACTAGGGATGTTTTTTCTGACTTTGCCAGCAAGTCAAAAAGCGCCATGTCAATCGCGGCTCTCACAGCTGGAAAATGTTTGAGATCTGATTGCAGTCTTTCGAAGACATGGGTTTCATTGCCTATATCCCAGCCAATCATTTTTTCTGCCATGGACTGCAGATTATTGTACGCAGCAGTAAAATTTTCTCCTGTTACATCTGGAGCGGGTGCCCCGGCTCCCCTTCCTTTTATGTCTTGGTTTGATTGTATTTCGACAAATATGTTTTGCACCGATTCGGTCACTCGTCCAGCAATGGCCCATGGGGCCTTTAATTTCATATCGTGTTTATGAACATTTATATTCACTATTTTCATAGTTGAAGACCGCTAAAGTATTTGTCTGAAATTCGAACATAGAATCCCAGAAAAAACAGTGTTTATAGGAATAATCATAATGATTGATTGGATAATTACTACTGCAATCAGTGGCGAAAAGTCTAAACCTGCAAGGTAAGGCAACCGTGCTTTTATCGGCCTCAGAACTGGAGCAACCAGTTCACCAATAAACCGTGTTGCAGGAGTAAAACTATTGGGGCTGAGCCAAGTTAGTATGACATGGGCCAATATGCTGATAAAAAATATCCTCAAAAACAGGATCATCAATTTCATTGTGCCCAGGCCAATGAGTTGAAGGAAATTGGGTCCGTTCAGACAATTAATTGTCGTCATGAACCACAAGGCGAAGAGTTCAATGAGCAGACAAAGGCTAATCAATATAATTTCGAGAGACGACCGTTTTGAAAACCTTGAAGTAAAAGGTCTAATGATTGGACTGGTAATCAGAACTATTGATTGATGGATTGGATTGTTTGCACTAATCCAGCGGGAGGCAATTAGCCTCAAAATCAAAACAATGGTAATAAAGTCAACGAACGTCCGGAACAAAAATAAGAATACATTTTCCATTAGATTTTATGATTGGTTTATTCGGATTCATTATCAGAGTCTTGGTTGCCCAATTCAATTGATCTTTGGGTAGCAGCATCGATGGCCTGTTTCCAGATCGATTGAATGTTGTTGTTTTCAAGTGATTCAAATGCTGCTTCAGTGGTTCCTCCTGGAGACATCACTTTTTTTCGAAGTGTTGCAAAATCATCGGAACTATTTAGAGCGAGTTGACTGGATCCAATTGCTGTGTGAATAACCAGTTCTTGTGCAATCTGTTCAGGTATACCAGCAATTTTTGCTGATTCAGTTAATAATTCCATCATATGGTAAAAGTAGGCAGGACCGTTTCCAGAAACAGCAGTAACCGTATGCATCCAATCTTCATTTTCAATCCAAATGGATTTACCCACGGAATCGAATAAATAAGAAGCCAAGGCTTTCTCATCTTCATTCAGATTGCTGGCGATTAATGCTGACACCCCCCTGCCTATAAGACAAGGCTGGTTTGGCATGACCCGGCAGAGTTTTGATGTATCACCAAAAATAGATTTCAAAGTATCAAGTGCAATACCCGCAGCCACTGAGACAATGACCGAATCGTTTTTTTTGTGCGTTTCAGCAATCTTTTCGACAACATCAACAAAAATTTGTGGTTTAAGTGCTAAAACCAAAACGTCACAGACCTCGGCAACTAAATTGTTGTCAGTCTCAATATTAAGTCGGCCGTTCAAGACAGCCAGAAGCTCCCTTCTTTTTTGTGATGGGTCTGAGACAAATATTCTTGTGGGATTGTGACCGTGAAGAATCATTCCTCTGATCATTGCTTCGGCGACCATACCACCACCAATAAAAGCTATTTTTTTATTTTCATGATTCATTTTTTATTGCCTTGGCCCAAATAATGCAGTGCCTATTCTAATCATATTTGCATGATTGTGAATCGCTATTTCAAGATCATCAGACATCCCCATAGACAACGTGTCTATTTCAAATCCATTATTCTTGAGAGACTCAGATGCCATTTCCATTGTTTTGTAGCTTTGATGTCGTTCTTCTTCAGATGCACCAAAACGGGTCATGCCCATGAGACCTCTCAATTTTAAATTTGGCAAATTTTCAACTTTTGTCGCCATTTCAGGTAATTTGTTTATTGGCAGACTGTTTCTGGAATCGTCTTGATGCAGTTGTATCTGGATACAGACATGGAGCGGAGGCATGGACTTGGGTCTATATTTATCCAGTTTCTCAGCTATGCTGTATCTGGTTATGGTATGCACCCAATCAAAATTTTCTGCAATGGGTTTGGCTTTGTTGGATTGAATGGAACCAATAAAATGCCAGGTTGCTTTATGGTGGAAGCTTTTTATTTTTTGTACGGCTTCTTGCACGTAATTTTCTCCAAAATGGTTCAGGCCTAGTCGGTACGCTGTTTCAATCTCGGCCAACGATTTCTTCTTGCTGACTGCGACGATTGTAAAGCCAGATTCTTCCTGGCCAGTTAATGCCAAAGAGGACTGAATTCTGGATTGCAATGCTTGATAATTTTTTTCAATGTCAATCATCTTGGGAAAATGCTTTGTGCATCGAATACGGGACCATCAACACAGACCCTTTTCATTGCAACACCTTCTGGAAGTGTCACTTCAACCACACACCCTGCACAACCACCAATTGCACAAGCCATAAATTCCTCAAGCGATAACTGACAATCAATTTGGTAAACTTCAGCGAGTTTGGCAGCAGCTTGCAGCATTGGCTCTGGTCCACATGCGTAAATGACAATTCGTTTTAATTCTTCTTTACTCAGTGTTCGAATCCATTGTTCAGCCAATGCTGTCACATACCCCTGGTAGCAACCCTCGAAGTCATTCAGGCTGGCTAAACGGCAGGGAATGTTTTTGTTTTCCATGTCAACAATAGAAGTGTTGTTGTCATTTTTCATGCCATTGACTGTTATTAAGGATTTTACCGTTGCAAAAGGAAAGGGGAGTTCAGAACCAAAAAACGCAATCGGTGCATGCCCTTGATTTAGATTCTTTAGGTATTCTGCTAAGAAAAGCACTGGAGGAATGCCAACGCCTCCACCGATTACAACTGGGATTTGGTTAGGTTTTTCGAAGTTAAAACCTGTGCCGATTGGACCCATTAGACTCACCTCATCACCTGGTTGAAGTTTACTTAGGGCTTCGAGACCTGGACCGATGATTTTGTATAGAAATTCAACCGTTTTTTGTTCTTTGTTCGCTCTTAGGTAAGACAGTGGTCTCCTCAACAGTATATTTTCACCACAATCAACGAAGGCAAATTCGCCAGGTAAGGCGGTTATCGAAGATTTGTGAGCTTCAAGAGTTAGTACGAATTGTTCCCCAGCGAATTCTATTTGTTGAATAACCCTGGATTTTTCTTCAAAAACTGTTGCAGATCGGTGCACCATTATTTCATCACTTCTGCTTGCATCATTGATAACAGTGCCATTCTTATCGCAATTCCATTGGTGATTTGCTCTCTGATCACAGAATTTGCCCCATCTGCTACCTCATCTGAAATTTCTACACCACGATTCATAGGTCCAGGGTGCATGACGATAACATCATCATTGCACGGCTCCAATCGCTTCATTGTTAGCCCATATTTTTCAAAGTAATGATCCGGACTCATTGTTTCTGTGAGACTCTCGATTCTTTCTCTTTGCACTCTAAGAGCCACCACGACATCAGCATTGACTAATCCTTGATCAAGATTTTTACAGTGTTCTGCATTGGGGTAGAACTTCATATCTGGTTTGAATTCTTCCGGGGCGATCAGGGTCAATGTTTTGACTGCCATGGTAGCCAAACCTTCAGCCAAAGACCTGGCCACACGAGAATGTTTTATATCTCCGACGATGGCAACTTTGATTTGATCAAATCCTTTCTTGTGTTTTTTTATTGTTAGCAAATCTAATAATCCCTGAGTTGGATGAGAGTCAACAGACTCACCTCCATTAATAACATGCGAGCCTAAATCTACGTTTGCAACAATTTTTGACAGGATACCTCTTTCTTTATGTCGGACTACAAAGTAGTTGACTCCCATTGCTTCCAATGTTCGGATCGTATCGATTATGGTTTCGCCTTTAGTTCTAGAAGAATGTTGTTCATCGATATTCAAAACATCCGCTCCGAGCCTTTTGGCTGCAATTTGAAACGAGCTTCTGGTTCTAGTGCTGGGTTCTAGAAATAAATTTGCCAAGGTAATGCCTTGGAGGTTTTTATCTTGTGGTGGTGGAAAGTTGTTGGTGGATAAAAATGTTTCTGCTTTTGCAAGAAGTTTTAATATTGTTCTTTGGTTTAGTTCTTTTAGATAAAGCAGATGTTTCACTTTGTTACACCATCATTATTGAATCTCTTGGTTAATGATAATTTTTCATCCCAGAGTTTCTAACTTTAACCATTGCTCAAGAATTATTTTTGCAGCCATGCTGTCCACTTGTCCTCTTTTTATTCTTCTACTCAGAATTCGATCTCTACGCAGATCTCTGAGTTCATGTCTGGCCATGGTTGTGCTATAACTCTCATCAAAAAATATTGTGGGCATTGTATAATGTTTTTCAATTGCAGATCCAAACTTTTCAATTTTATCGGCTAAAAGAGAAGTGCTTTTATTGTCTTTACCGGGGTATCCAATGATTGCCAAATCCGGTTTGTAATCATTGATTATTTGATCCAGTTGCTCCCAGTTGGGATTGCCGTTCTTAATTTGAAGAACATTCAAGGGAGTTGCTGTTTTGGTTATGCATTGGGCTACGGCAACACCCATTTTTTTTGTGCCAAAGTCAAAGCCAATCAGAACGCTGTTAGGCTTCAAATTCATCGATTATTAATAACTGTGAAATGCGATACCCAATATGCTAAGCATGGCCTATTTGACCGCTGATGTTGCTGACGTTGACGCCTAGGAGATTGATGGCTTCCTCCCAGCGATTTTTATAGGGCACAGTAAACAATATATCCTGACTCGCCGGGGCATTAATCCAGGAATTAGTTTTTAATTCTTGCTCCAATTGTCCAGCCCCCCAGCCAGAATAACCAAGGATAAGCAGTGATTCAGAGGGACCATTGCCTGATGCCATTGAAAGAAGTATATCCTTGGAAGTGGTTATGGAAATGTCTTCATTAATCCTGGATGTATTTTCCCATTCTCCTTCTTTGTGCAACACAAAACCTCGTTCCAGGCCGACAGGCCCGCCTTGAAGGACAGGGAAATTTCCCGGTTCATTGGGGGTATCTAGGTTGAGTTGATTGAGCACTTCAGAAATATTGGTTTTCATGGGTCTGTTGATGATCAAGCCGAATGAACCAGACTCATCGTTTTCGCAAATATAAGTTACGGTTTGATGAAAATTAGGGTCGTTAAGACTGGGAGACGCAATGAGCAACTGCCCAACAAAATTATTGATTTGATTTGTTTTATTAATCATTTAGTTTCTTTTCCATTAGATCAAAAAAGATACCAACCACATCATAGTCAGCGTATTTTTTTATCTCTCTCATCCCAGTTGGGCTGGTTATGTTGATTTCGGTAAGAAAATTACCGATGACATCTATCCCAGCAAAAAATATACCGCTGGCTTGTAATTTTGGACCGATTAGATTGCAGATGCGTTTATCATTTTCACTCAGGGCTTGAGTTTTGGGTTGAGCTCCCGCGACCAGATTTCCTCGATTGTCTGTTTTCAGTGGTATCCGAGCAAGTAAAACATCTGCGTGCTTTCCATCAACTATATGTATTCTCTTGTCTCCTTCAAGAACTTCTGGAATATACAATTGAGCCATGACCGTTTCTCTGTTTTCATGGGTGATGATCTCCAATATGGAGTTGGTGTTTAAATCGCCTTCAGCAATAACAAAAATTGATTTTCCACCCATTTCATCGAGCGGTTTGACCACAATCTTTTTATGCAGTTTGAGAAAATCCTGTAAATGATTTATCGAGGATGTCACCAAAGAGGGTGCAGCACACTCAGGGAAAAAACTAACGCTTACTTTTTCATTAAAATTTCTTAACGACACGGGGCTATTAATGACCAGTACCCCTGAGGACTCTGCAAGATCAAGCATGTAAGTAGTGTAGATATACTCTGTACTAAAGGGCGGATCTTTTCTCATCAAGATAACATCAAACTCTGATAATGGGATCTCGTTTTTGTCAGATAGGGAGAACCAGGTAGTTACATTGTCTTCAACCGTCAACTGTCTGCCAGAACCCATAGCGATTCCGTTTATTATCCTTAGATCCTGTTGCTCAAAATAAATCAGTTCGTAAGACCTAGATTGGGCTTCCAACAACAGACTAAGTGTTCCATCTTTTTCTGGAATGATTTCCGCTATCGGGTCCATAACCACTGCTAATTTCTTTTTTGTCATGTCTTTTTTTCTATCAGGTTGATTTCATTCTAAACTAATTAACTAAATCTCCATAAAGGTATTGAAGGATACTCAAAGCCATAATCGGGGCCGTTTCTGTTCTAAGAAGTCTGGGCCCGGTTTTAACAATTTTATAGCCAGATTTTTCTGCCATTGTTTTTTCGTCATTACTGAAACCTCCTTCTGGTCCTATGGCTACTGTAATATTTGTAGCTTTCCCCGCACTAAAATTATCTGTTCCAGTAGTGTCTAAAAAAAACCCTATTCCCTGTTTATATTGACTTAAAAGGTCCTGATTTAACTCTTGAGGTTCGAGAATTTCGGGCAAGCGCACCCTTCCAGATTGTTCGCTGGCACCGATTGTTATTTTTTTCCAATGACTCATTTTTCTTGGGGTATTCTTGGCATTTAACCGAACAACAGTATTTTTAGACAGCATCGGTACAATTCTATGAACGCCCAATTCAGTTGCTTTTTGCATAACTAAATCCATTCGGTTGCTTTTAGATATTGATTGCAGAAGAGTTATTTGCAAAGGAGATTCAACATCAGGCTGATGGCAATTGAGTAAGACGACTTCGACCGATTGTCTTTTTTTAGCCACAATTTCCGCATCCCATTCATACCCACTCTGATCGAATACACATAACCTGTCCCCGATTTTTAAACGCAACACACGAATTAAATGGTGAGCGGTATCCCCAGTCAGTGTTACCTGATTTTGATTTTGTTTGATCGGACTGCAAAGAAAACGCTGTGTTCGGAAAATTTTCATAGGATATTTGTCTGTGCAGAAGTTTATAATTTTGAATCAATGGGTATTGTAGATTGTATTTTGAGCAAAGCAAAAAATGCACATTAACAATGAAAGGTTATTTTTGATAGTATGATCAGTCCCTCATTCGTAAGAGGTATAAGCGTTAATGAGTTTAGAAAAAAATATTGTTTTTGTTGACGGTGTGCGAACACCTTTTTTGAGGGCTGGCACAGGATATGCAGATCTTGCAACCTATGAATTGGGGCACTTGGCAATCAAAGGCCTGCTCTCCAGGACAGGGATCAATCCAACAGAGATAGATGGAGTTGTGATGGGCAATGTGGTTGCCAATGTTAAAACTCACAATGTGGCTAGAGAGTCGGCACTGCTCGCAGGTGTTCCAGAATCAGCGCCATGTCATACCGTCAGCCAAGCCTGTATTTCAGCCAATAGAGCCATCGCCGATGCCATAGGGGAAATCCTATCGGGTCAAGCCGAAGTGATTATCGCCGGTGGCGTTGATTGTGCTTCCGATACACCTATTGGTTATAAGAAGAAGATGCGAAAAAAACTAATCCAAGCACAAAAAATAAAAACACCAATGCAGGGTCTCAGATTCTTATTTTCTCTAAGGCCCAGTGATTTTTTCCCAGACCCTCCGAGTATTGCTGAGTTTTCAACTAATCGAACAATGGGAGAGGATGGAGAAATCATCGCGTCTAGATTTGGTGTGTCCAGAGAAGAAACCGATGCTTTTGCAGCACGATCCCATCAACTAGCAGCGAAAGCAACAGAAGAAGGATCCTTTGAGGATATCATTGAGGTGTCTCTGCCCCCCAATTTCAAATCGATTAAAGAAGACAACGGCATTCGAGGTGATACCACAGCCGAGGGAATTGCAAATTTAAAACCCGCTTTTGATCGAAAATACGGAACTTTTACAGCTGCCAATTCTTCATTTCTAACCGATGGTGCTGCAGCCACATTAATCATGACTGAAGACAAAGCCTTGGAATTAAATTTAAGACCAAAATCTAGAATTATAGACTTTGCATTCACCGGACAAAGCTTGGATGATGAGCTGTTATTGGGCCCCGCGTATGCAATACCTAAAGTGTTGCAAAAAACTGGCTTAACTCTGGATGACATTGATGTATTTGAGTTGCATGAGGCATTCGCTGGTCAAGTCCTCGCTGTTCTGAAAGCACTGGAATCGGATGCATTTGCAACGGAGAAACTAGGATTGAAGCAAATGCTGGGTAAAATTCCGATGGAAAAAATAAACACCCAAGGCGGCTCTCTCTCTATTGGACATCCATTTGGTGCAACCGGAGCCCGGTTGGTCACTATGGCATCGAATAAAATGCTCAAGCAAAAATCCAACTATGCCTTGATTGCAGCTTGTGCCGCAGGTGCACATGGTCATGCCATGATCTTGGAACGATACCATTGAAAATATTCATGAGTCCTGAGACTGAAACAAATATACAAATAGAACATAAGGATGGTATTGCAGTAGTTTGGCTGGATAAAGCAAACTCAGAGCAAAACATTCTGTCGTTCGATTCAATGTCGAATTTTGAAGAAATATTCGATGGTATTGCTAATGACGACTCTCTATCGGCTGTTGTTCTCATCAGCAAGAAAAAAGATTTTGTAGCGGGTTTTGATATCAACTCTTTTAAAGCTGAAAAGGAAGGTGATTTTTTACCCTTTTTCCAAGAAGGGCACCGAATTTTGCAATATATTGAGGATTTTTCTAAACCAATCGTAGCTGCTGTACACGGTACCTGCTATGGTTTGGGAACAGAAATTGCACTTGCTTGTAAGGGGCGGATTGCCTCGAATCATCCCTCGACCAAATTTGGTCTTCCCGAGGTAAAATTGGGAATTCTTCCTGCAGGTGGAGGAACCCAGAGGTTGCCGCGTTTAATTGGATTAAGCAACGCCCTTGATATGATGGTCACAGGGAAGAATATTTTTGCCTATAAGGCACGAAAGATTGGTTTGGTTGATGAGTTGGTTAACGAAAACAAACTTTTAGCTGCTGCATGTATCTTAGCCAAATCTCTCGCAAAGAAACCAACTCGACGCCAAAGAAAAATACCCATTCTAAATCGTTTTCTTGATCATACTTTTCTGGGCAATCAAATCGTATTCAACCAAGCACGCAAAAGGATAATGAAAATGACCCAAGGGTTTTACCCTGCGCCATTGGCGATTATTGACTCAGTTCAGACTGGTTTTAAAAAAGGGATGCAAGCAGGTTATCTAGCCGAGTCTGAAAACTGTGAAAAATTAATTATTGGTGATGTCAGCAAGGAACTGATGAGAATATTTTTTAGCTCAACTGCAAAAAAGAAAAACCCCATAGGATTAAATACAAAACCCATCAGCAGGATTGGTGTTTTGGGGGCAGGTTTTATGGGCGCCGGAATTGCCGAAGTTTCAATCAAGAATGGCATAGATGTCTTCATCAAAGACGTCAGCGATGCAACAATCAGCCAATCCAAACAGATGATATGGAAGCGGCTACAAAAGAAAGTCAAACAGAAGGCACTTTCACCCCTTGACGCCAAGCGAATCATCCACCGCATGAGCGGCAACATCGAATTTTCTGATCTTTCAAGAGTCGATTTGGTTATCGAAGCAGTTTTCGAAAATATCGAGTTAAAAAAGGAGATTATTGCAGAGGTGGAATCGCACACAAACGACGATACAATTATTGCTTCCAATACTTCATCTCTTTCAATTACCGAAATGGCAGTGTCGGCAAAACGTCCAGAAAACATCATTGGAATGCATTATTTTTCCCCAGTGCCGTTAATGCCCTTACTCGAAATAGTAAGAACCAAAACTACAGCGGATCAAGTTGCTGCTGCCTGTTATGACATCGGGGTAAAACAGGGTAAAACTTGCATCATCGTTAAGGATAGTCCAGGTTTCTACGTCAATCGTATACTTTCACCCTACATGAATGAGGCTTTGCTGATGGTTGATGAAGGAGGGGACGTGGCAAGCATCGACCGAGCCATTAAGGCCAAGGGATTGCCCATAGGTCCTCTATCTCTCATGGATCAGGTTGGACTTGATATTTGTGCAAGCGTGATGAGTGAAGAGATGCTGGATCAGTTGGATGAAAACCAGTCGGGTCCGATTTCATTGAGTGCAAAAACGCTGTATGACAAAGGCGGGCTTCTTGGTAAGAAAGGCGGTAGTGGTTTTTACATCTACAACAAAAAAACTGGGGAGCAGATCAAATTTAATCCAGAAGTCGATAAAATTCTTGCTCGAGATCAAAAAATCAAGATTGAGGTGCAGGATATCCAAGATCGTTTGTTTATGTGCATGATCAACGAAGCAGTAGTAGCGCTTCAAGGGGAAATCATTGAATCACCACAGGACGGCGATATTGGCGCTATTTTTGGCATGGGCTTCCCTCCATTTATGGGCGGGCCCTTTAGATTGATTGATGCAATGGGAGCGGATCAAATTGTTGCAACAATGGAACGATTGGCAGAAAAACATGGCGATCGGTTTACCCCCACAGATCTACTTTATTTGCACCAAAAAAAGGGTCAAAAATTCTACACTGGTTAGTTGATGGTCCAAATCATTAATAAACGGTAGTTCGTCAAAAGGCGTGACCGATTTCAATCACCGGTCCGGATGCGGCACTTTCTGCATACCAGACACCGCCATCCTTCACGACAATTTCTACGTGTGCCATTGCATCGATGTTGGCCAAAGGATTGCCATCGATGACAATCATGTCTGCCACTTTACCGGGTTCGATCGTTCCCAGTTGTTCAAACTGACCAAGGATCTCGGCGTTGGTTTTGGTAGCTGCTGATATAACCTGAATGGGTGTCATGCCACTTTCGACTAATGCTGACATTTCATACCACATGGCTTCGGTGTGAAAATTGAGCGGACTGGCCGCATCGGTTCCAACACCCATGTAAGCACCAGCCTCTATAAATTGCCGTGCTGCCACTTTAGAATTTCGGGTCTCAGTCCCAATATCATAGAAATAGGAGAGTCGATGAAAATTATTGAATGAATCAATGACCTCAGCATAAATATCAGGCGGCATGTCTTTTTTATGAATCGGGTTGTACAGCCTTTCGGGAAACGCTACGGTCGCCGGATATACCCAGATACGGTGGGAAATTGTCTGCACAATCGGAATATTGTTGTGTGTTATTTGTGCCAGTAGGTCATCGTCGTATGGTGGATTACGAGCGGATCCCACGTGTTGAAAAACATCGACGCCTGCAGCAATAGCGGCACGAATGGCTTCTGGGTGGTACAGATGGGCGTGCACTTTCACCCCATGTTGGTGTGCTACATCAACGACAGCACGATAATCTTCCTCAGTGAGCCCTGCCCAGACCTTGATAACGTCTGCGCCTTGTTCAATCAGCTCCCGAGCCCTTGTTGCGGCTTCTTCTGGGCTGTCAATGAAGATCTCATATTCGGGTGGTATCCCGGGCCATCTGATACGGGTTATCCAAGGTCCAGAAATTGTAAGACGTGGTCCAGGAATCTCTCCAGCACGGATCTTGTCGCGTAGGTCCAGTATCTGGAATGGTGTGCCCAAATCGATAGCACTGGTCACGCCGGCACGTAGCATCTGTTTTGCGGCTATTGGCATGACCTCATGCAGCCGCTTGGTGCCTTGAAGGAATTTATAATAGCGGGTGTAATCTCCATGCCCTATTAGATCGACATGGACGTGTGCGTCGATTAGACCCGGCAACAGTGTCTTGCCACTAATATCGATGACAGTGGCATTGCCAGGGATTGGAGTATTGTGGCGTTCGCCAACAGCAACAATGCGTCCGTCATCAAATATCACAACTGAATGATGAATGGGTTCAGCCGCCTCGTATCCGTCGATCAACATCCCGCCAACGAAAGCAACTGGTCGGTCCGGTCTTAAAATTTCTTGCGAGTGAATACTGCAGGATAGCAGGACAATGAAAACAAGAGTGAAAATGCGAAACATATACAACTCGATTATTTCTGATTAACTAGGCCAATAATTTTTGGGCCAATTTGAACAGCTTGAGATTAATCAATACTCGCCATTGCCAAGGAAGAATGTAGGTTTTCTTACCAACATCAATGGCTCGCAGCATTTTTTTAGCAGCCACATCGGTCTCCATCAAAAAAAGCATGTGAAATTCATTAACGTCGGTCATCTCACTTTTAATGAAGCCCGGGCAGATGGTGGTAAATTGGATGTTGTGTTTTAACAAAGTCTTTCGCCAGCTATCACCGAGCATTCTAACTGCTACTTTGGAGGCGGAATAACCGCCGAAATAAGGCATAGGGTTGAATCCTGCAAGAGAAGAGACAATGACGCATTTTCCTTGTTTTTGTTCCTTCATTTTGGGGATAAAAGGGATAATGGTATTGGTAACGCCTAAAATATTGGTGTTTAAGACATGATTGATTCGTGAGGACTCACCTTTTGACAGTCGGTCAGATATAGCTACGCCTGCATTGGCGACAACGATGTCAATACCTTTTTCCCCAAGCTCCATAAATTCCTTGGCTGTTTTCTCAGATAAATCTGCATCCGTTACATCCAGAGAATAGGTTTCAACATGGTTTGCCCCTTGGTCCAAGCATGCTTGTGCTATTTGTTCGAGTTTTTCTTTCCTGCGAGCTGCTAAACCCAAAATTGAACCCCTTTTTGCATATTCAATGGCCATTGCAGCACCAATGCCACTGCTCGCGCCAGTGATAAATATTTTTTGATTTGCTTTCATATTTAATTGGTTGAGTTTGTTAATCGACCCTTAAATCTATCCTATTTGTTTCTTTCTTGCATTAAATACAAGGTTTCTTCAATAAGCCAAATTCTATCTTGTCCCCAGACAGATAAGATAACTTTTTTGTCTTGATTTTTTAAAATCATTGTCGGTGGTCCCCATTTTCCTACGTCGTACAGTGCTAAACGATTTCTTTCTATCTCTTTACGCCAATCATTGTTGTCTAATTCTTTTTTTGCTTCCCCCCAATTCAAGCCTATCTTCTCCACCACATTTTTAATGGTTTTGTCCAAATATCCGTGTTGACCTTCAGACCATACTGCTTTTAGGAATGCATTAAAGTAATCTTCTTCCTTGCCCTTCTCTTTGGTGAATTTAAATAATGAATAACATCTTTCCACCGCTTTACCTAAAGGATCAATGATATTCCCGAAAGGTATACCTTTTTTCTCTGCAATCCTTGTGCAATCAGACAGTATGTAGAGCAATTTTTCTCTGTTTATGACCATGCCACGCATGACCATTGGCAAAATGGGCCGATAAACTATTGTTACTGGATAACGTTTCCTGAATTCAATCAGTTGTGGCAGTGCCAGATAACTATATGGACTTCTGGCTGAAAATAGGACTTCAAGGGTTATTCCATCCAATTTTAGCGGCAACTTATCTTTTGATGACCTGCGTTTAAGAATGGATAGCTGATCGAACTTGTTGGCCCCGAGTGCGATCAGTCTTTCTTCCAAAAAAGGCACTCGATCAATGCCCCCATAGCATTCCCCTTCATAGGCGAAGACTCCCCCGTAATAATGGCCGAGTTGTTTCTGTTTTTGGTTGTTGATATTGATGCTTTCTGAAATTTCTTCATCGCGCAAGATGGCTGCATTTTTTTGCAGTGTCTTCAACTTCTCTGTGTCATTTCTCCACAAGGCCTCACCTACATTTAGTGAAATTTTTGCAAAAGATTCTTGCTCAGTTCCCAACAAAATTGATTGAGCAATTTTTATATTCTCAGGCTCAATGTCAGTTTCACTGGTACCAAAGGTCAAGCCGTAATAAGGAGCAATCACTGTTGCGTCTTCAATACTGTGTTTTTTAAGCATTTCAACTTCAGGTGTTGAAGATGGAGGAGGAGTGCCAACAACCAAAGGTATCAGTTCGATATCGTATGAATTTTCTAATTGATCTAAGATTTGACAGCAAAGATGGCTGTATGGGTCATCAACTTGATGGAGATAAAAAACTTGGTGAGGTTTATTTTCGGCTCTTCTTTTTTTTTCTCGTTTTTCTCTTGTTTTTTTTCTGCGCGATGGAGATGGAGCTAACAATAATTTGGTGACCCGTCGGCGAAGTTCAAGCTTGACCCAATCAATTAAGAGCATGATTTTACCGCAGTGCTGGCAGTACTTTTTCCCCGATCATTTTGAGTCCTTTCATAGGTTCGTCAAAGAGTCGGATGGAAAGATCAGTCATGCCTCTCTTTTTAAACTGCTTGAAGCGATCAAGTTCACGATCAATATCGCTAAGATCACCAGCTGAGCTCAAATCTGCAACCAGTTTTGAAACCAAAGATTCAGGGACGTTTTCGATTACACCAGATCGGCTGATGTAGGCTTTTGCAAACTCGTTGTTGGCCCCGGCATTGAAATTATCAATGACAATTTTTGCTTCATCTTCCGTTAAGAAATGATGTAGCGAAAAGGGCGGCAACAATGATCCACGAAAGACGAGTTCTCTTCTAGCTTCTTGGAAGGATTCTTCTTTATCCTCTTTAATATGCCAGGCCCAAAAGTTGCTTATTCTGAAATCTTCGGCAGGTGTTTCCCGTTTCTCAAGACCGATTTGAATATTGGTCATTGCCCCATCTAACATCGGTACTGCAACATCACTCATTTGCAGTCCATCGGCAAATTGGCCACCAAGTCTCAACATTTGAGGTTCGGTGGAGCAGGTATAAATTTTGGGGCGAGCCGATTTTGCCCAAGTAAATCCTTGCATATATGGTCGGGTAATGTTGAAAATTTCACCTTCGTATTTCAGATTGAATTTTTTTTCAGAAGCAGACAGTAAAATCTCCACTGCTTCTCTAATGGCTCGAATAATCCGGAAAGGCTTTAATCCAGAACAACTGTCCTGTTCACAAGCAAACTTCATCGCCCCTAATGTCCCTCCACCTGCACCTACAGCTATGATCGCACGACCATCAGACAGTTCGTTCAGAGTTAATAATGCATTTGCCATTTTGAGGGGGTGCATTTCAAAAGGGCTTACCGCCAATGGTCCCAAGAGGATTTTACTCGTTTGTTGTGCTGCTGGTATCAGGCTTAGAAACGCATCCCATTGCTGATAAAAATTGGACGACCAAAGGGCTCTTACCCCATATTTTTCTGCTGCAACAGCCAACTCTGCAACCTGGTTGGGATGCAGATCAGGTTCGAGGATGATTTCTATATCCATGCCACTTCATTGCAACAATCTAAATTCGTTCGTGATCCCAAATTGTTTCTTCTTGATTTTCTTGCCTGGCCAAGGTTCGGGCAACGACAAACAAAGCATCTGATAATCGATTGATGTATTTCAAAGATTCTCTATTGATTTCTTTTTCCTCCGCAAGTTTGCAAAGTTGTCTTTCCGCCCGCCGACAAATGGCCCTTGCTTGATGGCAATGGGCTGCAGCTCTAGTGCTACCTGGTAGCACAAAATCTTTCAGTGGAGGCAGTGTTGCATTAAGGTCGTTGATCAAATTTTCCAATGCAAGAACATTTGCTGCATCAATATTACTAAATTCTGGTGCTGCAATTTCCCCAGATAAATTGAATATATTTTGTTGGACTTCAGTAAGAAAAACCACAATCCTTGGTGGCAGGTCTTTTGAGGTTATCAGAATACCAATGCTGGCACTTAATTCGTCCAGTGAGCCAAAAACTTCAATCTGTTGATCATATTTTGGAACACGTTTATTGTTTCCAAGGTCGGTTGAGCCATCATCACCTTTTCTTGTGAAAATCTTTGTCAATCGATTACCCATATAGACTCCTAAGCTATTCTCCAATGTTAGTTTATCTTCTCTCCCACTCTCGAAGCAAAAAAGATTAGGATTTGGGTCGGTAAATGAATCCTAAATAACCTTTCCTTTTGGCAGTGTTGTAATTATTAGCAAGCATGTACGATTCATCGGTAATATTATTGATGGTTGCCCTGATGAGCCAACGTTCATTGAGATGGTATTGAAGGGTGATGTTGCCGAGTAAATAGTTATCAAGTTTGACTCCGCCAAAATCCATTCTTGAATCACTGAGGAGGATATTCATATTGAAATCCAATGATCCAAACGATCGTCTCAATCCCAAGGAAACAGTTTTTTTGGGTCTTCTCAAGAGCATTTGTTTGCTTGTGGTGTTTTTTGGGTTTTGCAGTGTTGCGTTTAAATAAATGTTCCAATCGTTGGCAAGGTATTCTATATGCCCCTCAATGCCTCTAATTCTTGCTTGCTCAATGTTGTAGAGCTTAAAATCATTATAATTAAAGGTAATTAGGTCTGTAATCTCATTGCTAAAGGCTGAGAATTCAACACTAAGCTTGTCAGAAGGAATCATTGCAATACCAATACCGATATTCTTCGAGATTTCTGGAGTTAGTTCTGGATTGCCTCCATACCCATAAAGATCAAAACTGGAAGGATTTCTTGTTGCTCGACCAGCATTAAGCAATAGTCTCATTGAAGGATTAATGATAAAGCCGTACTCAATATTCCACGTTAGCTTATCCTTAATGCCCTCTTTGTTACTGATTCTTGCTGCTGTGAGCAGCTGATGCTTGCCTCGGTTGATTATGTCTTCAATATAAAGAGCTGTAGAATTTGCCTCTGTGGCAATATCCAAACCATAGTTGCTGGCGTCAAATTTTTCATTTGCTAAATATATGCCTGCAACAATTTGATGATTGTCGTTGGCATGGATAGTATTTTGCCACTCAAAAAAAAGTTTCTTACTGTCATTAAAGTCAGGTGTTTCATTCTGTTTTATATCGTCTCTACTGAAACCAAAATTAAGATTGGATACCCATCTATCGCTGAATATTTTATTGATATCTAACGATCCAGTGGTGTTATTGAAATCTTGGCTAACAGGCGTTAGAAAAAAATCTAGATATTCTGTTGTTCCAGAGCTTTGCCATACATTAGTCACCAGTGACCAGTTATCGTGATCAAAATTTAAAAAAGCATTGACCGAGTCATTCTCGTGACCACTGGCAACGTTGCTTTCAGTTCTTGCAGGAAATCCGTCTGTTTTGTATTGGTGAAATTGAATACCCCCTTGTATCTCACTAGAATGGAAACCGCCCATGAAATTAATGGTATCAGTGTTATCAGAGCCAGTTTTATAGCCAATTTCATAACCGGTTTTAGTCTGTTTTTTTGTGATGATGTTAATGACACCGCCTACAGCATTTGATCCATACAAACTGGTCCTTGGAGCTTTAATGATTTCTATCTTTTCTATAAGATCTGGGTGAATATTTTGTATTGCCGCGGTTCCTGTGGCCGAATCGTTAATTTTAATCCCATTAATTAGGATTAATGTATGATTGCTGTTTGAGCCATGCATAAATATCGAAGCAATTTGGCCAGGACCTCCATTGGAAGTGACATCAATTCCGGCAATAAACCGGAGTATTTCAGATAAATTATTGGCACCTGAGAGTGCTATATCCTCAGCGTCTAATATTGTTACTGGGATCAGAATTTTTTGTTTGGGTAAGTGTGTTTTTGTGGCGGCAACGATAAGATTTGACATAGTTGGCGAAGTTTGTGAAAAAGATTGCTGTGCAGATACTGCGGCTAAAATTACCAGCAAAGAAAGAATCTTTTTTAGTTCCATGTTTATTCCCTAGATAAATTTACATCTCAAACACAGATTTGTGGGACAAACAAAAAGAAGACTATGTTTTATGCACCCACCGTACTGGTTTGTTTCCATTGAGTCGGTCTCCGGGCTGATGAGTGGGTTTCCCAGTCCAATATACCTTCCCGTAGTTAAACAGTGGATTGAATAGACAAACTATTCGGATATTGGATTACACTCGATCACCGTTGCGGGGGCAGCACTGGAATATCAAGATCACCAGTTTCCCAATCCAATCACAGTGATTAGAATCTCAACATCAACAACTAGAACTTAAAGCAATAATTTTGTCAATTATTTTTATGGCTGGAGCCTCTTAACGGTCCAATTGTCTCCTGTTTCGATACCCTTACTGCTGATGGTAAGAGACCGTTTAAAATGGAGTCTGTCATGGAGCCGGTCTTTGCGGTTGAGCCAGAATTCAACCTCTTCAATCCACAGGCGGTAGCCGCCCCAGTACGGAGGTCTTGGTATTTTTTGCTCGTTCCGGGTGATGGATTCGTTGGTAAGGTTGAAGCGGTCAAGTATTTGCTGGAATTGGTCGTCGAGCGCTTGTCTGTTTTCTACAGGATTGCTCTGATCGCTTGCCCAGGCACCAACTTGGCTTCCAAGAGAGCGGGTAGCAAAATAGGCATCATTTTCCTCGTCTGGAGATTGCAAGATTTCACCTCTGATCCTGATCTGGTATCCCAGTTTGTCCCAATGGAACAAGGCGCTGGATTTCGGGTTTTCTTTAATTTCTATGCTTTTGACAGAGTTATAATTGGTGTAGAAAACGACGTAGCCTTTTTCAGCATTGATTTCTTTGCACAATACCATTCTTGCATTGGGCACACCTTCAGAATCAGCTGTGGCAATTGCCATAGTATCCGGATTGGGTTGCAGGTCTGATTCTATGGCTTCATTCAGCCATGACTGCAGTAATAAGAGTGGATTTTTTGTCATCGATCGGCTTAACATCTTGCACATTATCGGGGATTCAATTTGCTATAATCAGTTTTCTTTATGAATCATACCAGCCTCGATGGGCTAGCATAAAAAAATTCTTTATGATTACTGTGGATTTTTGATTAGGAGATAATTGAGGGTCAGAAAACGATGACGGATCTGAAAACACTCAGAGAGCAGCTCACCGAGGTAGATATGAAAATTATTGACCTGATCCATCAGCGGCAGTCCCTGTCCAAAAACATTGGGTCAATAAAAAGAAAAGCAGGCAAGCCAACCAGAGATTTTATGCGTGAAAAACAAGTTCTTGAATTGGCAACATCTCATGCAGAAAAGTTGAATATGGAACCTGATGTAATTGTTGACGTGATGCAATTACTGATCAAAAGTTCATTAAAAACACAGGAAAAGGCCAGGGTTCAGGCAGAAGGACAGGGCAGTGGCCGATCCGCATTGGTAATTGGCGGAGCAGGCAGAATGGGGAATTGGTTTGTGGAATTCATGAAATCTCAGGGTTTTGATGTTCATATAGCAGACCCAAATGCCAATGGTGAGACAGAGAATACCTTCAGTAGTTGGCAAGAGACGGATGATCGTTATGATGTAACGGTTGTGGCAGCACCGCTTAGGGAGTCTGCTTCGATATTAAGTCAGATGTTGGACAAAGCAAGAACTGGATTGATTTTTGATATCGGCTCCTTAAAAGCACCATTCAAAGAAACACTAAAACAAATGGCAGAAAAAGGAATGCAGGTTGCTTCTATTCACCCGATGTTTGGCCCCAATACAGATCTATTGACTGGTAAGCACATTATTTTCATGGAGGTTGGTTCGGATCAATCACTTGAAAAAGTGCAGAAACTTTTTGAATCAACAACAGCCCAACAAATCAAGATGTCCTTGGATAATCATGATTTCGCAATTTCCTATGTTCTGGGTTTATCCCATGCACTTAACATCGCCTTTGCAAAAGTATTATCTGCGAGTGGGGAAAGGAAAGACCTGCTTTCCAAGCTCTCCAGCACTACCTTTAAAGATCAGTTGGGAGTGGCTAAAAGAGTGACGGATGAGAACCCACATTTGTACTATGAAATACAATATTTAAATAAATTCAGCTTAAAAACTATTGCTGAACTTAATCAGGCAATCCAGGATATTTTTGACTATGTGGATACAGGCAATGAGGCAGATTTTGTTGCAATGATGGAGCAGGGTAAATCCTATTTTTCTGATGTATAAATTAACCAGCTTGAATTTTTTATTGCAAGAATCAACTGACCATTGAAATGGTTGATCTGATTGATAAAAATGGTTATAGAGCCAATGTAGGGATAGTTCTGATGAACCGGCAGAAAGAATTATTTTTTGCAAAAAGACGCTACCAATCCGGTTGGCAATTTCCACAAGGAGGCATCCACATTGGCGAAACACCTGAGAGTGCCATGTATAGAGAATTACTGGAAGAAACAGGCCTGACTAAAAATGACACTGAGCTCTTGTCTGAATCCAACAACTGGTATCAATATAAAATTCCAAAAAAACACTTACGAAAATTAAAGAAAGGGAAGCCTTTTGTTATTGGCCAGAGGCAGAAATGGTTTTTGCTCAAATTGACCGGTTCAGAAGAAGCAATAAGCTTGATTCATCCTTCAAAATTTAACCAAGAATTTGATAATTGGAAGTGGGTTGATCCAGCCTTACCGGCAAAACAGGTTATACGATTTAAACAGCATGTTTATGAGCAAGTTTTAAGTGAATTTCAAACTTTTTTTAACCCATGAATAGGGTATAATCTAGTCGATTTTTAAATTTAAGTAAAAACACAAATGGAACAAATGGAATCGAATAATAATCTAAATACTGAGGCGGTAATCTTTACTGATGCTGCAGCAATGAAAGTAGGCTCATTACTTACTGAAGAAGAAAATCCAGACTTGAATCTGCGGGTTTATGTAACTGGTGGCGGATGTGCTGGTTTTCAATACGGCTTCTCCTTTGATGAGAATAAAGATGAAGGTGATACAGAAGTTGTAAAAAGAGGTGTGCGACTTATCGTTGATCCCATGAGTATCCAGTACTTAATGGGAGCTGAAATCGATTTTCAGGAAGACCTTCAGGGTGCTAGATTTGTGATCAAGAATCCCAACGCTACAACCACATGCAGTTGTGGTTCTTCTTTTTCATAATCAAAAGATTAATATTTTCTTATTAAGTAGTAAAGGGGGACTCGGTGGCGGCATCTCAGACGCTCCACAGCACTAAGAATATTCGAAATATCGCTGTGGTTGGCCATGCAGGGTCCGGAAAAACCACGCTGATTGAAGCCCTGCTAGAAAAATCAGGGGCTATTAAGTCAGCCGGTAGTGTCGACAAGGGCACTACAGTTTGTGATTACACGGACCAAGAGAAGCGCCTCCAACACTCTCTCGAAGCGAGCATGTGCCATCTTGAAATCGATGGTACTTTCATCAACCTGCTGGACACTCCTGGATATCCGGATTTCATGGGACGCGCCTTGAGTGTGCTGCCAGCGGTCGATACCGCGGCGATTGTCGTCAATGCTCAAACGGGTGTCGAACTTGTTACTCAACGCATGATGGACTTCAGTGCACAACGTAAACTCTGTCGGCTTATCATTATTAACAAAATCGATGCAGAAAATGTAAACCTAGAAGGCATATTTAAGGAAATTCGAAAAACATTCGGCCGGCAATGCCTGCCACTGAATCTACCTGCGCAACAGGGAAAAGCCATAGCAGATTGTTTCTTTGAACCCGCAGATGAGACGCCGGATTTCGCTTCTGTGGAAGCTGCCCACACGGAAATCTTTGACCAAGTCGTGGAGCTCGATGACGAACTCATGGAAGCCTATCTGGAGCAGGGTGACGACATTTCTCTGGAACAACTGCATGATCCGTTTGAGCGTGCGTTGCGAGCCGGTCATTTAATCCCTGTCTGCTTCGTCTCATCTGACACAGGCGCCGGTATTCAACAATTGTTACGCATTTTATCCAAGCTCATGCCAAACCCGATGGAAGGAAATCCCCCGGAATTCTTTAATGACCAAGGGGAAGAAAAAATTGTCACAATAAGTGCGGGCGAGGTGGATAACCATTTTGTAGGCCATGTCTTTAAGGTCAACGTTGATCCTTATGTAGGTCGGCTTGCGACCTTTCGAGTCCATCAAGGTTCAGTCAAGAAGGGCGATCAGGTTTTTGTCGGTGATCAACGAAAAACGGTAAGACTTGCCCATTTGTATCAAGCCCAGGGTAAAAATCTTAAAGAAATTTCAACTGCAGTATCAGGGGATCTTTGCTCTGTCTCAAAAATAGAAGACCTTCGTTTCGATTCCGTTATTCATTCCAGTCACGATGAAGACGAACTGCACATGAAGTCTGTGCAAATGCCAGCGCCCATGTATAGTGTGGCTCTGGAACTGACTCAACGGGGCCAGGAAAAAAAGATGTCCGATGCGCTGCATAAGCTGACCACAGAGGATCCCAGCGTGAAGGTGGAATTCAATGCCCAGGCAAATGAGACCGTGCTCCGAGGGATGGGTGAGCTACATCTCCGGATGGTGCTTGAGCGCATGAAGGAAGAGTTCGGCATCAAGATATCCACCCACCCACCCAAAATAGCCTACTTGGAGACCGTAACCCGCGAAGCTGAGGGTCACCATCGACATAAAAAGCAGACGGGCGGCGCGGGACAGTTTGGAGAAGTATTCTTGAGAATCGAGCCATTACCACGGGGAAGTGGGTTTGAATTTTCCACCAAAGTTGTTGGTGGCACTATACCGAGGCAGTTCATACCTGCCGTGGAGAAGGGTGTCAAACAAGTCCTCGACGACGGTGCCATTGCTGGCTACCCGCTGCAGGACGTGAAGGTCATTGTGTACGATGGTAAATACCACCCGGTGGATTCCAAGGAAGTTGCATTCGTCGCCGCGGGCAAACGTGCCTTCTCTGACGCTATTTCCAAAGCGGAGCCCATTGTGCTGGAGCCGATCGCCAAAATAGAGGTCACCACTCCCAGTAGCTATGTGGGGGATATCACTGGCCACTTGTCTGGCGTTCGAGGTCGAATCGCTGGTAGTGTCGCAGTTGCAGGAAATCGGGTGAGAATATCAGCAGAAGTGCCACTAGCGGAGCTCGGAAACTACCAGACCACACTCAAATCACTCACAGCAGGTGAGGGCAGTTTCACCATGGAACTCGATCACTACGAAAGAACCCCGCCGGCGGTACAAAAAGATTTGGAGAAGGCGTTTCGACTTGCCGCTAAGAATTAAGAAAAATCTGACTCAATCGATAACGACTCCCACGGATGGCAATTCTGGATCAACCGCGGCGGCATCTTCACCGATGTGGTGGCGCACACAATAATGTTATTGAGGCGGCAAATAAATTGCCCCCAGCACAGATTTCTTTTTTGACCCAGTTGTTTTTGTCAGTTCTACCGGCTTAGCTTGCATTCTTTGATGTGCAAGAAATGCGAAACCAGCTGCTTCCACCCATTCAGGAGCAATTCCCCAATCTGTTGTTGATTGAATGTGACGGCCACTCAATTTGTTCTTAATTAAGGCCATCAGTGATAGGTTTTTGATGCCTCCACCAGAGAAAGCAATGTCACTATCTTTTGGACATTTATTAATGGCATCAACAATCAATTCAGCAGTCAATAGAGTCAGAGTCGCTTGAATATCTTTAGCCAAAAGCCTCTGTCCAAATCGTTTTTTCGTAGACAGAATCCATTCCAGATTGAAATCATGAGATCCTGTGCTTTTGGGTGGTGTTTTTTTGAAAAATGGATCCGATTTAAAAATTTTTAAGAGTTTCATATTGGGTTTGCCACTTTTGCTCCATTCACCTTTATTATCGTATTTTTCTTGCTTGTTTTTTGCTATCCAAGCATCCAATAAAGCATTGCCCGGCCCTATGTCATAGCCAAAAAAGGATTTCTTGTTCAATAGGATTGATATGTTGGCTATGCCACCAATATTGATCAATATTCTCTTGTGTTTGTTGCTGCCAAACATCCAAGAGTGAAACGCTGGGGCTAGAGGTGCGCCTTGACCACCGGCTGCAATATCAGAATTTCTGAAATCTGCCACCACTGCTATATTGGTTTTTTCTGCGACAATACTTGGGCTACCAATCTGCAATGAACCTGAATATTGACTTTCAATATGGTGAAACAGGGTTTGCCCATGCAAACCAACTGCTGTAATATCGCCGGGTTTAATGCCTTGATGTTCAATTAACTGGTTGATGCACTTGGAGAATTCAATGCCTGTTTTTGCATTAATCACAATGAAATCTTTCAAGGAAATATTTTGACTTTCTCTCGAGAATATTAATAGTTGTTCTCGCAAACTGGGAGTGAATTCTCTTCTTGCTGAATTGATAATTGACCACGAATTATTTTCAATTTTCACCAAAGCAGCATCCATTGAATCCATGCTGGTACCTGACATTACTCCAATATAAAGTTTAGATTTCATATCATATTTTCTTTTCTAAAATTCATTATATATCCGAAAAAAAATGACCTACATAATTTCATTCAATCGTTTATTATTAAGATCAGAACCATCAATAATATAAGAAAGTCTGCATATGATTTCTAAAGATAAACAATTGCTGGAAATCCAACGGGGAACCGAAGAAATTCTCGTTGAAGAAGAATTTACCAAGCGGTTCCATCAAAAGAAACCATTAAAAATAAAAGTTGGTTTTGATCCAACCGCACCTGATCTTCATTTGGGACACACAATCATCATCAACAAAATGCGTCAATTCCAGGAATTTGGTCACGAGATAATCTTCCTGATTGGTGATTTCACAGGAATGATTGGTGATCCATCCGGTGTGAATGAGACACGACCTGTGTTGACTCGAGAGCAAATTGACGAGAATGCAGCAACCTATGAGAAGCAAATATTCAAAATACTGGATAAAGATCTAACTAGAATTGAGTTTAACTCCAGTTGGATGCAACAAGTTAACTCGTCTAAATTAATTGAGATTGCATCGAAATACACTGTCGCAAGAATGCTTGAGAGGGATGATTTTAAAAATCGATTCAAGACAGGCAATCCTATTTCTATACATGAACTTCTTTATCCATTGGTCCAAGCTTATGACTCCGTTGCTTTGGAAGTAGATGTGGAACTAGGAGGCACGGATCAAAAATTTAACCTTTTGGTCGGTAGGCATCTTCAGCAACTCTATGGGCAACCGCCACAAACGGCTATCACTTTGCCCTTATTAGAGGGTCTCGATGGGGTTAAAAAGATGTCTAAAACTGCCAATAATTACATTGCCTTAACAGATTCTCCAAAGGACATGTTGGGCAAGATTATGTCGATCTCCGATGAGTTAATGTGGCGGTACTTTGAATTATTGAGCGCACGTTCACTCGATGAGATCGGGTTGCTGCAAAAACAGGTAAAGAAGGGCAAGAATCCAAGAGATATTAAATTTCTGCTTGCCGAGGAAATTGTTGAACGATTTCATGGCAAACAAAGTTCTGATGATGCAAAAGCATCCTTTCTCAGGCAATTCCAACAAGGGCAGATGCCTGAAGAGATAAAGTCAGTTTCCATTAACTATTCCGAGGTGGAGTCAGAGCCTGGAATTGTCAACATGGCTAAGGTTCTTTATTTAGCAAATCTGGTGACCAGCGTCTCTGAGGGTCATCGTGCAATCAAGGCTGGATCGGTGAGATTGGAGGGTGAAAAAATTGAGAGAAGCCAACTGCAAATGGATGCAAATTCAAGGCATATCTTGTCCTTTGGCAAACACCGCTTTGCTAAAGTTGAATTTATTTAAATATTAACTGTTGAACATCCTGAGCATGTTATTATAATGCTCGTTCGGTCAAAACAGTTTGACCGGTTTTGTTCTTTAAAAATCTGTTTAGGTAATTTGTGTGGGTGCTCGTGTCGGTGCAGTAGTTACAGGTGCGAGCAAAAACCTACAAAATTTTTTGTAATTTTTGTGAGCACGAATCAAATCTTTATTTAATATGAAGAGTTTGATCCTGGCTCAGATTGAACGCTGGCGGCATGCCTAACACATGCAAGTCGAACGGTAACAGATAAGATGATCTCTTCGGAGTGAATCTTTGCTGACGAGTGGCGGACGGGTGAGTAATGCTTGGGAATCTGCCCAATAGTGGGGGAAAACTCGGGGAAACCCGGGCTAATACCGCATAATCTCTACGGAGGAAAGAGGGCCTCTACATGTAAGCTCTCGCTAATGGATGAGCCCAAGTCAGATTAGCTAGTTGGTAAGGTAATGGCTTACCAAGGCTACGATCTGTAGCTGGTCTGAGAGGATGATCAGCCACACTGGGACTGAGACACGGCCCAGACTCCTACGGGAGGCAGCAGTGGGGAATATTGCACAATGGGGGAAACCCTGATGCAGCCATGCCGCGTGTGTGAAGAAGGCCTTCGGGTTGTAAAGCACTTTCAGTTGTGAGGAAAAGTTAGTAGTTAATACCTGCTAGCCGTGACGTTAACAACAGAAGAAGCACCGGCTAACTCCGTGCCAGCAGCCGCGGTAATACGGAGGGTGCAAGCGTTAATCGGAATTACTGGGCGTAAAGCGCGCGTAGGTGGTTTGATAAGCGAGATGTGAAAGCCCCGGGCTCAACCTGGGAACGGCATTTCGAACTGTCAGGCTAGAGTATGGTAGAGGAGTGTGGAATTTCCTGTGTAGCGGTGAAATGCGTAGATATAGGAAGGAACACCAGTGGCGAAGGCGGCACTCTGGACCAATACTGACACTGAGGTGCGAAAGCGTGGGGAGCAAACAGGATTAGATACCCTGGTAGTCCACGCCGTAAACGATGGGTGCTAGTTGTTGGGGCCTCAGGTCTCAGTGACGGAGCTAACGCGTTAAGCACCCCGCCTGGGGAGTACGGCCGCAAGGCTAAAACTCAAAGGAATTGACGGGGGCCCGCACAAGC
>DTSX01000005.1 GCA_012965065.1 Gammaproteobacteria bacterium
GAACCGTAGAGTGTTCCTTGTGGTCCAGACAATGCCTCAACACGCTCAATATCAACCAAACGCACATTCGGCTGCGAGCCTACTTGTGTTAGGGGTAGTTCATCCAAATAGACTGAGCCAGTCGACGAGGCAATGTAGCCGGCACCGGTAATCGCTCCTCGGAAAACCACGGTACTACCGGTAACCCCGGAGACTATATTAACTCCCGGCATAAAACGGCCAAAGTCTTCCATGCTTTTCGCACCCATTTGTTTCAAAGTTGCCTCTGGAATAGCTTGCACAGCTGAAGCAATATCCTGAATGTCCATGGTACGTTTTGTGGCAGTTACCACAATCTCTTCGAGTGTTAAATCATCTTGAGCTACCGCTTGAAAAGCTGGATAAAGAGCCGCTAGTACAGCCAAGTGGACTGGATTTAAAGTTGTTTTGGAATGTTCCTTAAACATTAATTTTCCCCTACTAAATTAATACGATCAGCTACCACAAACTCTATCTAGTTTGTGCAACAACAAGTTCTTTCCAATTAATGTAGAATAGTTGCGCCTCAACTACAAGTATATTTGTCAAAAAATTACTAAAAAATCAGTCTATTTTTTGCAACGCAGAAGGCTGTTCAGATTTGGGCAATTTGATCAGCAACGGTTGGAGAATGTCTATCAAGTCACCGAGGTTGTTTTCATAATTACGCCAAAGATTGACCGAACTGGAATAAAGGGGTTGTCTGACTTGTTCTGAGCTGGCGGTTTTAACCGCCCTTTCCGTCTCGTAAAAACGCAAACAATTCTCCTCGAAGGATAAACCACAAAAATCAAGCATTCGCTTCACCTCCGTCTCAAGATCATTGACAACTTTTTCGTAATGAACGTCAAGGATAAAATTCGGTATCACTTCATGCCAATGTTCCATAAGATATTGATATTCCATGTAATACTCTCCCAATTCAAACAAGTCATAGGTAAACGGCTGGCCGCTGGCAAATAGCTGTTTGTAAGATCCAAAGCAACTGTCCAGAGGGTGGCGTCTTGCATTGATAATTTTTGCGTTGGGCAAAGCCAATTTAAGAACACCAGCAAAAATAAAATTATTCGGCGTTTTATCGACAAAGAATGGCCGATCGGTCCGGTATTTTTGCGTACTTTTGAGGTAATCTTGGCCGATCTCAGCCCACTGTTCGAGATCAAGATGCTCTATGCTTTCTGGGAAACTTTTGTGTACAGAGCCTTTGCGTCGTGCGGACTGCATGGTGCGTGGTAAATCACTCAGTTCATGGGTGCCTTCAACTTGTGAATGACTGGCCAGAATTTGCTCGATGAGCGTTGACCCGGAACGCGGCAATCCAATGATAAAAATTGGCGAGACCTCGCTAACCTCAGCAGCAGTTTGGTCTAGGAATTTTTTATTAAATATTGCAATAATTTTCTCGTGCTGAGTTTCTGTTTCCACCGGATCGTAGGATTCCGATTTCCGGCGCAGCTGATTGCAAGCACTGAAGTTAGCAAATGCCTTTGGGTAATCTTTCCGGGATTCGTATTCATGCCCTAAGGCGTTGTATACGTGAACGCGTGATGCGTCGGGTAAATCTTTTTCCAAGAGTAATGCTTGCATGGCATCAATTTCTTCATTGTCAAACTGGAAAGTCTTAAGATTCGCCATACTCCAATAGGATTCGGTGTGATCGGGTTTGATTGCAATACTCTGGCGGTAAGCTGCTATTGCCTTATCTTGGCGGCCAATGGTTTTCAGATGATGCGCCATACTGGAGAACGCTCCCGGTTTTTCAGGTTCTAACGCAATCGCTTTTTCATAAGCCATAATCGCTTCTTCATGACGTCCAGCTGAGCCAATCACACCTGCATACATCATATGAGATTCAGGGCTATCCGGGGTAATCCTCAACAGTTCAAGTGCGCTTTTTGTGGCCTCATCGTACTTGTCTTGCTGCTGTTGGGCGTTGACTAAATCGACCCATGCACGGGCATAATCAGGGGCATTCTGAAGAGCATGTGTCAAAAATATTTCTGCCTCTCCATAGCGTTCATGGTCCATAGCGATTCGAGCCAACAGGCGGGCTGCTTCAACGTGATTGGGGTCTCTTTTTAAAATACTGCGGTAAATGTCCTCTGCTTCCTGATTCCGGTCTGCTTCCTGATGCTCGAGTGCTTGCGCCATTTCATCTTCAAACGACATGCGTGGTTTTGGGGTTGCGCTGCGATCCTCTGCCGCGCCCTGCTGTAATTTCCGCAGTTCAATTTGCATGGCTTTGGCCCGGTCGATCTTCTCGGTTATACGAAGACGATCAGGATCCAATCGGAGCGTGTTTTGGTATTCTTTGAGTGCCCTATCGGGTTTTCCTTGGATGAGCAGAAGATCGCCATAAGTGTCTCTTGCAATTGCAAAATCTGGAGCAATAAGAATAGCTTTATCAAGACTCTTTTTTGCATCCTCCAATAACCGAAGCGCAATATTGGCACGCGCGCAGAGGCACAATAAGTTTAAGTCTTTGGGAAATTGTTGGAGAGTCACGTTGCACACAGTAAGGCACATCTTTGCGTCTCCAGATTTGAGATAAGAGAATGCTTGCTTAAACGCTTCTTGTTGACTCAACTTAGTTGAAATGGCTCTATCCTCGTATTCAATTAAAATCGGGAGTTCATCATTGGTTGTCAAGAAACTCCAGCTTAGTATAAATTATTCATCACCCTATAATTCAGGCTTGTACATCATTAAGGAACCTTATACCTTTAATGCCTCATCATCAGCAAACAACTTAACATCCTAAGGCAGATAATAATAAATTGAAAAATTTCAGAAAAGCGCTTAACACACAGGATTTTGTAATTACATCGGAAATCTTTCTTAGGCCTGAGACCGATGCTAATAGCATTAAGATGCAAGCAGATATTCTTCGTGATTATGTGGATGCAATACTGATAACAGACAATCAATCTGGACGCATCCATATGTCGACTTTAGCTGCGGGGGCACTGCTCATAGCCGCTGGAGTGGATCCAATCGTGCAGTTGAGTTGCAGGAATCGAAATCGCATTTCACTCTTAAGTGATTTACTCGGCTGCTCAGCATTAGGTATCACCAGTATATCTCTGGTGCGTGGAGATCGGGTGCCAGATGATTTTCAACCAAGACCAAAAGCCATCATGGATGTCAATGCAACCGAACTCATTCGGATTGCCAACATCATGAGAAAAGATGCAAACATTGCATCTGAAGGAAATTTTTTTCTTGGTGGTGTGGTGACTGCTCACGCACCAAAACCAGGTTGGCCGGCAAAAAACATAACCGAAAAAGTGGATGCAGGTGCCCAGTTTGTCTTTACACATACCTGCTTAGATATGGATTTGCTGCGTACTTATATGCAACGCCTGGGAGAAACCAAGCTTTTATGGCGCTGTCATGTGGTGGCAGGAATTGTCCTCTTAGGCTCGGCAGAAGATGCACAATGGGTGATCAAAAACAGGCCCAATGTCATCATTCCCAATGACATCATTACACGTTTAAGCAATGCAAAAGATCCCGAAAAAGAAGGAATCGAAATCTGTGCAGAACAGTTGCAGGAACTATCAAAAATGCCAGCAATAGCTGGCGCACATATTATTGCCTCAGAAAAGCTAACAAATATCCCAGTGGCTATCAGGAAATCAGGTCTCAACAAAAAAAACGCAAACTAGAAATTTAGTGTCAACAGGCGTTTTCAACAGTTTCCGATCAGACCGCTGCAGGTAACTTCTCAATTTCTCCGAGCGGCACATAATCAAAAATAAAAGTAATACGATCTTCGGTCCCTTTATTGGTTACCGAATGTGTTTTTTGATTATTAATTTCATACGCTTCACCAACTTTAAATCGGTAGGGTTTTCCACTGATGTTGAATCTCACGCGAGGATTGGTCGTAATCGGCACATGAATGCGATGTCCGCAATGAAAGGATGGGTGCTTATCCCAATGCGGTGTAATATTCTTGCCTGCAAGAAGCTTGGCAGCCATCGCTCTGATTACTGTTCCCCCGGGTGAGTAGTGGCGCTTAATAATGTCGTTCATTAAGGGCAGTGCAACGTCAGCAAGGCGATTCCACCCCGCTTCCTGGGTCACTTCCATCTCTGGCCACCCTTTGGTTTCGACAAAGATCATTACCATCGATTTGGTTGCTACATGTACCTCGTATTCGTCTTGTCGGTATTGGTCTTCATCCCAAGCAATATCTTCTTG
>DTSX01000006.1 GCA_012965065.1 Gammaproteobacteria bacterium
TGCCAAATGCATTTCAGGTGCAGTGTCAACCAAGGTTCCGTCCAGGTCAAATAAAACGGCTTTTTTATGGCCATTCATGTTTTTTAGTCCTTGATAAAATGCATCATGTAGTTGACTGAAACATCCCTGCTTAATTTAAAGGTTTCATTGATGGGATTGTAGGAAACACCAGAAAGATCAATCAATTTCAAATCTGCTTTCCTGGCCCACAGATCTAATTCTGAAGGTTTGATAAGCTGATCATATTCATGGGTTCCCTTCGGTAGTAATTTTAATATGTATTCAGCACCTACTATGGCCATTAAAAATGATTTTAGATTTCGGTTGATCGTTGAAAAATAGAGATGACCGCCTTGTTTGACTCCTAAAGAACACGCCATGACAATTTGTTCAGGATTTGGGACGTGTTCCAACATTTCCATGCAGGTGAGTACATCATATTCTGACTTATTTTTTTCACAATGATCCTCAACAGAGCTTTGTTCATAGTTAATATTTTTCAAATTGGATGTGGTTGAATGTTTTTCGGCAACAGACAATGCATTTTCGGCTAAATCAATGCCTGTTACAACAGATGCTTTGGTTGCCAAGGATTCTGTGAGTATGCCTCCACCGCAGCCTACGTCTAGGCACTTTTTGGTTTGAAGGTCGGTGTGTTGTTTTATGTAATTAAATCGCAATGGGTTGAGCATGTGCAATGAATAAAAATCACCTTTTGGGTCCCACCAATGGTCGGCTAATTTGTTAAATTTATTGAGTTCTTCTTGGTTAAAATTTACGCTGGATTTCTTCATTTATATTGTCTTCTTAGCAGACTTTAGTTGTTCTTGATTGATGGTCAATATGGTAAAATTGTAACTGATTTTCGATCATTATAACGGCTATTAATATTAACTTTATAAAACAGTTGGAAAATGCAAATTCCAGTGTACTCGTTGAAGCTATATGACCAGTAAAATAACACAGATAAACCTAGAAGACGAAATGCGAAAATCGTACCTTGATTACGCCATGAGCGTAATCATAGGTAGGGCTCTGCCAGACGTTAGAGACGGGCTAAAACCAGTCCACAGGAGAGTTCTATATGCAATGAAAGTCTTGGGCAACGACCACACCAAAGCATATAAAAAATCAGCAAGAATAGTAGGTGATGTCATTGGTAAATACCACCCACACGGTGACAGTGCTGTTTATGAAACAATTGTCAGAATGGCTCAAGATTTTTCATTAAGATACCCTCTGGTTGACGGTCAAGGAAATTTTGGATCTGTAGATGGGGATTCTGCAGCTGCAATGCGATACACCGAAGTCCGTATGGAAAAAATTACCCAAGAGCTCCTTGCTGACTTAGACAAGGACACAGTTGATTTTACTCCCAATTACGATGAATCCGAATCTGAGCCTTCTGTTTTTCCCACAAGAATACCAAACCTGCTCATTAATGGTTCGGCTGGAATTGCAGTTGGCATGGCGACCAACATACCCCCACACAACTTGAACGAAGTGGTGGACGGTTTAATTATGTTGCTTGAGCAATCCGATGTCAGCATAGATGATTTGATGACCGTTATACCAGCACCTGATTTTCCAACTTCTGCAACTATTCACGGGATCGATGGAATTAAATCTGCTTATGAGACGGGCAGGGGTAGGGTTCATATCCGGGCCAAAACCCACACTGAACCGATAGGCGATTCTGACAGAGAGTCAATTATAGTTACTGAACTCCCATACCAAGTCAATAAGGCAAGATTAATTGAAAAAATTGCAGAGTTGGTGAGAGACAAAAAAATTGAAGGGATCTCTGAGCTAAGGGATGAGTCAGATAAAGATGGGATGAGGATAGCTATAGAGCTTAAACGGGGACAGATTGTAGATGTGCTGTTGAACAACCTGTACAAACAAACCATGCTCGGGAGCGTTTTTGGCATCAATATGGTTGCCATCGTTAATGGTCAGCCAAAATTATTGAACCTGAAACAAATACTTGAAGCCTTTCTTGCTCATCGAAGAGAGGTTGTAACTAGAAGGACACTATTTAATCTAAACAGGTCGATCAACAGAGCTCATATCCTTGAAGGACAGACTATTGCATTGACAAATATTGATAAAATGATTGCTTTAATCAAAGCATCTAAAACACCTGCAGAAGCACAAAAAAAAATAATTTCTAAATTATGGAAACCGGGTAAGGTAATTGCGATGCTTAAAAAAGCAGACAATGTTTCTACCAGACCACAAGCATTTGATCAGAATATTAAGTTTGGTATCCACAAGAAAGGTTACAAGCTCTCCATTGAACAGGCGAAAGCAATACTGGAACTTAAATTACATCGATTAACAGGACTCGAACAAGACAGAATATTTACAGAATACTCCTCACTATTAGATGATATTAAAGGATTTACGAATGTTCTTGAAAACGCCGATACCTTGACACAAGTAATTAAAGATGAGTTGCTAGAAACCAAGAGTAAATATGGCGATGAACGTAAAACTGAAATCGTCGCGTTTTACTCTGATTTCACTGATGAAGATCTGATACCAAGAGAAGATCTCATTGTAACTTTATCGAGAGAAGGTTATGCAAAGACGCAACCATTAGATGTCTATAGATCTCAAAGAAGGGGTGGTACAGGGAAAAAGGCAACTTCCTTTAAAGAAGAAGACTTCATTTCTAAATTATTTGTTGCCAACACCCATGACACCTTGCTGTGTTTTTCAAGTTATGGAAAAGTCTATTGGATCAAAGTTTACCGTTTGCCTAGAGCTGGTAGAAATGCCAAGGGCAGGCCAATCGTTAACCTGTTGCCATTAGAAAAAGAAGAAAGAATTCAAGCAGTCCTTCCAGTTAGTGCGTTTGAAGAAAATAAGTTTGTTTTTATGGCAACGGAACAAGGAACCGTAAAGAAAACCGCTCTCTCCGCTTATTCGAGACCAATGAGAAATGGAATCAAAGCAATTAAACTTAGAGAAAAAGATAAAGTAGTAAGTGTTGAAATAACAGATGGAACAAAAGAAATCATGCTTTTTTCAGACGCTGGAAAAGCCATTCGTTTCTCAGAAAAAGATGCACGGCCTTTAGGAAGAGTATCGCAAGGCGTAATAGGGATGCGACTTGATAAAAAACAAAAAGTAATTTCTCTGATTGTTGCAAAAGAAGAAGGCAATGTTTTAACTGCAACTGAAAATGGATATGGAAAGCAAACACCTATTAAAGAATTTAGTCTCCGCAAACGAGGGGGGAAAGGTGTTATTGCTATTCAAACATCAAAACGAAATGGAAAACTAATCGCTGCCAGTCAAGTGCAACCTGACGATGAAGTTATTTTTATCAGCTCGGTAGGAAAATTAATCCGCACAACAATAGATAACATCTCTGTTATTGGTCGTAATACCCAAGGTGTGAAATTAATACGTTTAAACGACGGTGATAAACTGCTTGAAATGGAACGAATTATCAAAGACAGCAATGATGAATAAAAACCATGCCAATAAATGTTTACAATTTCAGTGCCGGACCAGCCACCTTACCAAAATCAGTTATTGATCAAATAACAGACCGTTTGGACAACTTCACAGACGGGATGTCTATTATGGAAATCAGTCATAGAAGCGTTGCATTTAAAGACTTTGCTTCGGAGTCTGAGAGCAATTTAAGGTCTCTTCTTCAGATAGACGACAGTTACGCAGTACTTTTTCTTCAGGGAGGGGCAACTCAACAATTCAGTATGGTGCCGATGAATCTGGCCAATCAAGGCACCGTTGATTATCTCATAACTGGGGCCTGGTCAAAAAGAGCGGCAAATTATGCTAAATACCATTGCAACTTAAATATAGTTGCTGATTCTTCAGATAATAATTTTATAGATGTTTCTAATCCAGCAGAATGGGTAAATTCAAAAAATGCAGAGTATTTTTACTATTGCGCCAATGAAACCATTCATGGTTTGGAAATTCATGATATCCCTGAAGTCAATGTTCCAGTCGTTTCTGATATGTCTTCTACCCTTTGTACGCGACCTATAGAGATAGAAAAATACGGTCTTATTTTTGCAAGCGCTCAGAAAAATCTAGGAATTGCTGGACTCACCATTGTTATTGTGAAAAAAGATTTGATAATAGATAAAGCAAAAGATTTGCCTCCACTCCTGAGATATGATGCACATTATCAGGAAAAATCCATGTTGAACACATCTCCTGTATTTCCTTGGTATGTTGCTGGATTGGTATTTGAATGGATCCTTGAACAAGGGGGTCTAGATGCAATGTCAAAGTTGAATGAGAAGAAGGCTTCACTGCTCTATAACTACATTGACAATTCAATTTTGTATCAAAATGATGTAAACCCCAAATTTAGATCATGGGTGAACATTCCTTTTACTATGACTCAAGATGGTTTGGAGGAGAATTTTTTAAAAACGGCTTCAGATGTTGGATTGAAAAATCTTAAAGGACATAGAACTGTTGGAGGAATGAGAGCCAGTGTGTACAATGCTATGCCGATTAAGGCGATTGAAGAATTAATTGCTTTTATGGAAGACTTTGAAAACGTCAACTTGTAATAAATGTATAAAGTACTGAAACTGAACAAAATAGCAGCAGAAGGAATTGACTCCTTCCCATCTGATAAATACATTGTGGGCGACGACATATCAGACCCTGATGCAATTATATTAAGATCATTTGATATGCATTTAATGGAAATTCCTTCATCACTTCAAGTAGTCGGACGTGCTGGTTCAGGTGTTAACAATATCCCTGTAAAGAAATTATCAGATTTGGCGATACCGGTCTTTAATGCACCAGGTGCCAATGCAAATGCCGTCAAAGAACTGGCAATCGCAGCCATCCTAATCTGTGCCAGAAACATTCATCGAGCAATTGAATTTGTTGAAGAATCGGAAAATCCTGAAGATTTTAAACAACGGATAGAACTTGGCAAGAACAAGTATGTTGGTTATGAGCTACCCGGAAAAACCATCGGTGTTATTGGGCTTGGAGCAATAGGGGTAAAGGTAGCTAATGCCTGTTTGAACTTGGGAATGAATGTTATTGGTTTTGATCCAATGATGACGGTCAACAACGCTTGGGAACTCCAACCGGGCATTGAAAGCTCTGATAATTTAAGTGCTGTATTAAAAAAGGCGGATGTTGTAACAATACATATACCTTCAACAAACGAAACAAGAAGTTTTATTGGGAAAGAAGAGTTATCTATGATGAAAGATAACGCTACTTTGATTAATTTATCCAGAGCAGAAATCGTAGACGATAACGCTATTAAATCGAGTCTTACAGAAAATAGAATTAAAACCTACGTTACAGATTTTCCTGATAGGTCTTTGGTAGGAATGCCCAATGTTCTCCTCCTACCACATCTTGGGGCTTCGACAAAAGAAGCTGAAACCAAGTGCGCTAAGATGGTTGCTAAGAGCATCAGGTCATTTCTAGAGAATGGTAATATTGATAATTCGGTTAATTTCCCAGAAGTTCACCTAGATAGAATATCGGGTTCTCGTTTATCGGTGACAAACCAAAATAAACCAAACATGGTGGGTCAATTTACAACTTGCTTAGGAGAAGCTGGTATCAACATAAATGATCTTTCACATAAAAGTATGGGTGAAATAGGCTATACATTAATTGACGTTGATAAGTCAATTACACCTGAAACACTCTTAAAAATATCTCAGATTGAAGGTGTCATTTCTATTAAAAACCTTAATTAAAACAACCCAATGAACGTATCGTATTTAGGTCCAAAAGGAACTTTTTCTGAAATTGCTGTTGCTCGTTATTTTTCAAATAATATCAGCAAACTTCCAAAATCTTCAATCGAGGATGTATTCAAATCAGTCCAAGAATCAGAGGTAGATTATGGAGTAGTGCCAATTGAAAACTCGGTTGAGGGCTCTGTCAACAATACCCTAGATTTATTGTCAGACTCGAAAGTTCTAATTACTGGAGAAATGGAATTGATCATCAATCAATGTTTGTTATCGCAAGAGACAAATATAAGATCAGTAACAAGAATCTTCGGTCATCCACAGTCTTTGGCACAGTGCAAAAACTGGATACTAAGTAATATTCCACACGCTGAATTAATTACTGTGATCAGTAACACAGAAGGAGCACTTAGTTTAAAAAAGCCTGGTGACGCATGTATTGGGGCAGAAGTCATTGCAGAGTACTATTCGTTAAATATAAACGAAAAAAATATCCAAGACTACAGCAACAATACAACACGCTTTTTGGTCATAGGAAATGCAGTTTCAACTGCAACAGGGTCGGACAAAACATCGCTACTAATAACCCCTCCAAACACCGGTGATTCAGGTTCTTTGTACCGTCTCCTCGAACCATTTGCAAAAAATGAGATAAATTTATCCCACATTGAATCAAGGCCCTCCAAAGTCAAAAATTGGAGCTATGTTTTTTTCATTGATATTGAGGGACACGTGGAAGACAAGAATATTCAAGAAACTATAGGAGCCCTAAAAGAAAGGGGTGTAGAAGTAAAATTTCTAGGTTCATACCCTAAAAATCAATAAACATAAAACTGAATCTTTGGTTTTATCACAATGACAAAATCTGAATCTAAACAAAAATTATTGGCTAAAAAACCAGGTTCTATTGCTGGTGTTGTTTCAATTCCAGGTGATAAATCTATTTCACATAGAGCAATTATCTTGTCTATGCTTGCTCAAGGGAGAACGAGGATACACAATATTCTCGATTCAAGCGACACAAATAAATCTTTAAATGCAGCCATTAATCTTGGCATTGAATGCAAGAAAAAAGACGGATGCATGGAAATTAGAGGCAAAGGCTTGTATGGGTTGAAAGATCCTGGGCAAGAACTTTTCTTTGGCAACTCTGGAACATCAATGAGACTGTTCATGGGTGTTTTAGCAGCTCAAAAATTCTCAAGTACTTTATCCGGCGATTCTTCTCTAAACTCCAGACCAATGGAAAGAGTGGCTGTTCCACTTCGTAAAATGGGGGCACGCATTGAAATGGAGAATGATCACGCTCCAATACAAATATATCCATCAGACCAAATAATCGGCACCAAACAAAGATTAAATGTACCCAGTGCTCAAGTAAAATCAGCGGTTCTTTTGGCTGCTCTATACGCAAATTCTAAAACTGTCTTAAGTACAAGTTCGGTTACTAGAAATCACACGGAGCTAATGTTGGAGTCCTTTGGCTGTGACATCAGACACAATGAACAAGAAATTATTTTAGAACAAGGAGAACTCAAAGGAATCAATGCTCTCACAATTCCAGGCGACTTTTCCTCAGCTTCTTTCCTAATTTTGGCATCGCTGATAGCGAAGGATAGTCAAATTATCATAAAAAATGTTGGCTTAAATCCCACACGCATTGGGTTTCTAAAAATTTTACAAATGATGGGTGGCAAGATTACAACTACTATTGACCCAAACAACAGTTATGAAATCCAAGGCACTATCAAAGTTAAATCTTCTGAGCTTCACGGAATTAATGTCCCCAGCAATTTAATCCCACGTTCTATAGATGAACTGCCTCTTGTATTTTTGGCTGCGGCTTGTGCAAAAGGCACTACAACGATAAGAAATGCCACCGAACTTCGTTTCAAAGAATCAGATAGAATAACAGCCATGGCCACGTTGTTATCGCAATTATCCATTGACGTAAAAGAGTTCAATGATGGCCTTACCATCAATGGTGGCGTTATGAGCGGTGGAGAAATTGATTCATTTGGGGACCATAGAATAGCAATGACGGCATTGATTGCTTCTGCTTGTTCGAAAGCAGATATTTTGGTTCATAATACAGAAAATATCGATACATCTTTCCCAAATTTTGTTGGAATAATGAACCAACTAGGCATGGATATAATTGATCCAGAATGCTGATTTTGGAAAACATAATTACAATAGATGGGCCCAGTGGGGTAGGTAAAGGGACCTTAGCCATGTCACTTGCCAAGAAATTGCACTGGAACTATTTAAACAGTGGGTCACTTTATAGGATTCTTGCATACCTTTCAGGTCAGCAAAAGATTGAGGATTCAAATACAGAAGCTTTGGTTAACCTGACAAAAAACCTTAGTGTGGAGTTTGAAATAAATAACAATGAACTGGTTGTTATTTTAGATGATAAAAACATATCTAATATGACCCAAACAGAAGACTGTGCAAAAAAAGCTTCAATCATCGCTTCCAATAATACCGTCAGAAAATCATTGATAAAAACTCAAAGAATGTTTTACAAAGAACCAGGTCTAGTAGCTGAAGGTCGCGATATGGGAAGCGTGATTTTTCAACAGGCAAAATTTAAATTCTTTTTACAAGCAAGCGCCAAAATACGAGCTGAGCGTAGGCATAAGCAGTTGAAACAAAAAGGGATAAATGTTAGCCTCTCGCGACTGATCAGTGAGTTGGACCGGAGAGATAAAAGAGATTTATCTAGAAAAAGCTCACCACTGATTATACCAACGGGGGCAGTGGTCATTAATACTGATGATTTGACAATTGCTGAAGTAATGGGTCAAGTGATGAAACATAGTAAGAAATTGTTTAAAACCAAAAAATAGAATTAACTATGAATGAAAATTTTGAAACACTATTTGAAAATAGTAAATACAGTCAAGAATTAAAGAAAGGACAAATAGTTCAAGCAGATGTAATCGAGATTACGTCCGACCATGCCATTTTAAATGCTGGGTTAAAATCTGAATCTACCGTATCCATAAGTCAATTTAAGAACCCAGAAGGGGAAATAGAAATTAAAATTGGTGATACTGTTGAGGTGTCTCTTGAGGATATCGAGGACGGTGAAGGTCACACAAAACTATCACGACAAAGGGCTAAAAACGACGCTACTTGGAAAGAAATAACCAAGGCTCTTGAAGAGAACTCGGTCATTAATGGATTCATCAAAAACAGAGTTAAGGGAGGTTTTACCGTTTTAATTGGTCAAATTAATGCATTTTTACCTGGCTCTTTAGTTGATGTGAGGCCTGTTAGAGACACGCAATACTTAGAAGGAACAAGCTCTGATTTTAAAGTCATAAAAGCAGAGAAAAGAGCAAACAATATTGTTGTTTCAAGAAAAGCAGCCATCCAAGGAGACAACATAGAATCAAAAGCAGAACTGATAGAAAAAATTAATGAGGGTGACATTATTGAGGGGATAGTGAAAAACTTAACAGATTACGGAGCATTTATTGATCTTGGAGGTATTGACGGTTTATTGCACATTACTGATATTTCGTGGAAAAAAGTAAAACACCCATCACAACACCTTTCAATCGCTGATAAATTAAAAGTAAAAGTTCTCGCACTAGACAAAGAAAAACATAGAGTTTCATTAGGATTGAAACAATTAGATCAAGACCCATGGGATAAAATTATCGAAGAATTCGAAGTTGGTAATAAAATGACTTGTGGCATATCAAACATAACAGATTATGGTCTTTTCGTAGAAATTAAAGATGGTATAGAAGGGTTGGTCCATGTTTCTGAAATAGATTGGACAAACAACAATCCTAACCCCTATAAAACAGCAAAAATTGGTGATGAAGTTGAAGTTATGATTCTTGATATTGATAGTGAAAAAAGGCGTGTATCGCTAGGTATAAAACAGTGTTTGCCAAACCCTTGGGATAATTTTTCACAAAATTTCTCTACCAACGACAGAATCAAAGGCACAATTAAATCAATTACTGACTTTGGTATATTTATTGGCTTGCAGGGCAACATTGATGGCTTAATTCATGTTTCTGACATTTCCTGGGAAAGTGAAAACACCATAAGCCTAGGTGAGTATAAAAAAGGTACTGAGATCGAGGCTGTCATCTTATCAATTGACCCTCAAAGACAGAGAATTTCATTGGGAATTAAACAACTAGAAAACGACCCATTTGTCGCTTTCATGACCAACAACCCAAAAGGAAAAATAGTTAGTGGTGTTGCTGGTGAAATAGATGAAAACAATGCATTAGTTCTCATTGATGGCAATATAAAGGGTTTATTGAACATTGCCGAAGTATCACAGGAGAGCCTTCAGGATGTGCGAGCAGTTCTTAAGAGTGGCGACGAAATTGAAGCAAAAATTATTGGTTTTGATAGAAAAAATAGAACGGTTAAATTATCAATAAAAGCTAAAGAAGAAACAGAAGAGAGGGAAGCTCTTGAATCATATAAAGCAGATGAGTCTGAATCTATTGCCAAAACCAGTCTGGGAGATTTGTTAAAATCAAAGTTTAGAAAAAAAGATAAAAACGAGTAAAAATTGCATTCTTAAATATTATAATGTTCTAATAAAGTCATGAAAGTTAACAAAAAAGAGCTAATAGAGAAAATTTCCAGAAACCAAGATCAATTGCCACATCGTGATATTGAATTAGCAGTAAAAACAATCATCAATTGCATGACGCAAGCACTTTCAACTGGAGACAGGATCGAAATAAGGGGATTTGGTAGTTTTTCACTTCGTTACCGCAGACCAAGAATAGGCCGTAATCCAAAAACAGGTAAGACTGTTAACATTAATGAGCGTTATGTCCCTCATTTTAAACCAGGAAAAAATCTAAAAAAGAGAGTCAATAAAGGCACAGATTAATCTAGTTAGATCAAAACTGTAAATGCCATCAGAAAATACTATATATCTTGCAGCGATTATTTCTGTCTCTGCATTACTTGGGTATCTGTACTTAAAATTTGTTGATAAGGAAGACGACGACTCAAAAATCAGTCCAGAATACTTAATAGGTTTGAAACTCTTATTAAACGAACAAGCAGACAAAGCCATCAACCTTTTCTCAGAGATTGTTCAGGTCGATGAAGACACCATTGAAACGCATTTAGCCTTGGGGGTACTTTTTAGAAAACAAGGAAAGATTGATCAAGCGATAAAATTGCATGAGAACATTATTTCTAAAAAAGAACTAAAGGAACATCATTATTATCAAACGCTTGAAGAATTAGCAGAGGATTATTACACGGCCGGTTTATACGACAAGTCTGAAGAAATATTTGAAAAACTAATAGATATAAAAAATCATAAAAATTCTTCGTTAAGCAAGCTAATGCAAATATACGAATACACTTGTGAATGGGATAAAGCATTATCAACAACTGAAAAACTTAATGCTATCGATCCCTCAAATGAATATAAAAAAAATATTCCTCATTATTTATGCCAAATATCTGAGAAGTACATTGCTAAAAATGATCTGGAAAATGCAGAACTATACATCGATAAAGCAAAAGCCACAAAATCCAGTTCCTCAAGAATACTTTTTGTATCAATCCAGATTGCTCTAAAAAAACGAGAACTAGTAAAAGCAGTTGCACTGTATAAAAAATTGTGTGAAATCAGTGACTTGGGACACCAGATTCTTTTACCTGATTTAATTGCAACGGCAAAACAAAATGGTCAAATAAATCAAGTAAATGGAATGATACAAGGGATTTACAATAAATCATCTAAGGTAAAAGAACATTTAGCACTCCTAGCAATAATGAATTTGAACCTCGACGATAAAATCATCATGCAATCACTTCATGAATTTTTATCCAATGAACTTTATTTTTCTGAATTGCTTCGTTTTAATGAAATGAAATCAATATCTGAGTTGGTAAGTAAAGAATTAATCAATAACATCCGAGTTAAACTAAATCAGAAGTCCATGAATAAGTTTAAATATTTATGCAAAAATTGTGGATACAAGACCATTAAACTTTCCTGGCAATGTCCAACTTGCAGAAGTTGGGAGTCGTCCACTCCAATCAATTTCATTGCAAACAATTAAATTATTCTTAAATGCAATGACAATTAATAAAACAACTGGAGTTATTGCAGGCAACTTTGATGTAATCCACCCGGGCTACATTCATCTTTTTAATGAATGCAAAGAACACTGCAACACACTTTTACTCTTGTTGCATGAAGACCCGTCTATAGAAAGAAAGCAAAAGTTAAAACCCATTCTGACTCTTGAAGAAAGAATCCTGATTTTATCGTCTTTACGTCAAGTTGATGAAATCATTAGTTATAAAACTGAAGCCGAACTCCTAGTGCTTCTTAAGAGTCAAACAATAGATGTTAGGTTTTTAGGGGATGATTACCAAGGTAAAGAATTTACGGGTATGGAGCTTAATATCCCAATCCATTATCTGAACCGATCTCATGGTTGGAGTACGACGAAATACAAAGAACTCTTGGCTAAAACTTTGACTGATTAGGGAAAAGACGTCTGGCTCCCCGGGCCGGACTCGAACCAGCGACCAATTGATTAACAGTCAACCGCTCTACCAACTGAGCTACCGGGGAGTAGACTAACTCGGAGTCTGCTTGAACCGATTTAATTAGTCAAGAAGAAGAAATTATTTCAACACTTCCTTAATTCTACTCACAGCCTCTTTGAGTAATTCCATACTGGTAGCAAAAGAAAGGCGTATATGACCTTTTGCACCAAATGCGGTACCTGGCACAACAGCAACCCGAGCTTTTTCAAGCAAGTAGTCAGAAAATTCTATGTCATCGGTTAAATTTAAGTATTCGATTGCGTTAATGACTTCTGGAAAGGTGTAAAACGCACCCGTTGCTGCAACTGTTTTGAAGCCCCGAATCTCATTTAGAGCAGCAAAAATAAATTTATGCCTTCTTTCATACTCTCTGGTCATAGAATGAACAGATTCATGTGTGCCATTTAAAGCCATAACTGCAGCTGCTTGGGAAACAGACGACGCATTGGATGTGCTTTGGCCTTGTATTTTCTTCATTGCAGCAATAATTTTTGGCGGTCCTCCACAGTAACCAATTCTCCAACCAGTCATTGCATAAGCTTTAGAGACTCCATTAATTGTGATTGTTCTTTCAAACAAGTCAGGGCAAGCTTCTGCAAAACTGTAGAACTTATCTTCTCCCCAATAAATGTGTTCATACATATCATCGGTGGCAATCAGAACATTGGGATAATTCTTCAGCACCTCAGCAATAATCTGGTATTGATCTTTTGTGTAAGTCACACCAGTTGGATTTGAGGGTGAATTCAACATCAAAAGGCGGGTATTTTCTGTCAGAACAGAGTCAAGGTCTTCAGCGTTGAATTGAAAATTATTTGCAAAAGATGTTTTTAAGATCACAGGAGAGCCGTTTGCGAGCAGCACCATATCAGGATAAGAAACCCAATAGGGACTAATGATGACTGCTTCTTTGCCATGTTCCAAAACGGCTTGAAATAAGTTGAAACAAGTTTGTTTTGCTCCAGACGAAACAAGAATGTTCTCTGGTTGATACAAAAGATTGTTGTCTTGAGAAAATTTATTAACGATAGCATCTTTCAATTCTGGTGTTCCATCAACTGGGGTGTATTTAGTTTGGCCCTTTTGAATCGCCTGAATTCCTGCTTCTTTAATGTGGTCTGGAGTATCAAAATCAGGTTCTCCAGCACTCAAGCTAATGATGTCAATACCTTGTGCCTTAAGTGCCATTGCTTTTGCAGAAATTGTCAAAGTAGCAGAGGGCTGAACACGTTGAACACGTTCAGTTAGGACTGCAGTTGATGTTTTACTTTGTTTTAGCATCATAATGGTTAAATAGAGGGCTATAATATCAAATTATGTCTGAAGAATACTTCAAATTAACTTGCGACTACAAACCTAAAGGCGATCAAATTAATGCCATTAATGAATTGGAGGAGGGCTTAAATTTTGGTCTTGCGAAACAAACTCTTTTAGGGGTTACGGGCTCAGGGAAAACTTTTACAATTGCAAACATAATCAACCGTCAACAAAGACCGACCCTGATATTGGCACCGAATAAAACCTTAACAGCTCAACTGTATGGGGAAATGAGAGAATATTTCCCAAAAAATAAGGTCGAATATTTCGTCTCTTATTACGATTACTATCAGCCTGAAGCCTATATGCCAGCCACAGATATGTACATCGAAAAAGATGCTTCTGTTAATGCCCATGTTGAACAAATGAGATTATCTGCTACCAAGGCGTTGATTGAACGTAGAGATACAATTATTGTTGCCACAGTTTCAGCTATCTATGGTCTCGGCGATCCTGAATTGTATTTTAATATGGTACTGCACCTATCACTCAATGATAGGATCGATCAAAGATTGGTGCTCAGGAAATTGGCCGAACTTCAATACCAGAGAAATACCATTGATTTCAGACAAGGAACATTTCGAGTCTTAGGTGATGTGATTGATATTTTTCCGGCTGATTCAGAAAAATATGCAGTCCGAATTGAACTCGATGAGGACATAATCGAAGGCCTTTCCTACTTTGATCCGTTGACAGGTGCAATCAACAGACAGATGAGACAAGTTACCATTTTCCCAAAAACACACTACGTGACACCCAAACATATGTTGTTAAACGCCGTTGATGAAATAAAAATAGAATTGAAGGCTCGTTTGCAAGAACTGCATAAGATGAACAAGTTGGTGGAGGCCCAGAGACTTGAGCAGCGAACTATGTATGATTTAGAAATGATCAAAGAATTGGGTTTTTGTTCGGGTATAGAAAATTACAGTCGCTACCTTTCAGGAAGACAAGCAGGAGAACCACCACCATGTTTAATTGACTACCTACCGAACAATGCCTTGGTCGTTATTGATGAAAGTCATGTGACAATCCCACAATTGCATGGAATGTATAAAGGCGATCGTTCTCGAAAAACAACACTTGTTGAATATGGATTTAGACTGCCTTCGGCACTCGACAACCGTCCTTTGATGTTTGAGGAATTTGAAATACTCACCCCTCAAATCATTTATCTGTCTGCAACTCCAAGAGATTATGAAATACAAAATTCCGATGCGGTTGTTGAACAGTTGGTACGACCCACAGGTTTGGTTGACCCAGAAATAGAAGTGCGACCCGTTAGCAATCAAGTTGATGATCTGCTTTCAGAAATTAGAATTAGAACAAAAAGACATGAAAGGGTTTTGGTCACCACACTGACCAAAAGAATGTCTGAAGATCTAGCAGATTACTACAATGACCTCAATGTCAAAGTCCGTTACTTGCATTCCGATATAGAAACGGTGGAACGAACTGAAATATTGAGAGACCTCAGGTTGGGAGTATTTGATGTCTTGGTTGGTATCAATCTTCTCCGCGAAGGGTTGGATCTCCCGGAAGTTTCCCTGGTTGCAATTCTTGATGCCGACAAGGAGGGTTTTTTAAGATCCGAAGGTTCTTTAATCCAGACTATGGGCAGAGCCGCAAGGAATATCAATGGCAAAGCGATCATGTATGCGGACTCTGTGACCGGGTCTATGCATCGTGCCATCAAAGAAACCAACAGAAGAAGGGAAAAACAAATTAAATTCAACACTGACCACAACATAAAACCAAAAACGATTATTAAAAACATTCAAGACATTATGCAAGGAGCAAGATCAAAAGCTACCAAGAGGTATCTTAAAATTCCAAAATCGATACAAAAAACCTTTGATCCAGAACACCCAGAAAAACTAGGCAAAACAATTGATCAAATGGAAATTAGAATGTTTGAAGCTGCCAAAAATCTTGAATTTGAGGAGGCCGCTAAAATTAGGGATGAGATCAAACTCGTTAAAGACTTTAATTTTGGTATCAGTTACGTCGACACAGAACGACCAACGGTGAATTAAAAAGAGATCCATTGGTTTTTCATTTGAATTTATATATGATTTCACTATTGACCGGACAAGGATACGTATGAAAAAAAATACAATTATAAAGATGGCTGCAGTATTGATCGCTGCACTTATATCACCGACTATTTATGCTGATAGCCATATATCATCTGAGGTCAATGGTAGCTATGACTACGGTGAAAAAATAGCTCAGAAAGCCTATGGCAGAGGATGTCTAGGATGCCATTCCATTGATAAATTCAAAGGATCAAACGCAGCTGAAATGATGGAACGGCTTATAGAATCTTGGCATATATCAAGCTTTACCGATGAAGATCTGAGAGATCTGTCTGTTTATCTTTCAACCACAGCCAATCAAGAATAGTTAATGGAGGCGCGTAGCTCAGTTGGTTAGAGTGCTTGCTTGACATGCAAGAAGTCGGCGGTTCGAGTCCGCCCGTGCCTACCA
>DTSX01000007.1 GCA_012965065.1 Gammaproteobacteria bacterium
GCGCTCATAGTGCATCACAAAACGATCAACTTCTTCACGAGTCATAATCTTCTTTTGCAACTCAGGATCAGTGAGAGTTTTAGCCAATGTTTGTTCTTGGAGCCATCTGCTCTGGTAAATATGATCCATGTTGGGTACTTTGATAACGACCAACAAATCAAATCGATCAAACAGCCTTTGATAATCACCAGCTAATTCTTTGTTGCTCCACTTCGACCAGATACCCTCTGGATCTTCTTCTAATTCAAGAGCGTTCATTGGTGGTTTCCAATCTTTCTCAGATAACGGCTTTGCTCCACCACACCAAGCATCAAAGAAAATGTAATCCGGCCTGCCTTTAAATACTTGCCATGTCGATTTTGGTTTGCATTGACCCAAAAGTTTGGAAAAAGCTGGAATGGGGGTCAAAGTTGACGGTCCTGCAGCAAAGAGTGCGTCAAGTGTTTCCAATCCCATCTGGATATCGTGCGTTCCTGGAACTCCCCTCACCCTGCAAAGAGGATGAACATTATTTGCAAGTCTCTTTCTGTCTTCTTTGGTTTTATAGATATCATCAATCGAGAAACCGATGGAACTTCTTCCACAAGCTTTTCGAAGGAAGAGCTGGAGAAAATTAGACAAGGTGGTCTTCCCTGAACCCTGACCACCGGTAAAACAGATTAAATAAGGTCTTTCTTGCTGAGGCAAAAGATTGAAATAAACCCCTAGAGGAATAACCGTTTCCTGAAAGAAATCTTTGCATATATCTTTAATTTTTAGTTCTTGGGCATGATTGTTGAGGAACGGGTGTGAGATCTCAAAAAGATCTTTGCATAATTGATCACTAGGACGGGGGAATTGTTCCATTAATTTCTTAATCTGACTAGTAGTATTGCCAGCACTGCAGTTAAAGTGCCTGCCAGCAAGGAGGCTAAGAGAGGAAGTTGGTAACCAAAAATACTGAGATCTGCCTTCAAAAAGAACCTGGCAAAATGAGCAACAGAAACTAAAGCAAAAATTGTTGCGCTTAAGGTTAGGACTGTATTTTTCATAATGATTATCTTGGTCTGATTTTGAGCCTCAAGTCAAAATCTATTTTGCCTGCTTGGTGATGTTTCTCCTTTATAGTTTGTAACTTGGCAAGGAATTCTTTGGGCATTTCGACAGTTTTTCTGGCTTTCATATCGACATGAACAATGATGGTTTCTGAAATTGATGATAGTTGCCCTTCTTCATTCAGCAGGATCCCGACAATGTGGATCAACTTTCTATTAAAATTTTCAATGCGAAACCTAGGATAAATTTTCTCACCAAGCAAAAATTCTTTTAGGTAACGTAGACTGTCTTCAACAGCAAAGCTTGAATATCCATTTTGAAAGTGCTCTTTGGTAAATCCCATTTCCTCAAACATTGGTCGAGAATATATATCAAATGCTTGTAAATAATAGGCAACGTTCATATGTCCGTTGAGATCACACATATCCTCAGTTACAACCACTATGGGCGCTTCGTAGGGAAATTTTTCTTGCATGTTTTTTACCTAAATTAGTGGCGGAGAGGGAGGGATTCGAACCCCCGGACGGGGTTTACCCGTCAACGGCTTTCGAAACCGCCGCTTTCGACCACTCAGCCACCTCTCCTATATCTGTAATGTGTATATAGTATAGGGGTTTCGGCGATCAGTAAATCAATTCAAAAGTTGCGATTATGGAAAGCTGGTGGGTGATTTCTCCAACTTCGTAATTTTGCTCATTCATTATCGCTTGATCAGCACTTAGCATTCTCATTTCAGTCGGCCTCGGTTGAAAAGAAATTGGTACCGCATTCGCATCGATTGCCCTCCCAATAGTTGCATTAACAGATGTGGCTAATGCAATGGCTTTATTTTTTGCATCTTCCATGGCCAAAGTGTGCAACTTAATGTTAACCCCAGACGCATTTTTTGAGCTGAACATTGGTGGGTTAATATTGTTCACACCCAGATTAATTGCTCCCTCAATCAGTTGTCCAAGCAAAGTTAAATTCTGTAGATTAACTGTTATGTCCCTATTAATTCTATAACCATCAAAAATACGTTTACCTGTCTTCGGAACGTAAGTATATTCTGGAAAAATATTGATGTTCGTAGTTCTTAGATTCTGTTTTTTGATACCCAGATTTTCTGCAAATTCTAGGAATCTGGAAGTAATGTTGCCAACATTATTCTTAATCAAGTCTAGACTCCTTCCTTTATCGCTGATTGAAAATCTTAATGCAGCTTGATCTGGTGGCATTGTCATAGACCCGTGACCTTGGACAGTTACACTAGGAATTGTGGAGTCTTGTATACCTGGCAGAGAGCTAAACAATTGTTGGGAGGAAATGGCATGACTGCTTAATATCAGCAAGAGACCCACGACCAGAGTTAATTTTTTCATACTCAAACTTTACCCCAGCTTTCTCTAATCAACAACCCAGTTTGATCCAATTTCTAATGACAATTGAATATTGAAGATTTGAAAAATTTGTAAAAGAATATAAGTTATTATGTAAATCGATGATATGAATAATGTTTTATGAAAAAATAAAATTGACCAAAAGGGAATTTTTGATCAATTCGGGGAAATTACTCGCATTGAGTTCGTTCCCTTTATCAACGCGTCTGGCATTAGGGAATCAACATTGGGATGTAATAGTCATTGGTGGAGGAACTGCAGGCCTTCCGGCAGCTATCTTTGCTGCTCAAAGAGGACTTAAAGTTCTCATCATAGAAAAAGCTCCTATTATTGGAGGCACTTTGTTTTTATCAACAGGACAAATTGCTGGAGCTGGCACGATCTTTCAACAACGAAAGGGAATAAAAGATAGTCCAGATCAACATTACGATGACATTATGAGAATCAATCACAATACTTCTGATCCAGCATTGACTCGGATTCTTGTCGATCATGCAGGGACTACAATCAATTGGCTGGAACGCAATGGATACAGTATTTTTAATCATCACCCAGTCAAGAAGATAGCGCATGACCCCTTCAAAGTAGCAAGATACCAACAAGGTCCTATGGGTGGAATTTCTATTTTAAATGTCTTGAGACCAATGGTTGAGCAGGAAACTAAAAAAGGAAATATCACGATTTTACTGGAAACCAGTGCTATCGATCTCATGCAATCATCAAATGGAGATGTCAATGGGGTTGTGGTTGAGAACAAAGAAGGCAAAACCATGGAATACAAGGGTCGAAAAATTATTCTTGCCTCGGGTGGATGCGCTTCAAACCCTCAACTATATGAAGAATTGCATAATGTTCCGCTCTACTGTCAAATCGCATACCCACAGAGTCAGGGTATGGGCCTGCTCTTAGGACAATCAGTGGGAGGTTATCTTAGAGGAGGAGAGAAATATTCACCTTTATACGGAATGATTCTAGCTGATGAGAAATACCCCTCCCCCATGTTTGCTATAGTTAAAAACTCAATCGAGAGATTGCCCTGGGAAATCCTAGTCAACTCTGAAGGGAATCGATTTGTTCAAGAAGATCATGAAAGCATTGATCATATGGAGCACGTTATTAAGGAACAACCAGGACATCGTCATTGGGCTATTTTAGATCAAAACATGCTCGGTCAGATGCCTCAGTTAATCTACAATTGGCCAAATGAAAGAATTGTGAACGAATCAGAGAAACAAAAAATGTTTAAGAAGCATGACAGCATTAGAGAATTGGCTATCAAAAGTGGTCTACATCCTCTCAATCTGGAATCAACTATTCGTGAATACAATGATAATCTTAATGATAATAATTCAGATACTTTCGGCAGACAACATCGACCCCTGCCGATAAAGCAACCGCCTTTTTACTCAATCAGAATGCAAGGATGGAGTCTCGTCTCTTTTGCTGGATTGGGGATAAATGAGAACTTTGAAGTCATTAAACCAGGTGGGGAACCAATAAAGAATCTCTATGCAATTGGTGAAGTTATCGGTTTCGGTGCAACCTCAGGTAACTCATATGTGAATGGGATGGGAGTAACTCCAGCGATCACCTACGGCAAGCTATTGGGTGAGAGTATAAAGCCGTTTTAGTTTCTTCTTGTAAGAGGAATGGCTTTTAGAATTATTAGTGATCTTGAGTAAAGGCACCAGAGAAAAAATTTTACCGCTTAGCTAGTTCTTTTACCGCCAAGGTATGAGTATTCTTT
>DTSX01000008.1 GCA_012965065.1 Gammaproteobacteria bacterium
CTGAAACCAAAGCCGAACCTGAGGCAGCTGAAGAAGCTCCGGCAGAGGAACCTGATAAGGACAAGAATGAAAATACTTGATCTTTGATCAGTCTCAGTTTAAATACCTAAATCTTTATCATGGAAGATGATAAAAAAATTTATCTAGGAAAAATAACTGGCGTTCATGGTATTAAAGGCTGGTTAAAGATTCAGTCATTCTCTTCCCCGCTTGAAAATATACTCAACTACCCATTATGGATTATTAACAATCGAGGACAAGAAGGTTTTTACTCCGTTGAACAGGGTAGAAAACACAGCAATAAAATCATTGTTAAATTAGAAAAAATTGACGATAGAACCAAAGCTGAATCCTTCATAAATTCTAAAATTAAGATTATGAGATCGGATTTACCTAAATTGCCTAATGAAAGCTATTACTGGTCAGATTTAGAGGGATTAAGTGTTTTAAATTCCAAAGAAAAATTGATTGGAATAGTTGACTCATTAATTGAAACTGGAGCCAATGACGTCATGGTGGTCAATACCACAAAAGATAAAAGGATATTAATACCTTTTGTGATGCATGAAATCATAAAAGAAGTCAGCATTGAGCTAAACTATGTGAAAGTTGACTGGTCAATCGATAGTGATTAAGTAAATGAAATTCAAAGTTTTAACGTTATTTCCTGAGAATCTAAAGTCGTCACTTGACTATGGAGTTATCGGTAGAGCACAAAAGCAAAATATTATTGATATTGAATACATTAACCCTAGAGATTATTCCGATAACAATTATGGTTCTATAGATGACAAGCCCTATGGAGGTGGCCCCGGGATGGTAATTAAAGCGGACCCACTTCTAAAAGCTATTGAGTTTGCCAAAGGAAGGGCATCTGAGACCTGTCCAGTAGTTTTCTTATCTCCTCAGGGTTTATTGTTTAACCAAAAAAAAGCAGAATCGTATGCAAAGTTAAAAGACCTGATTTTGGTTTCTGGTCGATATGAGGGTATCGATGAGAGAGTCATAGAGCTTACTGAAAATGCATTAGAAATTTCCTTAGGAAGTTTTGTGTTGAGTGGGGGAGAAATTGCTGCATCAGCAATGATTGATTCAATTACCAGACTAATACCTGGGGCACTTGGACATGAAATGTCTGCATTACAGGACTCTTTTACTGAAGATCTTTTGGATTATCCCCATTACACAAGGCCAGAGTTGTTCAGGAATATATCCGTTCCAAAGGTATTGGTAAGTGGCAATCATCACGAAATCAATAGGTGGCGATTAAAACAGGCTCTTGGAAGAACCTATCAAAGACGTCCGGATCTTTTGGAGCAAAGACAACTTAGCGATGATGAAACCGTATTACTTGAGGAATATCTGGAAGAATTGAGTAGTTAAGACCTAGCAAAAAATACTTAAAATAATATATAATCACCCTCTCTTTTTTGATCGGTAAAATTACATGACAAATATTATTGAAGAAATAGAAAAACAGCAGCTTAGAGACGATATACCGGAATTTAATCCTGGTGATACAGTTGCTGTTCAGGTCAGAATCCGGGAAGGTGGTCGAGAAAGATTGCAGATATTTGAGGGTGTGGTTATCGCAATAAAGAACAGAGGCCTCAATTCATCATTTACCGTAAGAAAAATATCCAGTGGCGAAGGTGTTGAAAGAGTATTTCAGACACACAGCAAAGTCATCACGGAAATCAAAGTTAAAAGGCGAGGCGATGTTAGGAGAGCAAAGCTCTACTACCTCAGGGAAAGAAGCGGCAAGTCTGCTCGAATTAAAGAAAAAGTTTAATTGTTGATATGACCAAGTTTTTTCACAACCATATCTTGTCTCTTGCAGCTTTGGTTGTTTGTTCAACTACTCTCGCATTTGACATGCCAGAGATCAATCTTCCAGATGGTTTCCAGATTGAGGTGTTAACCGATCAAGTTCCCGGTGCAAGATCCATGGCCTTAGGAGATAAAGGCACTCTATTTGTTTCGACAATGAGAGAAGGGAAGGTGTATGCCGTTTCTGGCACTGATTCACAACCTGAGGTGTTGACCATTGCTTCAGATCTTTATATGCCCAACGGTATTGCATTCAAGGATGGCAATCTCTACGTGGCTGAAATTCACCGTGTTCACAAATTTGAAGATATAGAGGATCGATTGAATGCCCCTAAGTCTAAAGTTATCAACAAATCCTATCCAACCGATCGTCATCACGGCTGGCGCTATATAACCTTTGGACCCGATGGCAAACTCTATATCCCTATCGGTTCACCCTGCAATATTTGTGATGAGCCAGATTATGGGGTTATTACCAGGATCGACACAGATGGTTCCAACAAAGAAGTAATTGCCCACGGTATTAGAAACACCGTTGGCATAACTTTTCATCCACAAACAAATGACCTCTGGTTCACCGACAACAACAAGGATATGATGGGAGACGACATCCCACCTGGCGAGCTTAACCGACTGAGTACGGAAGGCGAGCACTTTGGTTTCCCTTTTTGCCATGCGAATGATATACCTGATGATGAGCAAAAGTTTGCTAGTCTTGGAAACTGTAGTGACATAACTCCTCCTGTCCAGGAACTGGATGCTCATGTGGCGGCATTAGGTTTGAAATTCTACACAGGCTCTATGTTTCCTGATGAATATAAAAACCAAATATTTATTCCCGAACACGGCTCTTGGAATCGATCAAAGAAGAGCGGCTACCGGATTACCTTGGTTAAATTAAATGGCAATCGGGCTGTTTCATATGAAGTATTCGCAGACGGTTGGATGAAAAATGAAGAGACTTTGGGTAGACCGGTTGATTTATTGGTTTTACCCGATGGTTCCATGCTGGTAAGCGATGACGAAAATGGTGTGATATACCAGATCACATATCAGTAAAATTAGAAAAATAGGAGTTATTTAGTAATGAAAGTAAAGGCAATATTCAAAAAACTGGGAAGTGTGTTAGACAGCACTTTGGTATTTGTAAGAAGGGCCTTCGTTTTTATTATTTTAGTAGCGTTGGCAGCAGGCATAATAGGCGGACTCTCAGGACAGAAAATTGAGATCCCAGAAGAGGCAATTTTAGTTCTTGATTTAAACGGCCCACTTGTTGAAGAATTCTCACAAACAGAATTCGAGCAAGTAATTAATGAATTTACCGACTCAGGAACCCCAGAAATTCTTTTATCCGATCTGATCAAAATCATTGAAGCTGCTAAAAATGATGAGCGAATAAAGTATTTATTGCTTGATCTTGAGTATTTTGGTGGGGGCGGTCCTTCAAAATTACAAGCGGTCGCCAGAGCGTTGAAAGACTTTAAAACATCCGGTAAAAAAATTATTGCTTACAGCGGACTTGGCTATTGGACAAGTTCGTATTATCTTGCAGCACATGCTGATGAGATCCATATGCATGATTACTCGGCACTTTTAATTGAAGGCTACAGGTCATCCCGTACTTACTACAAATCTTTTTTCGATAAATTTTATATCGATTCAAACGTTTTCAAAGTTGGAGAATACAAAGCTTTTGTCGAACCGTATTTTCGAGATGATATGTCTGAAGAGGCCAAGAATAATGTTATTGAATGGATTTCGGTTTTATGGTCTACCTATCTTGCTGAAGTCAGCGAGGCACGAGACATAGATTCAGCAAAGTTTAAAAACTATATTGATTTCCCTGTTGAATACTTAAAATTATCCAATGGTGATCTAGCCAAGGCGGCACTGGAGGCAGGATTGGTCGATAAACTCAGCAATAAAAGAGAGTTCCATGATTACCTTGTTTCGCTTTCAGGAGAAACAGAAGACGATTCAATAAATTCCATTACCATGAATGAATACAAGGAAGCCATTGACCTTAATTCCAATTCCTATAGCGATGGATTAAAGGAAAGCAACATAGCCCTTATCATTGCCAGTGGCTCAATCATTGATGGCAGCTCTGGACCCGCTACAATTGCAGGAGATGATTTTATCAAATTAATTCGTAAGGCATACAGGGATGAATCGGTCAAAGCATTGGTTTTGAGGGTAGACAGCGGTGGTGGCAGTGCGTATGCATCTGAGGTTATTGCTGACGAGCTTGAGAAATTTAAACAAAGCGGACGGCCAATTGTGGCTTCAATGTCCAGCGTTGCTGCATCTGGCGGCTATTATATTTCTGCTCCAGCCGATAAAATATTTGCCAACCACACCACCATTACCGGCTCCATAGGTGTGGGCGGCTTTATCCCAACATTTGAACGAGCTCTTGATCAAATAGGCATTCATGAAGACGGCTACTCAACTGTCGATTTGACAACTTCTCTTTTTAAAACGTTAACCGAGAAAGACAAAGAAATTATGCAAATGGGGGTCGATGATATTTACATAAAATTCATTACTAAAGTTGCAGAAGGACGATCCATGTCTGTTGAGGAAGTTGATGCGATTGCCAGAGGCAAAGTCTGGATCGGTGAGAAAGCCCTGGAAATTGGTCTTGTTGATGAGCTAGGCGATATCGAAGACGCGATCTTGGCAGCCGCTGAACTTGCTGAACTGGAGGAAGATAACTACGGCGTCAAAGTTATTTTAAGAGAGGATCAAGGATTCGGTTTTGCATTTCCCATTGCTACAAAGTTTAAATCTTTACTGGAATTTTTTGGCTTCACTTTTGCTTCGAAATCTTACCAACCAGTCCTGAATTGGTTGCAACAACAGACACAACTTCTGAGTGAGTTGAATGATCCTCGGGGTATGTACTACTACTGCTTTTGTTCCATCGAGTAGGGTTAAATCAGCCCAGCTTCCAACCGAGCTGCCTCGGACATCATTTCCATGCTCCAAGGTGGATCCAACACCAAATCAACATTAACTTCAGCAATTCTTGGAAGAAGCTCGATTCTCTGTTTAATGTCCTCCACCAGAACATCAGCCATACCGCAACCTGGAGCGGTCAGAGTCATTTCAACAGCAACAGAATATTCTGCTGAATCATTCTTATTGATAGCACAAGAGTAGATTAATCCAAGATCAACAACGTTGATTGGAATTTCTGGATCATAGACGGTCTTCATTTGTTCCCAGATCTTAGATTCAAATTCCTCATCTGAAATGTTGTTTGGGATCGAAGGGGGTGCTTGGATTTCCTTGCCGATAGCATCGGAATTGACACCACTGATTCTAAACATGCCCTCATTGGTATAAACAGTGTGCGAACCACCCATGGCTTGCATGATTTGAACCTCAGTTCCTTGTTTTAATATTTTTGTCTCACCATAAGGAACAGAAATAACTTCACAGTCTCTTTGAAGAACAATTTTTTCATCTCTATCCAGCATTGATTACTCCAGTCTAGTTTCAGATTCTATCATGGCTTTGCGTGTAGTTGCCCAGGGTAGGGCAGCGCATTGTATCCTTGAAGGAAATTCTTTAACACCATCGAGCATGGTTAATTGTTTTGACAATGGTTTTTGATTCAATGTTGAACAATGTAAACCATCTAAAACGGCATCAATTAATTCGATTGCTTTACCTTTTGAGATGCCCCCCAATTCGGTTGTCATAAGTGAGGCAGAAGCGGTGCAGATAACACAGCTAACACTTTCAAAGGTTATTTCCAGTTCTAAGTTAAAGTTATACTTACAGTATATATTCACTTTATCTCCACAGAGCGGATTAAAACCCTCTGCAAACTCGTCGTATCTATCGGGTTTGCCAAAATTCCTTGGGTCTTGACCGTGTTCTAAAATGGTCGATTGATAAAGTAATTGTAATTTCTTATCCATTTAACTAAGCATTTTAAAAGCTATCCCTAATCCACCAATCAATTGCTTCACTTCATTTTTTGTGTTGTAGAAACTGAAGGAGGCCCTAATTGTTCCAGAAATATTAAAAAATTCCATGAGGGGCATAGTGCAGTGATGACCTGTTCTGACAGCAACACCTTTTTGATTAAGGATTGTGCCTACATCATGTGGGTGAATGTCGTTAGCAATAAAAGAAATAATAGGTGATTTTTTATGGCTTTCTCCAATCAGTCTTATGTTTGAGAAAGATTTCAGCTGATCTAATGCATAATCATGGATCTCCATTTCATATTGATGGCACAAATTAAGAGGAAGGGAATTCAGGTAGTCAATTGCAGCTGCCAAACCTATTGATCCTGCTATATTAGGAGTCCCAGCTTCAAACTTATACGGGAGTGAATTGTACGAAGTATTTTCAAAAGTTACTTTGAGTATCATCTCCCCGCCAAACTGATATGGTGGAAGTTTATTGAGTAGGTTTTCTTTCCCATATAAAACTCCAATTCCTGTTGGCCCGTAAAGTTTATGGCCAGAGAATGTGTAAAAATCGCAATCTAAATCTTGGACATCAATTGGAGTATGGGCTATCGCCTGGGCACCGTCTATAACAACGTATGCATTGTAAAGATGTGCAAGCTCAATAATCTTTTTAATTGGATTGATTGTCCCTAATGTATTTGAAATATGGGTTACCGAGATAATCTTTGTTTTTTTACCGAGTAATTTTTCCAAACTATCAAGCTGGAGTTCACCAAGTTTATTGATTGGGATTATTTTTAAAATGGCGCCAGTTCGAATACACAATTCTTGCCATGGAACAATGTTGGAGTGGTGTTCCATTGTAGAAATTAAAATCTCATCTCCTTGCTTGATCAAACCTGATAGGGTACTGGCAAGTACATTTATCGATTCAGTTGTACCTCTGGTAAAGACAACTTCATTGGAAGTATTGGCATTGATGAATTTAGCAATTTTTGTTCTCGATTCTTCATATAATTCTGTTGCTCTAACACTTAGGGTATGCACACCTCTGTGGACGTTTGAGTGATCTTGTTCGTAGTAATTTTTGATTGCATCAATCACGGCTTTTGGTTTTTGGGTAGATGCCGCGTTATCAAAATAGGCAAGTGGAGAGCCATTGATTTCCTGGTCAAGTATTGGGAAATCTTTTCTAATGTTCTCTAGGTTGAAGGCTTTATTCATTTTTGATTTTTGTATTGATCTTTCAATTTATTGCAATTTTTGGACAAGATACTCTTGAAAAGTTCTTTTCATCTGGGAGTTCTTGATTTTTTCTATGATTTCACTTGCAAACGATCGGATGAGTATATTCATCGCATCTGTTTCCTCAATCCCTCTTGATTGAAGGTAAAAAAGTTTATCATTGTCTAAGCATCCCGATGTTGCACTGTGTGAACATTGAACGTCTTCGTTATATATCTCCAAAACAGGCTTAGTATTGATTCTTGCATCATCGGATAGAAGTAAGTTTCTGTTTTTCATGTCTGATTGAGTATCCCTAGCTTCTTGAGCAACATAGACCTCTCCGCCAAAAACACCGGTTGATTGATCTTGTAAGATTCCGCGATAATCCAAAGAGCTCTCACATTTCTCTGCCAGGTGTTTTATTTTCAATTGATTGTCAACATGCAATTTTTCCTTTGGAGAGAATAGGCTATTTAAATTTACGGATGCATTTTTTTCCACCAAATCAATATTGATATTGTTTCTTGAAATATTTGCACCTGAGTCCCATGAAAAAAGATTGAGATAGCTATTTCTGGCAAGCCTTATATTTGAGAGGCTTAAATGATATCCCTGCTCCTGCTCATCAATTATCTTGTAATAATCTAGTTGGGAATTTTTTTCACAATTTATATCAGTCAAACTGTTGATCACACAGGAATTCGAGGTAAGGTAATGTTCAAAAATCCTTATCGAACTGTTTTCTCTTAATTGTACAAGCAATCTCGGGCTGATATTTTGCTCAACATCAGAACAAATTATGATATGAATAGTTGCATCTATTTTTTGATTCTTCAAAGTTTCAATCATTAATACATCGGATAACATCAGTGTATTCAAATCAGCAAAGGGGGTGTGTATTTTTTCGACATCGTAATTCAGAAGTGTCTGAAAAATCATTTGGTCTTCTGAAGTACGTAATGTTTTTATGTAAGAGGGTAGGTTGCCCATGAAGCAGAAATGACCATCTGCATAATAAATAAAAATATTATTGTCGCTATGCTTTTGGATAAAGGGTTTATCCTTTTTTAAATTGCTGATACTGTTTTTGGCAGCCAGCTCAAAGCACTTTTGGATCAGTGGTTTTATGTTAGTGTATCGCCATTCTTCATCCTTTTTCGAAGGAATACTTTGAGTTTTTAACCTAGCAAGTGTTTCCTTTTTCAATTGTTTTAGCCAATCGACGTCAATAAGGTCCAGGCCGTAATCTTTTAACTGACTGCCGTTGAGATCAAAGTGGGTGTTCATTATGTTTTGACCAGCCATTCATAGCCTTTTTCTTCAAGTTGATTGGCCAATGTTGAATCACCCGATTGAATAATCTGACCTTTGCTTAGAACATGAACAAAATCAGGTTTAATATAACCAAGCAAACGATCATAGTGTGTAATGAGTAGGAAAGATGAATCTTTTCTTCGCATTGAATTTAATCCATTTGCAACTGTTTTCATGGCATCAATATCTAATCCTGAGTCCGTCTCATCCAAAATTGATAATCTTGGTTTTAACATCATCATTTGTAATATCTCGTTTCGCTTTTTTTCTCCACCAGAAAATCCCTCGTTGACTCCTCTATTGAGGAAAGCTTGATCCATCCCAATGACTTCTGCGTTATGCTTGAGCTCTTTTAGAAAATCAACTGCTGTAATTTCCTCATCGCCTTGTGATTTCTTCTTTGCATTTAATGCAGCCTTTAAAAAAGCAGTATTTGATAGACCTGGAATTTCAATCGGGTATTGAAACCCCATGAAAATTCCCTCGTTTGCTCTTTCTTCAACGCTGAGATCAAAAAGATCCTTACCTAAATAACTAATACTCCCTGACTGAATTTCACATTCTGGATGTCCAGCCAATGTTTTTGCCAGAGTACTCTTACCGGATCCATTGGGTCCCATGATGGCATGAACTTCGCCGTGATTTATTGTCAAATTGAGACCATTGATTATAATTTTTTCAGCAATCGATACCTTTAGGTTGTTAATTGACAACAAGCTGTTCTTTTTGTTCATTCGAGGTCTAAATTTTGTTTAATAAATAGGAGTTATTTATCCAACAGCGCCTTCTAAATTCACCTGCAACAAAGCTCTAGCTTCTACGGCAAATTCCATTGGAAGCTTATTCAAAACTTCTTTGCAAAAACCACTGACTATGAGAGCAATTGCCTCTTCTTCATCGATGCCCCTTTGCCTGCAGTAAAAAAGTTGTTCATCTGCAACCTTTGATGTTGTGGCTTCATGTGCCAATGTGGTTGTCGAATTATGAATTTCCATGGATGGGAAGGTATGGGCACCGCATTCACCGCCGATTAACAGGGAATCGCATTGAGTGTAATTACGGGAATACTCGGCATTTTTTGAAACGGAAATAAGGCCCCTATAGCTATTCTGGGCATGGCCAGCAGAAATACCTTTGCTGATGACCTTACTTTTGGTGTTTTTACCCAAGTGCACCATTTTTGTTCCCGTGTCTGCTTGTTGATAGTGATTTGTGAGCGCTATTGAGTAGAATTCACCAACTGAGTTGTCACCTCTCAAAATACAACTTGGATATTTCCACGTTATTGCAGAACCGGTTTCAATTTGTGTCCAAGATATTTTTGAATTTTTGCCTCTGCAGTCTCCTCGCTTGGTGACAAAGTTGTATATACCTCCTTTCCCTTCTTCATCTCCTGGATACCAGTTTTGAACAGTGGAGTATTTAATTTCAGCATCGTCAAGTGCGATCAACTCAACGACTGCAGCATGCAGTTGGTTTTCATCCCTCATCGGTGCAGTGCACCCTTCAAGATAGCTGACATGACTTCCTTCATCAGCTATGATCAACGTCCTTTCAAACTGCCCTGTATTTGCTTCGTTGATCCTAAAGTATGTCGACAGTTCCATCGGACAACGAACACCTTTGGGGATGTAAACAAATGAGCCGTCACTAAAGACTGCTGCATTCAAAGCAGCATAGAAATTGTCTCTGTAGGGAACAACTTTTCCTAAATATTGTTTAATCAAATCTGGGTGTTCTTTAACTGCGTCTGAGAACGAACAAAAAATGACGCCTGCTTCTGCTAATTTTTCTTTGAAGGTGGTTGTGACTGAAACGCTGTCAAAAACGGCATCAACTGCAACCCCAGCAAGTTTGGCTCTTTCGTGGAGTGGAATCCCTAATTTTTCATAGGTAAGCAATAAATCTGGATCGACTTCATCTAGAGATTTAAGTTTTTGTTTGGGTTGTGAAAAATATGAGATAGACTGAAAATCAATATCTTCAATCCTTAATTGACCCCATGTGGGTTGTTTCATCTTTTGCCAATGTCTGAAAGCTTTGAGTCTCCATTCAAGTAAAAAATCCGGTTCATTTTTTTTGGCTGAGATCAATCGAACTACATCTTCATCAAGTCCAGGTGGTATTGTTTCTGATTCTATATCCGTGACAAAGCCATATTGATAGTTTTGATCAATGACTTTTTCAATTTCAGGATTGCTCTTTTTTGTGTTACTTGGTTGCATACAAACTTAATTTTTTGTTGGAGAATGAACCGGTATATCCAAACTGACAAATTGCTTTATATTCGAGGGTTGCACTAAGTCCAAGAGTGTTAATTTCTCAAGAGCAGAAATTATCGTTCGATTTATCATGTGCCAGGCGTTCCCAATTTGGCAAGAACTTTCTATGGCGCATTTAATTTCTTTGCTGGTGCATTGGGTTAGAGATAAATCTCCCTCCAAAGCTTGAATAATCATGGCCACGCTGGTGAGCTTTGCCGAGTCATGTAATGCATAACCACCCAGAGGACCTTGTTTAGAGATCACCAGTTCTTTTTGGTGAAGTTTTTTCAACAGTTTCTGGACTGTTGGCAGTGCAATATGTGTGGAGGAGGCTATGTCAGTTGCAGACACGTAGGCGTCCTTTCTCAATGCAAGATCTCCCAAGATCAGCATTCCATAATCCGACATTCTGTTAATTCTTAACATCGCTTATAATTCGTTGTTATTAATTAGTACTATTTTAGTCCAATATAAGAAACATTTGTACTTTTTTTCGTTTATTGTGAAAAATGTAATAGAAATCAATTGAACTGATTCGTTATAATCAATCTCTGAAATTGGGAGAAAAACTAATGAGTTCAACCGAATTAAATTCAATAGCACAAGCAATGGTTGCACCTAATAAAGGTATATTAGCTGCAGATGAGAGTACCCCAACTATTGCCAAAAGGTTTAAGGGCATAGACACGGAATCAACTGAAGTGAACAGGCAAACTTATCGCAATATGTTGTTTACTGCACCCGGCGTTTCAGAATATATAAGCGGTATAATTTTGTTTGATGAAACAATCAGGCAAACAACCAATGAGGGCATTCCATTTCCTGAGTATTTAACTTCTCTTGGTATAGTCCCAGGCATAAAAGTAGATAAAGGCGCTAAAGAACTCGCAGCTTGTCCAGGCGAAAAAATTACAGAAGGTCTTGATGGACTTAGAGAGAGATTGAATGAATACTATGCCTTGGGTGCACGTTTTGCAAAATGGAGGGCAGTCATTACCATTGGTAATGGGATTCCCAGCGATACCTGTATCAGTGCTAATGCACATGCCCTGGCCAGATATGCTGCACTTGCCCAAGAATCAGGTATGGTGCCGATAGTTGAACCTGAAGTTTTGATGGATGGTGACCACAGTTTAGACACCTGTTACCAAGTAACTGCAAAGGTTTTGGATGTTGTATTCTCAGAACTCAAAAATCAAAAAGTTGGATTAAATGGAATTATTTTGAAACCAAATATGGTGATTTCTGGAACAGACGCAAACAATCGAGCCGATGTGGCAATGGTGGCCAGCGCAACGGTTGATTGTTTAATTTCTCATGTGCCGAGTGAAGTTCCTGGAATTGCCTTTTTATCTGGTGGTCAAACCTCAGAGGAGGCAACGGCCCACTTAAGCGCTATGAATGAATTTGGCCCACATCCTTGGCAATTATCTTTTTCTTATGGGAGAGCCTTACAAGCTTCCCCGCTAAGAGTTTGGGGTGGAAATAAAAACAATTTAGAGTCCGCTCAAGCTGAGTTATTAAAGAGATCCAGGCTTAATGGTTTGGCTAGAACTGGAAATTATAATCCTCAGATGGAATCGGTTTAAACGGATCCTCGTAGTGAGCAATACCAAAATGAACTTTTTAAAATTTAAATTCATAGTTTGTACTCTGTTGCTGTTAAATACTGGTACAGCAGTTATTTCAGCGGATGTGTTGCCCGGTCAGATGATTGCAACATCTATTGAATTATTGGAATTAAGATTGGGAAATGCGGCCAACAAAGAACGCCTAGGAGAAAACAGAGCCGAACTGTACAGCATTATAGATAAGTCTTTGTCGCCGTACTTCCATAAAAAGTATGCCGGCAGGCTGGTTTTAGATAAATACTGGGCTGCTGCAAATCAGAACCAGCGAAAAAGATTTACAGAAGGTTTATACCAAGCGTTGATTCGTTCTTATGCGATCTCCATGTTGAACTTTGATGTCAGTAAAATTTCCGTAAGGCCTATTCATTCCAATTTACAAGATCTTAAAAAGATCACAGTTAAAACTGATGTTGATTACAAAGGGGAGCTCATTCCAATGAGTTTTAGTTTTGGGAAATTTAAGGAAGGTTGGCGCTTTTTCGATGTTAGTATTGAGGGAGTATCTTACATAAGAAATTACCGAAACCAATTCAAGGCTGAAATTCAGGCAAATGGACTGGATGCAGTCATTCTTCGATTAGAAAGCCAGAAATAATCAAAAATCATCAAAATCAAAATCAACTTCTTCGTCATCCTCGGTGATAACCCCATTATGGATTTTGTATGTACGATTCTGGAAATATGAATCTTTAATGTATTGATAGGGATCAAATGAATTGTCCAGTTCTTCCTCAAGAGTGGAGAGATCTGATCTGTCTTGAAGAATACTGATGGAATAAGCTTTTATTTTGAGATTTGTATCGTTGATATTTAATAGTGGGTTGAACAAAATGTCAGTGAAATCCCCGGTTAGACTTCGTAGTGTTTTAGGCCCAATAAAAGGAAGCATCAAATAAGGTCCTTCTTTGACCCCCCAAACAGCTAACGTTTGACCAAAATCTTCATCATGTTGAGACAAGCCCATGCTTGAGGCAGGATCAAACAATCCAAAAACACCAATGGAAGAATTAATGCTAAACCGAAGAGTGTCTTGCAATGCTTCTTCAATATTTCCTTGTAATAGTTGATTGATGATCGTCACAGGGTAATTGATGTTGTAGAAGAAATTATTAACCCCTTTTTGGAGCATATTTGGAGTTATGTAATCGTAGCCATCTGCAGCTGGCTCCAGTATGGCTTCATCCAAACTTTCATTGAAGGCATAAATGGAGCGATTTCTGCTTTCTAAAGGATCCATTGGATCATTGGTTAATTCATTATGATAGGTACAACCCGATAAGAGTAGTAGAGAAAAAATTAGCAATATGGGCTTTTTTGATAAAAATATACTCAAAACTCAGTCCTCACTTTCTTCAATAAATTCTTCTATCTCTTGGAGTCGGGCAATAAATTTTGACTTCTGTATTTCATCAATTGGCTCCACGGACAGTGCCAATTTTAACTGCTCAGTAGCTTCATTAAATCGGCCAATACTTAAATAGTACTCCGCCATGTATGAAAAAGAGTCAGCGTAGTCTTCCGCAGCATTTGCTGTTTTTGCTATGAGCATGATTTGAGATGGCGAGGGCGTTACGCTATTGAATAAATCCAACAGTACTTGATGGGCTTTTTTGGGATCACCGTAATTCAACTCAGTCAATGCATAACCCATAGTGATAGGTATATTTCTCGGAGATAGTGCCATGATTTCCTTTATGTAATTGATCGCATCTGTTTGTAGTCCTTTTCGTGTTAATAACTCTGTGTATGCGAGATGGAAATGGTTGTATTCTTCATATGTTTTAATAAGAAATGTAAGAATATTTTCTGCTTCTCGCAGTTGACCCATCTCAGTTAGGCTAAGGGCCCAGCCATACAAATTGCCAATTTCTTGGTTCGTTAAGGAGTTTTTTTCAACTTCTAATCCAGAGACTTTCAATTCAAAATATTGATTGGCTTTCTCAGGGGTGGCGCTGTAGATATTTTTTATTCTTGCCTTGGTTAATTCAAAACCCAAAGAATCAGCCACTCTTTTGACGGTTAATTTTCTTGCTTGCTTTAGAGCAGAAGCAGCTCGGTTGACTGATGTAGGATGGGTTCTTAAAAATTCAGTTGCTGCTGCATTCCTCGGATCGCCATCTAAGGAGAGATTATTAAACATCTCTGCCATTGCATAAGGATCGTAACCGGAAGCTGCTAAGGTTTTAATCCCGATAGCATCGGCTTCGATTTCCATTTCCCTGGTGAAATCAATTTGTCCTTGCATCATCATGGACGGCGCTAACATTGCTCCAGCCTCGAGAATCTCACTACTGCCTGATATGGCACTCAATAGCACAGCACCTAAGAGTATTAGACCGCCTTGAATTGTATTGGGTACGTTGTCTCCAATTTGCCTAGCGATATGTCGTTGGGTTACATGGCTTATTTCATGTGATAGAACCGATGCTAGCTGGCTTTCATTATCTGAATTTGTAAGCAGTCCCAAGTGGATCCCAACAAATCCACCTGGCATTGCAAAAGCGTTGATTGAATTTTCAGGAACAAAAAAGTAATGAAAACTAAAATCACCTTCCTGAACTTTTGACGACAGTTTTTCACCTAAATTCTGAATGTATTCTTGCAACAAAGGATCTTCGACCACTTGACCTTGTCTTCGCATCGTTCTGAAGTACGTTCTACCAATAGCAGGTTCGTCCATTTTGGACATATAAATGTCAGAGGGGTTGCCCAAATCAGGGAGTTCAATTTGAGACAGACACAGGCTCGTTTGGGTACAAACACATAAAACTGCAAGCCCTTTCAAAAAAAAATTTTTCATACTCAAGAAATATCTCTTAAATATTTTTTAGGGCATCTAATACTTCTTCTACATGACCTTTTACTTTCACTTTTCTCCACTCACTGATCAAAGTTCCATTTGAATCAATTAGGAATGTGCTTCGTTCAATACCCATGTATTTTCTGCCGTACATATTTTTTTCCTTGATTACATTAAATAATTGACACACTGTTTCATCTTCATCTGCAAGCAAATCAAATGGGAAATTGTATTTACAAATAAATTTGTCGTGTGATTTGACTGAGTCCCTGGATACCCCCACTATTATGGCATTATTGGAACGGAACGCTTCAAACTGGTCCCTGAAGTCTTCACCTTCCTTGGTACAACCGGGGGTGTTGTCTTTTGGGTAGAAGTAGATAACAATATTTTTTCCCACATTTTCACTGAGACTGAATTCTGAATCTCCAGTTGAAGTTGCAGTGAAATCAGGTATTTTCTCTCCAAGCTTTACTTTGGCCATAGTGCCCTCACTTATAAAAAGTTGTTATGAATATCAAACGTCTCTATGAGCTTAATGTAATAAAAATCCTATTTTATATTAAAATGGCAATTTTTTTTAATTCGTCTTCTTCATTTTTGTGGAAAATAGTGGTTTATTTTTTTACTAAAAAGTTATGTTTAACCATAAAAAAACATAGCACTGGAGCTGAATTTGTAATAATGTCATGACTTTAAAAACATCAGAGCCGATGGGAAGTACATTAAGAAT
>DTSX01000009.1 GCA_012965065.1 Gammaproteobacteria bacterium
CTTTGAGTGTCAGAGTTAAATCCAAGAAATCTAGCTCTCGTTTCTTTCCCAGGTGTTAAATCTGTCAGTTGACCTTCCTTTTCTACAACAAATATGTGATTTCTTTCATTGCCTCCCTTATCACTAGACACCAGTACCCTTTCATCTTCAGGAAAATAGGAAAGGGCAAAAATGGCATCGGATTCAGAGTTAGTGATCGCATGCATCTCTCCTGTATTAATATCAATAAAATAAGAATTAAAAATTCCTGTAGCATTATGACTTACAAGTAATTTAGTGTTATTACTTGTAAATGAATACTCACCGCCTCCAGCTATGGAATAACTTACGGTACTAAAAAAAGTGTCTGCTCCATACTGAGTTCTTTCACATCCCAGAAGAAAAGACACAAGAGCAATTAAAATTAGTTTTTTCATTTCTTAGTTATATTACAAAGTAAGGATTATTCCAAATTGGACTAGGTGGTGGAGCTAGGCGGGATCGAACCGCCGACCTCTTGCATGCCATGCAAGCGCTCTCCCAGCTGAGCTATAGCCCCAAACAGTCGAGACAATTATACATAATAAAATTTATCTCTTTTACATCAAGATGAACCAGTCATCTATTTTCTATGTATTCTATTGCTGATTTGAGTCTCTGAATAGCAAGCTCTTTTTCTACCAGAGTAAGGGTGATATCAATAGGCGGGGAAATTGTGATGCCTGTTACCGCAACCCTAAGAGGCTGACCAATCTTACCAAAGCCAATATTGTGTTTTTTACAGGTGTCATCAATCGCTTCGTGGATTGATGCTGATTCCCAAGTTGTTACTTCAAAAAGAGAAACCAGGTCTTTTAAGGGCTCTTCTATGGAAGATTTGAGGTGTTTTTTTGCTGCTTCTGCATCAACAATAAAATTATCCGAAAACAGCTTATCGGCATAGGTTAAAAGATCCTTGAGACTCACAACTCTGCTTTTATACGCCTCAGAAAACGATTGCATTTTCTCTATGCTCGGAAGCTGGATATTGTGTTCCGAAGCAAGTTGCATCAGTAGCTCAGCAAGCTTTGTGTTGCTCAGCTTAGATATATGCTGTTGATTGACCCACTGCAGCTTTTCAAGATCAAATCTTGCACTTGATTTATTGAGGTTGGTTAAATCAAAATGCTCTATCAACTCGCCGATGGTGAAAATTTCCTGATCGCCACTAGACCATCCCAAACGCACCAAATAGTTCAACATGGCTTCGGGAAGGAAACCTTGTCGCTTATATTCCAGAATGTCCATGGCACCGTGTCGCTTTGACAAACGGGAACCGTCTGAACCTAAAATCATGGGCAGGTGAATAAACTTTGGCAACTGGTAACCAAAAGCATTAAACAAGTGAATATGCTTCGCTGTGTTCTTAAGATGATCATCACCTCTAATAACATGGCTGATGTCCATATCATGATCATCTACAACCACAACAAAGTGATACGTTGGCATACCGTTGGACCGAATTAAAACAAAATCATCCAGTTCTTGATTGTTTACCAAAACGTCGCCAAAAAGATGGTCGCTGATTTTAACTTCACCTTTGTCAGGGCTCTTAAATCGAACAACAAATTGATCGCTCTTTGGTTCTTTAACCTTCCTACATCTGCCATCGTATCTTGGGTTCTCACCTCTCTCAACCTGCCCTCTTCTCATTTCATCCAGTTCTGCTTGGGTGCAGTAACATTTGTACGCAAAGTTGGATTCGATTAACTCATCTGCCTTCTGCTGATAAAGATCCATTCGTTGCGACTGGTACACAGGCTCCTCATCTGATTTTAGAGATAACCATTCCATTCCCTGAAGAATGGTAGCAATGGATTCTTGTGTTGATCTCTCCTGATCGGTGTCTTCTATTCTGAGGAGAAATTGTCCTTTTTGGTTCTTTGCATACAACCAACAAAACAGGGCAGTTCTTACACCACCAATGTGGAGATAACCAGTAGGACTGGGAGCAAAGCGAGTTCTAACCACGAAAACTATCCATTAGTTGATTGGAATAGTTTACATAAAAAAACAATGATTTAGACGATGTTTTTGAGATCGGCAGCAAATTCAACCACCGCACTGTAAGCCAATCGATCAATGGTGAAATTGGCAAAACCGTGAATCATACTTTGATATTCTCGCTCAGTGACCTTTACCCCTGAATCCCTCAAATGTTTGGCGTATGCAATACCCATATCGCGGAGAGGATCAAAGCCAGCGGTGATCACCACAGCCGGCGGCAATCCAAGAGGGTTTTGATAACGAATGGGGGATACGTAAAAATCATCCAGATCTGCATTACTTCGGATGTAGTTTTTAGTGAACCAGTCCATTATATGCTGGTTAAGAAAAAATCCTTCGGCAAAATCTTGCATCGATTGATAGCCGCTGTCACGATCAACCCCCGGATAAATCAACAATTGCCTTTCCGGCAGCACTCTCCCCTCTTCCTTGCGTTTAATGCAAACGCTCGTGGACAGGTTGCCGCCAGCGCTGTCACCGCCTATTGAAATTTTTTCAGGGTTGATATTGAATGATTCTGCATTTTCCCATACCCATTCGAAAGCTCGGTCGCAATCTTCAAGGGGGATTGGGTATTTGTGTTCAGGTGCCAGCCGATAACCCACCGAAAACACTTTCCAACCAAGGAGATTTGCAAGATGTTTGCAGACAATATCGTGCGTTTTGATGCTACCAATACACCAGCCACCGCCATGCAGATAAACCAAAGCAGAATCAGTTCCATCGAGTTTTCCAGGTGTATATTCCCTAATCTGTATTGTGTCCTGATCAACATCGATTGTATGGTCCTTGGTTGCAGTTGATGGTGGTTTTTTTTCCATCACCCCTGCCATCTCGTCATAAAAATTCCTGAGAACTTTTGGATCAATCGATGTTATATCTCCCCTGATGCTATTTTTTTCCAAGAGGGAAAGAATGAATTGAATACCTGGAGACATGGTTCTCTCACCTGCAGTCTTGGGCCCTCCTCTGACTAAGACTTTCAGCAAGGCATCCGGTAATAGAAAGATTAATTTTACTAAGAGGCTCACTAGTTGCTTAATTATTTCTTCTGTCGCCTGACTAAACGTGACCGGACGAGAAATGACAACCCCATTCCAGTAGCTATAATCGCTACGGACATCTTTCCACGATGCGCGGTTTCGCTCGTCCAAATTTCGCTGTATTCAAACCAGTAAAGTAGGTAGATAGAAATTAGCCAAGGTATAAAGGCAATAGCTACTTTGAGCGCTTTACGGATCTTTGTTTTCAAGGAATTTAACATGCCAAAAAATACTACCATGAAATGTAGTCATCGTATACGATGAGACGGAGTGTTGGAGTTCTCTCGGCAAACAAATATTGCAATATATGAGTCTTGACCTGAAAGCGTTACTAAAAAACAAAGCCATCAACAAGTGGAGATTGTTCTGGCTGATTTCTATTCCCATGTCCATCACGATGGTTGCCGCTATGATGCGTTCTGACATGTCGACCGCGTCTGGTATATCATCAATGATTGGTTTTTCCGTTCGCTGGGCGGTGCCATTCATATATTTGGTAGTCGCTGCATCTTCGGTGCAAATACTATTTCCCGGGACCTTCTCAAAGTGGTGGTTACGCAACCGAAAATACATCGGGATGTGCTTTGCAGTTGCGATGGCGTGGCAAGGCTTATTCATTTTTATAATGTCTTACTTTTTCCGCGACTACTACTTTGAAAATGTCTATCTGTTTCGTGATGAGCTAGAAGGGAGCATCGGCTACATCTTTCTTCCCGCCATGGTGGTGACATCCTTCGAGTTTGGACGTAAACATTTGAGCTCGAAACAATGGAAGTTGCTGCACAAGAGTGGGATCTATTTTCTGTGGGCCTATCCCTTTAGCACCTATTGGTGGAGTCTCTGTAACGGGCTCTCCTGTTATGAGAATCCGGTACCGCTTGACTATGTATACTACTCAGTCGGGTTCCTCGCATTCGCGCTGAGAATTGCGGCCTGGGGCAAGCAACGTCAGCAAGCGG
>DTSX01000010.1 GCA_012965065.1 Gammaproteobacteria bacterium
CCCAACAGGGAAAGTTCTGAGAAGGGAATTGAGGGAGCCTTACTGGAAAGGGAAAGAAAGAAATATCTCCTAGATGTGAGAGGCCTGGTTCGAAGAAAGAAAAATTGGAGAAACAATAAAATGGAATTTGAAACGGTTATTTATGAAGTTGACAGCAAAATTGCAACCATCACTCTAAATCGTCCAGACAATCTGAATGCTTTTAATGCACAAATGGCTTTGGATCTGAAGGAAGTAACCGATGCTGCTTACGAAGACAGTACCATCCGTTGCGTTATTCTCACCGGCGCAGGTAGAGGTTTCTCAGCAGGCGCAGACCTCAATGAGCCAATAGATACATCAAGTGGTCCTGATGCAGTTGAGAAAGGGCTGCTTGAAGGCTATAAACCGATCTTCATGAACATCATCAACATGCCGAAACCAGTAATCTCTGCAGTCAATGGACCTGCTGCAGGAATAGGTTTTGCTTTTGCCATGGCTTGCGATTTAACAGTAATGTCAGAAGAGGCTTATCTGCTTTCAGTATTTAGTAACATTGGCTTGGTTCCTGATGGTGGAGCCAACTGGTTACTAACAAAAACAGTTGGCTATAAATTGGCTTATCAGATGGCTATCGAAGCTGAAAAAATTCCAGCCTCTAGATGTTTGGAATTAGGTCTGGCCAACAAAGTTGTCCCCAGTGAGAATCTTCTCTCAGAGACAAAAGCTTGGGCAACAAAACTTTCACAAAGATCGCCTCAGGCTTTGAGTCAGACGAAAAAAATAATGCGTATGGCTGATGACAGTAGTTACGAAGAAATCTTCTCAGTCGAAGCTAAAATTCAAAACCAGTTGATTGGTTCGCCTGACAACATGGAGGCGGTCATGGCTTTCTTTCAGAAACGACCGCCGAAATTTCAGGATTAAGAAAAGATTTATTGACGATTAACTTTTCAGTGCATTCAGAATCGCTGGCGCCAATTCATTTTCACCTGAATACAGTATCGGTGTTATTCGGTCCCCGTATTCCCCATACCTTGCTTTTATTTCCTTTGCTGCTGCCTCCGGGGTTTCAGCAACCACGGCTACGGTATTTAGAAAATCGTCATCTATGAGTGAGCCCATCTCTTGCCACTTCCCCTGTTTTGATAAGCGATTGAGCTCGGGATGAAGATCCCCCACTCCGTGTGTCTCCAGAACCGCAATGTAGTTAGGAGTTGATGCATAAAATGCGATCTGTTGTTTGGTTGCATTGATGGCGTTCTGAGTGGATTCTTCGGTCAGGCCCACGGCGGTCATAACGTTTACCGATAAATCAAAATCGGATCTCTTTTTTCCAGCGGAAGCCAAGCCCTCCTCCACCACAGGCAGGGTTACCTCTTTGATGTATTTGGTGGTATTGAGAGGATGGACCAGCAGGCCGTCTGCTGCTTCAGCAACAGCTCGGGTCATCAATGGCCCCACTGCAGAAGCGTAAATCTTACCTATACCATGTGGATGAGGGCCTGGATTGAAGAACGGTGTCATCAACGTATGGGTGTAGAAATCTCCTCGAAAATTCAACCTGGTCCCATTCTGCCAACACTCCCAAATTGCTTGTATTGCCAGGATCATTTCTTTCATGCGTGCGGCCGGCTTGGACCAGGGCATCGAAAATCGTTTGGTGATGTGTGGTTTGATCTGCGATCCCAGTCCCAAGATGAACCTGCCTTCGGAGACTAAATTAAGATCATACCCAATGTTGGCCAAGATCATGGGGTTCCTGGAGAAGGCAACGGCAATGGATGTAATCAACTCTACTTTTTCAGTTGCCATTGCAGCTGAGACCAGAGGGAGAAATGGGTCGTGAGCAGCCTCAAACGTATAAATCCCATCGTAACCAGCATCCTCAAAATACTTAGCTGCTGGTCCTGCATCTTTGGGATTGTTTACCAATATTCCTGAATCTATCTTCATTGAATCTTATAACGTAAATGTTTGTTAAGCGCTTCTATTCTACACAAACTAGAATGCTTGAGACAGTACTGGGGTTGGGGTAAAGTTCTTTTATGAATGATAAAAATGTTATGTCCTGGTGGGACTGGGAAAAATTGGAAGCCACAACGATGGCTGATCTCATTGCCAAGAATGAAGTCTCCGCTCAAGAAAAGAGATTTTGTGAATTTTAGGACTAAACAAAGGAGATAGAAATGAGTAATGAATGTAAATCAGGAAGCTGTCTGTGCGGAGCTGTAAAATATGAATTTGATAAGACTAATCTAATCTCTGCACACCACTGTCATTGTATTGATTGCCAAAAATCCACGGGCAGTGGCAAAGCCACTATATTAATACTGCCTTCCCAGGCACTACAGGTGGAAGGGGAACTGCAATTTTATACAGCGACAGCTGAAAGTGGTCGTCATGTGAGCAGAGGTTTTTGTGGGAAATGCGGATCCGGTCTGCTGAGTTTTATTGAAGAAATGCCGGCAGTGAGATTTGTAAAGGCTGGTACTTTGGATGATTCCTCATGGCTGAAGATAGATTCAAATTTTTACAGTTCATCAGCCTACTCTTGGTCACCCATTGATGAGGACATTCCAAGTTTTACACACAACCCTGACAAAGTTTGAACTGAAGAAGAAGGTATACTTGAGATATGGAATTTACTATGCCCTTAACAGAGAGTTTTTTTCCAGCAATTGAAGATGAAGAAATCGTTGACCTAACGGTCGGCGATATCTTAAGAATTGCTGCCAAAGAAGACCCCGATAAAGTTGCCCTGGTGGAAACGGACATGGAATGCCAGCTGGGTCAGGAATGGACATACCAAGAATTATTGCAGGATTCTGAGAGAGTTGCCTACAATCTTTTAACCCAATTTAACCCTGGAGACAAAATTGCTGTTTGGTCGCCAAATACAGCTGAGTGGGTAATATTGGAGTTTGCTTGTGCCCTTTCAGGTATGGTTCTGGTTACGGTAAATCCATCCTATCAAGCCAATGAACTTCATTATGTTTTGGAACAATCTAAGTCCTCAGCTCTCTACCTTATACATGAATATCGTGGCAACCCGATGCTTAAAATTGCCCGAGAGGCAACCAAAGATTTACCAAACATTCAGTCGATCATTAATATGGACAACAATGATGAATTTTATGGCATCGGTGTTTCTCCAGTGGACCTGCCCGAAGTAAAACCAGCAGACGCTGCACAAATTCAGTACACCTCCGGGACCACAGGATTTCCAAAAGGGGCGGTGTTGCATCACTTGGGCTTGATCAACAATGCTCGCCTTTGTGCTGATCGAGTCGGCATCGGCAGAGACGATGTATGGTTAAATTTTATGCCAATGTTTCACACCTCAGGTTGCGCTCTGGCGCTTCTGGGATGTGTGCAAAAAAGGGGTAAATTAATCCTGATCAAGTTTTTCGATCCTCCAAAAGTCAATGCATTGATGGAACAAGAAAGAGGAACTACATTTTTTGGCGTACCGACGATGTTGATTGCATTACTGGACTCACATCAGACCAACCCAGTCGATTTTTCTTCCGTTAAAATTGCCATCTCCGGTGGCTCGATGGTTGCCCCAGAACTGGTAAGGCGGGTAAAAAACACCGTGGATTGTGGATTTTCAACGGTGTACGGGCAAACGGAAACGTCACCTGTACTCACACAGACTTTTCCAGACGACAGTGAAGAAGATATTTGCAATACCGTTGGACAACCGCTGCCAAATAAAGATATAGCCATCCTTGATCCAAAAACTTCGGAGATCATGCCTCTGAACACTATTGGCGAAATATGTTCTCGAGGCTACTGCAACATGTTGCGTTACAACGACAATCCCGAGGCAACTAAAGCCACGATTGATGAAGACGGTTGGCTGCACACAGGCGACCTAGGCTCCATGGATGAAAGAGGATATGTGAAGATTACCGGTCGTCTTAAAGAAATGATTATCCGAGGCGGTGAAAACTTATTTCCTGCTGAAATTGAAAATACCCTGCTTGAGCATCCCGCAGTTGCTGAAGTTGCTGTGGTGGGAATTCCTGACCCTAAATGGGGAGAAATTGTGGGTTGTTTTGTCAGGCCTGTTGATGGTACAGAACCGAAGATAGCACAGCTTATCGCTCACTGCAGGCAACATTTATCGCCTGTAAAAACTCCTACGAAATGGATGTTTGTCGAAGAGTGGCCGTTAACAGGTTCTGGGAAAATTCAAAAATTCAAATTGCTTGAAAATTTTGAACAGGGAGCCTATCAAGAAGAAACTGCTTAATCTCAGTTTTTCTCACTATTTTAGAAGTTCTGTATGTTTGCAGCTTCTTCGCGTACTAATTCCGGTCCACCCAGAATTTGCCGATTCAAGCCTATGCGCTTAAACCAGTAATGCAAACCGAGCAACTCAGTAAAGCCCATGCCGCCGTGAACCTCCGTTGCTGTTCTTGCAACGGCTGTGGCCACTTCTGAAACATGTGCTTTGGCATGACATGCCATTAAAGTCGCTTCTTCAGGTATGTGATTTTGACAGTGTGCCGCATACCACACCATGGCATAACACGGCTCAAGATCTGCTGCCATTTGTGCACACATGTGCTTGACCGCTTGAAAAGAACCAATAGCCCTGCCAAATTGTTTTCTTTCTTTGGCATAAGCCACAGATTTTTTGATCATGATTGCAGCAGCTCCGAGAGAATCAGCAGCAATCATAATTCTGCCAGCATCAATAACCGTTTGTATGGCAGTGTTATCACCAATCGATCCTTCTAATATTTCTGCCTCGCAGTCCTGCAACAATAATTCCTGTGCGCCACAGGTTTTGTCTACTGTTGTCAAAGGTATTTTGGTTAGGCCTGGGTCATCGGATTTTACAATGCAGAATGTGCCATTTTTATCAGCCAGGAGATAGTGTGTTGCCTCACTGGCATCAAGCACAAATAAAGCTCTACCGTTGGCTTTGTCGCCGTCAATGTTAATGCCTGCGTCCTCCCTGGCCCCGATGTATTCTGAAATACCTACACCAAAGTGGATGTTGGCTTCACCGATTGCCTCTAAATACTCTGATTTCTGAGTGTCTGAGCCTGCTTTGATCAAAGCAAGTGGTGCCATCACATAAGACCCGGTAAACGGTGCTGGGGCAATCCCTGCTCCCAATGATTGGGAAGTAGCAGCCGCAAACAACAGATCCAAACCCAAGCCTCCATATTCTTCTGGAAGAATGAGACTGTTAATTCCAAGCTCGATTAGTCCATTGTGAACATCCGTTGGCAAAGATGTATTTTCACCGTGTGCATAACTCTGAATCAAATCTAAGGGAGCGGCATCTTCAAGAAATTTATCCAAGCTTTCTTGAAAGGATTCTTGTTCTTCTGAAAGTCCGAAATACATGACTAAGCCTCCTTTATTTTTGGTGCTTTAGGAAGACCGAGGCCTCGTTCAGCAATAATATTTCTTTGAATTTGGTTGGTACCGCCACCAATGATCAATCCCAAATACATCATATAGGCAAACTGCCAACTGCCATTATCTCTAAGATTGGGACTGTCTTCATAAAGGGTTCCAAGTTCTCCCATCACGTCAATGGCCAGACCTTCGAGTTCGTGCCTGAGCTCTGTGCCTATTAATTTTAGGATCATGACTCCGAACATGGCATCTTTTCTGTTATTCAGTCTCGCTGACAACAGACGCAATCCATGGTTTTGAAAAGCCATGACTCTGCCTTGGATTTTCATGACTCGATCGCGAAAAACGGGCTTATCAATGATTCTTGTGCCATCCAAGGTCTCTGTCTTCATCAGACCAATCAATTGATTCATTCTACTAACGATCACAGTAGGATCTCCCAAAGAGCCTCTTTCGTGAACCAATGTTTTATTTGCTACCAGCCAGCCTTGGCCTCTTTCGCCAACAATATTTCCAGCTGGAATTCTCACATCGGTGAAAAATACTTCGTTAAAACCTGCATTCAAGGTCATATCAACCAAGGGTCTTATTTCGATACCAGGGGTGTCCATAGGAATCAATAAATAGCTGATCCCTTTGTGTTTTGGTGCATCCGGTTCGGTTCTGACTAGACAAAACATCATGTGGGCATATTTGGCAGTGCTGGTCCATATCTTTTGACCATTGATAACCCAGCTGTCTCCATCCATAACACCTTTTGTTTGCAGACTGGCCAAATCGCTGCCTGAATTTGGTTCCGAGTAGCCTTGACACCAAATCATTTCAAAATGCAGTGTTGGCTTAATGTACTTTTGTTTTTGCTCTTCGGTTCCCATTTCAAGAAGTGTGGGCACCAAATAATCAGTGCCTTGTCCTCGGGTTGCAGCGGGGACCCCTGCTTCGGTGAATTCGGAGTTGATGATTTTGTTCTTCAAAAAATCAATGGTTCCACCGTAACCACCATATTCTTTAGGTATTTCTCTTGCAAAGTAACCCTGCTCTATTAGAATTCTCTGCCATTCAGAACGGGTCATAGTCAACCCATTGCTGTTTTCGGATTTTTTGTCTCCCCCCAGTCGTGGACCATAACTGTCGCTAAACACCAAACCCTGATATTTTTTACAGAAATCCTTGACCTGTTTGCGAAATTCTTCGTATTCTGGACCATAATCAAGATTCATTTTTTCCCCCTTTCCATTTTGGTTCTCGTTTTTCAAAAAACGCAGCAATACCTTCTTTTGCGTCCTCGGCTTGCAAGCATTTTGCCAGTTGTTCTTTTAAATATGGAAGTGCGTCATCAAACGCCATGGCATCCTGACGATTATAAGCTTCCAAACCCATTTTCATAGTGTTCGGTGGTAGGTTTGCAAAATCAGTTGCCAGTTTGTTAACGGTTTGGTCAAGCTCATCTTTGGCTACAGCCTGAGTAATCAAACCGTATTTCTCAGCGGTCATTGCATCGATTGCCTCTCCCCTCATAATGAAATCTAAACCTTGCCTTTTTGGCATGACTCTAAACAAGCCTGCCATCACCATAAATGGCCAGATGCCTCGTTTGATTTCTGGTGCTGCAAATTTTGCTTCATTGACAGCAATTGCATGGGTGGCATTGGAGACCATCAGTAAGGCGCCTGCATACACAGACCCTTGGATCTTACAGATCACAGGCTTGTTTATATTCCTTATGAGCAAACTGATGCTATCAAAACCACCGATTTTAGGCACAGTCGATACCGTCTCTTCCACTTGACCTGACATACTGGCCAAGTCACCACCAGCACAAAAAACTTCGCCCTTGGCTTGAATAATGACAACCCTGACATTGCTTTCCTGCGATGCATAGGAAAGAGCATAGGCTATCTCATTTCCCATAACTGTGTTGATCGCATTGCGTTTTTCTGGTCGATTTAAGGTAATTGACAGTACGTGCCCATCAAGTTTTATTTCGGTTGCCTCAAACACCAATCCTTCAAGTGATAACAAGTTTGTTGAATCATTCATTTACAGCTCCTCTATAATTTCCACTGGCACATCTATCAGTTTGGCCCGTAAATACTCACCGAGAGATTTTGCTTGCGCATCCATCCGGGTATTGGAAGAGACGCCGTCTTGCAAGATCCCGTGAATGTAAAAATTTAACGACTTAATATTGGCAAGCTCATACCTATCGATCGGAAAGTTAGCCATGTCAGGGAGAAGCTGCTTTAATCGGTCAACAGTCAGGAAATGATAAAGAAATGCAAATGCTTTTTCTGTTTTAGCCCAGACACCGAGATTGGCACAGCCTCCCTTATCACCAGATCGCGTACCGTAAATTCTTCCAAAATGGATTTGTCTGTAATCCTTGCTCATTAATTGGGGAATCTTTTGTTCTTCTTTCTGGTAGGAACGTGCATCCAATCCCAGCTGGTTGGTGGGCGTAATTTCCACTGTCTTTTCACCAATATGTAACGTTTCCTTAACATGCTTTGATTGAATCAAGGCAGGCCAATAAAGAATGAACGGGGCTCCGGAGCCGGGTACTGATTTGCCAAAAAATCCTGGATAATTAGCAAGCCCCAATTCAACCACTTTCGCTGTGAAAATTCTACCCACTTTCTTCGGGTCCTTAGATGTAACATTGACCCGCAAGGATGCCATTGCCTCCTCGTTGCTCTGTGGGTTCTCTTTTTCTTGTCTATGCAGTTCGATCGAAACATCATCAAATTGCTCTTTCCCGCCCAATAAATCGAACAGTGCTTGAGTAAAAATCTTTGCTTTTTCTTCAATATCCAATCCCGTTAATATCAACTCCATCCCATTTCGATAGCCCCCTGCAAGGTTAATACAGACCTTGTGGGTAGATGGTGGGCTACTGCCCCGACAACCTGTAATACGGACTCTATCTTCACTGACTTGTTGTATTTTTAAGGTATCAAAATGGGCAACTACATCTGGATTCAGGTACTCCGGCGCAGCAATTTCGTAGAGTAATTGTGCTGTTACAGTACCTACGGAAACAAGCCCACCTGTACCGGGGTGTTTGGTAATGGTAAAAGAACCATCCTCTTCGATTTCGGCAATGGGGTACCCGATATTTTTGAAAGTTGGTACCTCCTCAAAGAATGAATAATTGCCACCGGTTGTCTGAGCACCGCACTCTATGATGTGGCCGGCAGCCAATGACCCTGCAAGTGCGTTGTAGTTGTCTCTATGCCAATTAAATTTCCAAGCTGCAGGTCCCATGGTTACTGATGCATCAGTGACTCTGGGGCAAATGACTATATCCGCACCCAAATCCAATGCCTCCTTAATCCCCCAACTACCGAGGTAGGTATTTGCAGTCAGGATTTTACAGCCAGATTGTGCCAAAGGTATTTTTCGATCAATGTTTTCAAATGTTTCGCCCTGGGTTTGGAGTTGTTCGAGTTCCTCAATTAAATCATCGCCGTCAATATAGGCAACGGTTGCATCGACATTCAATTCAGCAAGAATGCTTGCAACTTCCTTCGCCATTGATTTTGGGTTGAGGCCCCCTGCATTGGAGATAATTTTAATATTCTGGTCTTTGCACGTTTTTGCTATGTCTTTGAGTTGTTTCAAAAACGTCCCCACATATCCCTTGTCTTCGCCTCTCTGTAATTTTTGTGAATAGAGAATCGCCATCGTCAGTTCAGCGAGGTAATCTCCAGTTAGTACATCAATCGGACCTCCCTCAACCATCTCTTTTGCAGCTGAGAGTTTGTCGCCATAGTATCCGCTGCAGTTAGCAATCCTTATGATTTTCTCAGTCATGCATATTCCTCATTTCCGTGCAAGACTGTCCAAAATTAGATCGGCTACTAGATGTGCTGAAGCCTCAGGTGTATCTTTTAATATTAATTTTCCCTCGTAATAAGGGTCGGACAATATCCGAGCAATACCACCCAGAGCGATGGCAACCACACGGGTATCTGTATCCTTTATTTCCTTTTGTTTCACCGCCTCATCGAGTAATTCTTCAATGCGATCAATAAAGTAATCTCGATGGTAATCAAGCATTTCCACAACACCTCTGACTTTTGAAAGATCCAGGGTAAATTTCTGAATTCTAGGGCCAACTGCTTCATATCCAATGTCGATGTACATTTTTAATTTTGACAGGGGAGATTGGATTCCTTGGATAGATGCACTAGCCTCTTGGCCTATGTTGGTGAGCATCCGATCCATTGTTGAAGTAATTAAATGTTCTTTACTCGGTGCTATTTCGTACAACGTCCTCAGTGAAACTTTCAATGTTGCAGCAATATCTGACATTGTTAAACCCGAAATGCCTTGTTCGAGGAGTTCTTCAAATTCTTCAATGACTTGAATGTGTTTGGCAGTTAACTCTTGTAAGGGTTTTAGTTCTTTTAAATTCACAATTGCCATCATTATTCCTCCGGTTCAATTATCATTAAAACGGCTCCATAGTCCAACTGGTCATTTTCTTGAATAAATAGATCTGCAACCACCCCATCTTCATTGGCTTTCACAATGTGGTTCATTTTCATCGCCTCGATCATGAGTAAAATGTCGCCAGCTTTGACCCGGTCTCCTTTATTTACCCGAAGTTCAACAACTTTTCCTGGCATTGGTGAAACAAGTGAGCCCTGCAGTTCCTGTTCATGGGAAGATTTAAATCTAGGCTGAATGGTAAGGAGTTTATTTCCACCTAAACATTGGACAAGCAGTTGGTCTCCCTCCAAAGTGACCCTTGAAAAAGTTCTGCTACCGTCAATCTCTATATCTACCCCCGACTCACTCCAATGATGCAATGTTGCCTGCTGCTGGTTGTCTACGGTAAAAGATCCATCACGGTTACTCTTGTAATGGATTTCAATCAACTTTCCATTCATCTCAAATGCAACTCTTTGGTTGGGAAGCCTAGCGTTGTTCCATCCGGAAGGTATGTTTTCGAGAACAACTGCTTGCGACCTGTTCAGCCCTTGGAGCCACAGTGCAGCTGTAATAGCAACAGATCTCTGTTCAGAATCCTCAAGAGACAGAGACCTTGATGGATTGAACCTGTCAATGAAATCCGTTGTGGTGTTACCCAGGATAAACTCTTTGTGACGAAGTATATTGACCAAGAATTCCATATTGGTAACAAATCCACCAAAGTGGGTGCTCTCGAGCTCCGTGGCCAGTTTTCTGGCGGCATCCAATCGGGATGAACCGTGTGCTATAACTTTGGCCATCATGGGGTCAAAATCCGTTCCAATCATCATGCCTACCTCCACTCCGGAATCCCATCGGATCCCATCTTTTGGTTCAATGTGATTGGCAATGAGTTTGCCAGTGGATGGGAGAAAATCATTGTTCGGATCCTCAGCATAGATTCTTGCCTCTATGGCATGTCCATCCCAAGAAACGTCTTGCTGAGAAATACTCAATTCTTGGTTGCTTGCTATCAGCAATTGCTGTTCAACGAGATCAATGCCGGTCACTTCCTCGGTTACTGGATGTTCAACTTGGAGCCTCGTGTTCATTTCAAGAAACCAGAACTTATCAGTTGTATCATCAAATAAAAATTCAACGGTTCCAGCTGAGTGGTAATTGATCTTTTTAGCCAAGGAAACTGCTGCATCGCCGAGTTGATTTCTCAAACTTGCATCAATCCTAGGCGATGGGGATTCTTCGATAATTTTCTGGTGGCGCCTCTGGATTGAGCATTCCCGTTCGCCAAGATGGATTGTGTTTCCATGATTATCGCCCAATATTTGGATTTCGATGTGTCTAGATTGTGCGATGTAACTTTCAAAAAATACCGTATCGTCAGCGAAGGCATTTTGTGCCTCATTTTGCGCCATTTTGACCAATTCATCCAGTTCATTGGCACTGTTGACAACCCGCATGCCCTTTCCACCACCCCCTGCAGCTGCCTTGATTAATAATGGAAACCCAATGGCGTCAATGTCTGATTTTTTCAAAGCGATCGGTAATGTTGGTAGTCCTGCACTCTCGGCAATAACTTTGGCTTTCAATTTATCACCCATTTGGGAAATAACATTTGCCGATGGACCAATCCAGACAAGGCCTGATTGTTCAACAGAACTCGCAAATTTAGCATTTTCCGACAGAAACCCGTAGCCAGGATGGATAGCTTCTGAGCCAGTCATTTGTGCGGCATTCAGGATTGCATCGGCATCCAGATAATTGGTCTCTAGTTTTATGCTTTGGTCAGCCTGAGCAAGGTACGGAGCATTTTTATCTGCATCAACATACACCGCAACGCATTTAATGCCCATTTTTTGGGCACTTCTTATAATGCGAATGGCAATTTCTCCGCGATTGGCAACAAGGATGGTGGAAAATACCGTCACAGTCTGAATACCCCATATGATTTAGCACCCTCAATGGCTTTGTTTCTAACAACCGACAAACAGAAACCGAGGACGGTACGTGTATCTCTGGGGTCTATAATCCCATCGTCACTGATCAAACCAGTCGCCGCCAAAGCCAACGATCCTTGTTCCTGAATGTGTTCAACCGCCTTTACGATCTTCGCATCTTCTTCTTCATCAAACTTCTCACCTTTTCTAAAAGCCGCTCCCCTTCTAACCAGTGACATAACCCCTGCTATTTGCTTGGGTCCCATAACGGCAATTTTTGCTGAAGGCCAGATAAAAGTGAACCGATTGTTATATGCCCGACCTGACATCGCATAGGTCCCAGCTCCATAAGAAGCCCCGGTAATAATGGTGATGTGCGGGACAGTGGAATTGGAGACAGCGTTTATCAGTTGCGAACCTTTTTTGATGATACCTCCACTTTCAAAATCTTTGCCCACGAGAAAACCGGTTACATTTTGTAAAAAAATAATTGGGGTATCGATTTGATTGCAAAGCTGTATAAAATGAGCAGCTTTTTGAGACGAATCCGGATAAATTGCGCCGTTGTTTCCCAAAATACCGACTGGGTATCCATGTACCGAAGCCCAGCCACAAACCATGGTTGGACCAAAGAGTGGCTTAAATTCCTCGAAGCACGATCCATCAACAAACCGAGCAATTACCTCGCGGATATCAAAAGGTGTTTTAAGATCTTCACTGACCAATCCCAACAGTTCTTCGGGATTGTAAATGGGTTCTTCCGGGATTTTCGATGGCGGCGGTCCAGGTTTTCTCCTATTGAGATGCGAAACAACTTCGCGACACATCCTTAAGGCATCCATTTCATCCTCAGCAAGGTAATCGGACAAGCCTGAAACTTCAGAATGCATTTGTGCACCACCGAGTGTTTCAGAATCCGATTCCTCACCCGTTGCCATTTTGACCAATGGAGGACCTGCTAGGAAAACCTTGGATTTTTCCTTAATGAAAATATTGTAATCAGACATACCCGGTTGATAAGCGCCGCCTGCGGTGGAGGAACCAAAAACAACACAAACGCTTGGAATTCTCATCTTTGACAGCTCAATCGTATCGTAGAAAGGTCTTCCTGATTCCGCAAAATGACCCAATCCGACATTGGGTTCTCTTTCCTTTGTAGGGTCAATTCTTAGATCGGCACCGGCTGACTCAACAAAACTAATGTAGGGGATGTTGTTCTCTCTGGCCATCTGTAACGATCTCATCCACTTCTTGCCTGCATAGGGTGTTAGCGCTCCAGCAAGAACAGACGGATCGTTGCCAAAAATAACGCATTCCACCCCTGCGATAACCCCAATACCAGCTACCGCACCTCCGCCGATGGTGTAACTGGAGCCGTAGGCTGCCAAAGGACTGATTTCAAGAAAGGGTGAATCGGGATCCAAAACATTGATGATCCTCTCCCTGATGGGCATTTTCCCTTTTTTTGCCAATCGCTCATGATGTGCTTTCCCACCGCCGGCTTCAGCAAGATCCAACAATTTATCGATCTCACCGAGTTTTGCTTTCATCATCTCAGTGTTCTCAATATAGTTCTCAGACCTTGTATTCAGCTGAGAAACCAACTGTTGAGCTATGTTTTTTGTTTTCATTAACTAGTCCTTTTGGTAATATTATAATATAAATATTACCAATAGAATAGGTTTTCAAAAACTGTCGTTGTAATGGAAAACATAACTAAAGACATCATGGATGCGGTACTTGATCTTAATGAAATCCTAGAATCACTTACCGATCAAGAGTGGAGATCACCCACTGCCTTCAAGGAATGGACACCTGAAGAAGTGGTAGCCCATTTGTTTTATTTTGACCGGATGACAGTTTACTCGATTAATTCTCCAGAAAAATTTAACGGTGAAGCGAGCTATATGTTCAAAACTTTCACTGCCCTTCCCGTTTCACTGGACAGAGCTGTGGCGGTAAAAGAAAGATTAGGAGTAAATGATAGTGAAAGCTTGCGGCGTCAATGGTACGATTCTGCCCTGGACATGTGTTCGATTTTTCAAGCCGTTGATCCAACAAGAAGGTGCACCTGGTTTGGCCCTGACATGGGGGCCAGAATGTTTATGACGGCACGCTTCATGGAAACGTGGTCTCACAGCCAAGCGATCTTTGATTTAATAGGAAGAGAAAGAATCTACAAGGATAATATAAAAAATATAGCGACCATTGGGGTCAAAACTTTTGGTTGGACCTATTTGAATCGCAAGTTGGATGTTCCCAACCAAATCCCTTTTGTCTCCCTATCATCCCCTTCCGGCATCCAGTGGGAATGGAATGAACCAAGCACTGAGGAATCCATCAAGGGACTGGCAAGTGATTTTTGCCATGTGGTGACACAAACAAGAAATATTGACGATACCGATTTACAACTTGCCGGAGAAGTCGCCAGACATTGGATGAGTATAGCGCAATGTTTCGCAGGAGATCCTGAGGATCCACCTGCCAAGGGTTTAAGAAAAAAACAAAATAGAGGTTAAGAAAATGCAATGGACAGAAGAACATGAAAGCATTCGGGAAACGGTTGCTAAATTTATTGATAATGAAATAAATCCCTATGTTGATCAATGGGAAGAAGACGGAATATTCCCTGCAAAAGAGGTCTTTAAAAAACTGGGCGACCTGGGCATGTTGGGGATAACCAAACCTATTGAATTTGGCGGCCTGGGACTGGATTATTCCTACGGCATTGTTTTTGCCGAAGAGATGGGTCGCATTCATTGCGGAGGTGTCTCAACCGGCATCGGTGTACAAACCGATATGGCAACACCAGCTTTGGCAAAGTTTGGCAGTGACGAATTGCGTAATGAGTTTTTGGTGCCAGCTATCACGGGAGATGCTGTTTTCTCAATCGCAGTCAGTGAACCGCAAGCTGGTTCAGATGTTGCTGGTATCCAAACAAATGCGGTCAAAGACGGGGATGATTACATCATCAACGGCAGCAAAATGTGGATTACAAATTCAACGCAAGCTGATTTCTTTTGTACTTTGGTCAATACCAGTGAGGGTCAACGGCATAAAAATAAATCCCTGGTTATCATTCCCTCAGCAACACCCGGTGTTTCCGTTGATAAACCCTTAAAAAAACTTGGTTTGCACTCTTCAGACACGGCTCAGATATTCTTTGACAATGTACGGGTACCGCAGCGCAATCGAATTGGTGAAGAAGGTATGGGTTTTATCTATCAAATGATGCAATTTCAAGAAGAACGCCTTTTTGCCGCTGCAGCTTCTCTCAAGGGCATGGAGAATAGCATTCAGACCACCATTGAGTACACAAGAGAACGGGAAACATTCGGCAAACCCATCTTAAAAAACCAAGTGGTGCAGTTTCGCTTGGCGGAGTTACAAACTGAGATTGAAGCCCTGCGAGCACTGGTCTACGATGCGGTCGAAGGATATATTCACGGTAAAGATGTTTTAACCAAAGCTTCGATGGCAAAATTAAAGTCTGGTCGGCTTGTTCGTGAAGTAAGTGATTCTTGCTTGCAGTACTGGGGAGGCATGGGTTTCATGTGGGAGAGCGGAATAACGCGTGCCTACCGTGACTCAAGATTGGGTTCAATTGGAGGTGGAAGTGATGAAGTGATGCTTGGAATTATTTCTAAGCAAATGGGTATGTTGGATTAATTTTTACTTTCCCCTGATATTTCTACGGTTAATCAGCGGAACTTTCCTGGTCCTTACTCTG
>DTSX01000011.1 GCA_012965065.1 Gammaproteobacteria bacterium
CCTCCGTTTGTTTCAGATTTGAATTGAATTATTATCTTAAATAATGGAGTAAATATGAAGAAAAGATGAATAGTGGGCTTCTTAAACTGTGAATCATTTATAATTTTCCTATGTACAGATTGCAACACAGCAGCAAATGAAGATTTTCCCTAAACTGTTTATTGCCTTTGCGGCCAGTTTTCTTGCGGTAATTGCCTTAATGGTAGTAACGCTGGACTGGAGTTTTGAACAGGGTTTTTTGAAGTATATTCATGAATCCGAAGTAAAAGAATTAGAGCTTTTTGCTTCTGAACTTGAAGATTACTATGGAGAAGTACAAACATGGGAATTTATCAGGGTTAACCCTAGAATTGCGGATGTACTCTTGAATGAAAGGCGATTGTTCGATCAGAACATTATTGTAACTTCAAGGGAAACCGGTCCTGGAAAAATATACAGACGTTACCGATTCTCATTTAGTCCGCCACCAAGAGACAATAAACTTAATCAAAGAAATTTTCAGCGATTTGGAGAGGGTATCACCTCCAGATTGGGCATCAGTGAACTCAGACAAGGAATAAATCAAGGCCGATTAACCCTCTTGGATGAAAATGGTGAAGTTGTCCTGGGAATCAAGGACCTGCCCAAAAACACAATGAAGGTAACGATTAAACATCGAGATAAAGAAGTCGGAACGCTTGTCCTGCTTCCAAATCCAGATCTCAGCGAGCAAATTGACTTGCAATTTGCCGAAGCACAACAATCAACCTTGTATATTTCTGCCCTCGTTGCTTTGTTTGTTGCCGCAATCATATCTCTAATTTTTACCCTCAATTTTACCGGCCCTATAAGAAAACTTGCCACGGCGACCAAGGAGCTAATTGGCGGGGAATTTAAAACCAGGGTCGATATTAAAAACAAAGACGAGATAGGTAAACTTTCAAGACACTTTAATATCCTGGCTAAAACCCTGGACAAAAACTCAGCGAGTCAAAAACAATGGATAGCAGATATATCTCATGAACTTAGAACTCCTTTAGCAATTTTAAAAAGTGAGATCGAAGCAATTCAAGATGGAATTCGAAACTTTGATAAGGAGACTTTAAAATCCCTATCAAACGAAGTAACTAGACTTAATTCTTTGGTTGATGATCTTTATGAGCTAGCTCTTTCAGACATTGGGGCAATGAAATACCAAATGATGGACTTGGATCTAAAAGATGTTCTTAAAGAAACACTCGATGGATACAAAGAAAGATATCAGCAATCCGGTATAGAATTAACAACTGATATTGAAGAATCCATTTCAATCGTTGGCGATCACCAAAGACTGGGCCAATTATTTACCAATTTACTTGAAAATTCCCTACGCTATACCGACTCCCCTGGAACTCTTGCAATCAGCACAAGCAGTGAAGAAGATCATGTCGTTGTCGTTGTTTCTGACTCTGCTCCCGGTATTGATCCCAAATCGATTGATAAGATCTTTGATCGTTTCTACCGCGAAGAATTATCTCGGTCTCGAGAAAAAGGCGGTGCAGGTATAGGATTGTCTATTTGTGCAGCCATTGTGGAGGCACATTCGGGTTCAATTTCTGCCCGAGCATCCAACTTAGGTGGTTTATTGATAGAGGTCAAACTGAACAAAAATCAATGATGAACAAAACGATTCTTGTTGTTGAAGATGAAGTGAAGTTGGCAAATATTCTGATTGAGTATTTGCAAAAAGATGGCTTTCACACGAAACACATTGAAACCGGCTCAAAAGTTCTTCCCTGGGTTAAGAAGAACCATCCCAACTTGATTCTGTTGGATCTGATGCTGCCTGAAATGAATGGCAAAGACATTTGCCAAGAAATAAGAACTTTCTCCAGTCTACCCATCATTATGATCACTGCTATGGTTGACGAAATTGATCGACTTATTGGATTGGAATTGGGTGCAGACGATTACATCTGTAAACCTTTCAGCCCAAAAGAAGTGATTGCAAGAGTCAGAGCAGTGCTGAGAAGAAGCGACCCTGATTACATTAAGAATTCTAAATCAGTAGGCTTTGAAGTTAACTCAGATCAATATTCTATAACTCTTGCGGGGCAGAAATTGGACTTGACCCCTGTTGAATTTAGACTGCTATCAATGTTCATAGAATATCCAAATCGAGTTTATAACAGAGACCAAATTCTAAATAATGTTTTTGATGATGGCAGAATTGTTCTTGACCGCACAGTTGACACCCACATCAAAAACTTACGTCAAAAACTCAAGGCTGTTAATCCTGAATCCGAGTATATCCGATCTATTTACGGGATTGGTTACAGTTTTGAAAACTGATCAATTTATCCTTTTTTAAATACTCAGTGGGATTCGAAAGCTATAAAACTCTATGAGACGAAGAAAAACAAGGAAGAAACCAAAGAAGGATTCGATTACTCAACTGCCTTGGCAGGAGGTAGTGACAAGGTTTTCGCCTTTGAAAATAATTAGCGAAGACGAGATTGAATCCATTCATCATGCATCACTCGACGTTCTGGAAAGTGTTGGTATGAAAGTCTTACATCAAGATGCGAGAAATATTTTTAAAAATGCTGGCTTGAATGTAAATGAATCGTCACAAATGGTCTATTTTGATCGGGATTTGGTATTAAGCAAAATTTCGACACCACCGGAAGAATTTATCTTACGGGCAAGAAATCCAAAACGAGACTTAAAACTTGGAGGAAACCATCTCATCTTTAGTGCAGTTGGTGGCCCAGCTTATTGCAGTGACCTTGATGGAGGAAGACGGAGAGGAAGTTTTGAGGACCTGCAGAACTACATGAAGATCATTCAAAGCCTTAACATTATTCATCAAGAAGGTGGGATGTCATTTGAAACTATTGAATTGCCTCCGGAAACACGATATCTCGATCTTTACTTAGCTCAATTTCAATTATTAGACAAAAACTGTCAGTCATATCCTCTAGGTAAAGATAGAACTAGAGATTGCATTGATATGCACTGTATCGCTCTTGAATGCACAAGAGAGGAACTGGCAGTCAACCCATCAGTTATGGGCATTATTAACACAAATTCTCCTCTGCAACTTGACATCCCAATGTCAGAAGCAACCATAGAACTTGCAAGGTCTGCACAAGTGACTTGCATAACTCCATTTACATTATCTGGAGCCATGGCTCCGATTAAGCAAGCTGGAACATTGGTGCAGCAAAATGCTGAAGTTTTAGCATTAGTGACTCTAACCCAGTTAGTTCGTCCTGGTGCACCCATAATGTATGGTTCTTTTTCTTCAAATGTTGACATGAGAACTGGATCTCCCGCCTTTGGCACTCCTGAATATATTAGATCTACCATTGCGAGCGGCCAACTTGCTAGATTTTATGGTTTCCCCTATCGAAGCAGCAACACCAATGCCTCAAATTCGGTTGATGCTCAGGCTGTTTACGAAAGCTCAATGTCATTGTGGGCAACTGTCATGAGCCATGCAAACTTGGTTAATCATGCAGCAGGATGGCTTGAAAGTGGTTTAACAGCTTCTTTTGAAAAACTGATCATCGATGCAGAAATGTTGCAAATAATTTCAGAATCTTTGAAACCTATTGTGGTAAATCCAGAGAATCTAGGGGTAGAGACGATTAAGAGTGTCGGGCCGGGCGGGCATTTTTTTGCTACCGATCAAACTATGAGTAGTTATGCAACTGAATTTTATACTCCCATGATCTCCGACTGGAATAATTTCGATAATTGGGAAAAAAATGGGTCGGTAACAACAATCGAGCGGGCCAACAAAGCATGGAAAACGCTGTTGAAAGAATACAAACAACCAAAATTAGACCCGTCTGTTAATGAAGCTTTAATAGCATTTGTAGAAAAAAGAAAAGAGGAGATCAATAATGCTCATTAATTTAATTTTGGTGCCCAGGGCCGGACTCGAACCGGCACGAGAAAAATCTCAACGGATTTTAAGTCCGTAGCGTCTACCAATTCCGCCACCCGGGCTCAAAATGGAGGCAAGGATCGGAAT
>DTSX01000012.1 GCA_012965065.1 Gammaproteobacteria bacterium
ACATGCTCACCATCAGCAGCTGGCGTAATTTGAGCAATACCCCAGCCATGTTCTGATAGACTGACGGTTTTGATAACATTGCCTTGATCATCAAGAACTTCAAAATAATCACCCCTAGTATGTAGCAAGTTTCCATCGGGCAAATAATTAACTGCAATGGCCACAACTTTATCGGTTAAATCTCCAGGAAGTACAACCAAATCTTCCATTTGTTGATCATTAACGATGTCATATCGCATGACTTTCTTGCCAATTTCAGTGGTGTAGGTAATAAAATTCTCGCTTGGATGAATCGTGGAATGAGTCACGCCCTTGAATTGATGAAATTCAGGCGAATTAGCAACATCAAACACCTGAATCAATTCAAATTCTTGATTGTATTTATAAATATTTCCATAACCGAGAAGATCTAGCCCAGGTAGTCGTTTCATATAACTCCCAGGATAAGGTGTATTACCAACCAAACCTTCGCCTAAATAAATATTCCCTTGACTATCAAAAGTAGCATTTGAAAATGCACGATCTGCAAAATGATGATTGGACAACTGAGTCCCATCGGGTGAAACTCTGATCACAACATGGTTGTGCATATCAAAGCCCCATAAGATCCCATTTGGATCAAATGTTAAACCTATAACCAAATGTTCCGTTCCTTGGGTCCAAAGAACGCCTTTTGGATTGAGCTCTTTATCGTACTGTAATATACGACCATCGCCTTTATGGTCATCGATTTCGTCGTTTAGGTATGTGCATCCTAGAAAAATATCGCCCTTCTCAAAGGGGTTCATCGTATTTATTTTTTTCTCTTCTTTGTGCACAAAAAATATTTTACATAAACTCTCAAAACGATAACGTAAAAACTATAGTAGGGTATAACAACTACTAATCGTTTCTTTTTTATATTTGCATGTTAATAAAAATTGTTAAACAACTTATCTTATTTATTATTGGATGTATCGGAATAATCTCGATTGTGCTTTTATTCGGAGCAAGGTTTCCAGCAGAAAAAAATAGTCAAGAAATAGAAGCACAATACCGTCTCGATAGTTCTTCTTTTGTCACTATTGATGGGGTTCGTATTCATTATACTGATCAGGGAGCAGGATCATGCATTGTTCTTCTACATGCAAATTATGCCAATTTGATTGACTGGGAACCTTGGGTTGAAACATTTATTTCGTCTCACAGAGTCATCCGTTTTGATCTTGCGGGGCATGGTCTAACGAGCTCTGATCCAGAAAATAACTACAGTCTAGAACGCACTCTGTATTTGTTTGAGAAGCTTATGGATTACTTATCCATTGATGAAATGGCATTGGCTGGAGCCTCTATAGGCGGAACAATCAGCTTGCATTACGCTGAAAGACATCCAGATCAAGTCAAACAATTAATTTTGGTCAGTCCCGGTGCTCTAAATCCAAGGGCCAGAGGAAAATTAGAGCCTCCAAACCTCCCCTTCTTTATAGACATAATCACACGCATAACTCCAAAAAAACTTGTGGCAGGGTTATTGAACTCTGGGTTTGGAGATCCATCAAGGATCACTGATGAATTAGTTACCAGATGGCATGATCTGCTTTTAAGAGAAGGTCAACGTGATGCCCAAATGGCTCGAATGAGGCAATACGTTTCTGGAGATATTGATGAGGTTATTGCAAATATTCAATCGCCAACTCTAATTATGTGGGGAGCAAAAAATTCAATTGTACCGGTTGAGTTGGCTGATGAAATGGCAGAGTTGTTGGTTAATGCGCCTGCAGTTGAAAAAATTATTTATTCAACTGCAGGCCATCAATTAGTACAGGAAATTGGTAAAGAAACAGCTATAGATGCCTTTGATTATCTTGTAAAATTGAACTGAATAAAATTTAAAGACCAATTAAATGATTAAAAAAAGAACATTGATTTTGACCTATCTTGTTTTATTTACTTTTCCGGTTTTGGCAGAGAATAATTACTTTGAAGTTGGCAAAGCAACTCTTGCGGATTTAATTCAGATCAAGTCAACCGAATCTGCGGGGTTAGCTACTAGAGCAAGTGAATATGCATCAGAAAAACTGAGATCTGCTGGATTTGATCAAGATGATTTAAAAATTGTTGGGCCAACTTCGACAACTCAAGGGCTGATTGCAACACTGAAAGGCATAGAGTCAGACCGTCCTGTTATAGTCATGGCGCATCTTGATGTTGTTCCTTCTGTTACCGAATCCTGGGATACAAATCCTTATCAAATGGTGGAAAAGGATGGCTTCTTGTATGGCAGAGGAACCAGTGATAACAAAGGAGGAGCTGCTGCCTTAATCACAACTTTCATCCGTTTAAAAGCAGAAGGTTTTATCCCTGACAATGACATTATTATGTTGTTGACAGGAGATGAAGAAACCCAAATGGACGGTATTGCTTATTTTAAGGACAATCTGGAGCAAGTGAAACGAGCAGCTTTTGCATTTAATACCGATGCCGGGTATGTCAGTGGAACCATGGATGTTCCCAGATCTTTCCAAGTCCAAACCGCTGAAAAAATATACATGACCTTGAAACTGGAAGCGAGAAATACAGGAGGGCACAGCTCTGTACCCAGAAGTGAGAATGCTATCTATGATTTGATGCATGCTCTAGAACGATTGGAGAGATATCAATTTCCCATCAGTCTCAACCAAACTTCTCGAAAAAATCTTGAATTCACTGCAAGTGAATACCCAGAAACACTGTCGGAAATAATTAACAAGATACTTGCAGGTGCTAGCGATGTTGGAAATATTGATTTGATTGACCTGGATCCCGAGTTAAATGCACAACTTAGAACCACTTGCGTTGCAACACAACTGTTTGGAGGTCATGCAGAAAATGCATTGCCGGTGCACGTCAGCGCAACCGTCAACTGTCGAGTACTACCGCATGAAGATCCAGATGAAATTCTTGCAACAGCTCAAAAAATTGCAGGTGACAAGGTTGTGGTTACGGTGACCTACCCCGCGGTTAAAAGCCCACCCTCGATACTCACAAAACAAGTGGAAAAATTAATTGAAACTGCAGTTGATAAAACCTTTCAAAACATTCCCGTGGTTCCAATGATGGAAACCGGTGCCACCGATGCAATCTATCTTCGCAGTGCTGGGATTCCAGTATATGGCACAAGTGGTATTATGGAGGATCCAACAGGTGGGAGAGCGCATGGATTGAATGAACGAGTCGAGGTTGACGCTTTTGCTGCTTCACTTGAATTTTGGTATCAATTAATGAAACAACTTTGAATTATGTCTGAAATCACAATATACAGCTTTGATAAATGCCCTTTCGCTCAAAGAACAAGAATGGTCTTGATTGAAAAGGATCTGCCTTTTGAGTTAGTTGAAATAGATGTTTACAACAAACCCGACTGGTTTCCAGCGGTCTCGCCGTATGGAAAAGTTCCGGTTTTAAAGCATGAAGGCAACACCATCTACGAATCTGCAATCATCAATGAATACCTCGAAGAAGTATTTCCACAAATCCAATTGATGCCGGAGAATCATTTTGAGCGTGCACGGGCGAGAATTTGGATAGACTATTGTTCCAACCGCTATTTGCCAGCTTGTTCACAGTTGATGCGAGATAGAAACGATCCTGAAGAACAAGAAAAAAATCTCGAGAACCTAGGAGAAATTTTCTTGTTTATGGAACACGAATGCTTTGAAAAAAATAATGGGGGGGTATTTTGGATGGGTGAGAATATCACCCTAGTAGACCTTCATTATGCTCCATTTTTCGAACGCTTTGGTGCCTATGAAAATTTGTTTGGCGCCCAATGGCCTGAGGAATGTAAAAATATTAGGTCTTGGTGGTCAGCCATGCAAGAAAGGAAGAGTTACCAAAATACCTTTCTGCCGGTAGAGTCGCATATCGAGACCTACACAGGCATGATGCAAAGATTTGGTTAAAAGATACCTCTGCAAAAATTGTCACTCCGTTCTCAAAGCTTCAACTGGATCCAGTT
>DTSX01000013.1 GCA_012965065.1 Gammaproteobacteria bacterium
TAAATGTTCATCCAGCTAGTTCAGGGCCTGATATACTTTTCCTGCTTCTGAAAGCACTTATTAGCATCTCTGCCCCATTATCCACATCTCTCTTTTGAAATACTCCTCAACACTCTTTCCATCCCAGTACTAAGTATGTTTACTACTTGACCTCAAAGTGTAAAGTATGTAAGTTAAGCAAATCAGCAAATATGTTATATCTACAGAATAATGTAAAATATTCATTTAGTTAGTTATTGTTTTAACTTCTTTGCATTCATAATAATGAAAAATAATATATTACACATATTGCTAATATTATGTTTTAGTCTGACCATCATCTCTTGTAGTAGTGATGATGGTTCAAAGAGCACTGACAATACAACTACTACTGCCGTCACAACCACTACGGACTACTCCAAAACCGCTTGGTCAGGGCTTTTAGACAACACCACCACTCCTCAATGGACTGCCGCAGAAGTAGTTGCCTTATTAGATCGCCCTACAAAAATTGATAATTCAACTGGTTGCGGAAACAATAATTTTAGGTCCACTAGTAGTGGAGGTGGAATTTTATATCCTGATGGAATATATAGATCTAGCGTAACTGGGTACTATCGTAATGAATCCAGACACTACTGGGCCAGCGAAGATAATGAAACTTTACTAGCTTATTGGAACGATTGGCTTGGTCTGTCAGATGATATTGAAGCTGCTTTGGATAATTATACTAAGATAAGGCGTGTCCATAAACTTATAAAAGATTACCAAGATCATTTGGAACTTAGCGACGCAGAACTCGAATCGAAATTCGCATATTGGGGAGATGAAAGTGTACAAATAATTAGAGAGAAGATACAAAGTTATATTGATATATGGGTCGGTGAACGTGATAACACAAAAATAACTTTTTCTGGATATCCATTAATCTATCCAGATAATGGCACAAAAAAATTAAAAACTTCCACTTTGATAAAAGATGTTGGCTATTGGGACTTTTCAGAAACTGGTGTTAACTCGGTTGAAGGAGGGTATGACTGGTCTTTTCATAGTTCTGTAAAAGATGTTGATGCTTATATCCATGATGGAATATTGGATGTGCCATACCTTCCTGCAGGAGAAGGATGGGGCATAACTGGTAGTGTAGACTTAAAACCCAGAAAGACTATTGATAAAAGTCTTGATCGTCAGGCATTCACTTTAGCATTTTCTGTGTTGCCTGAAAAACTGCGTGAAGCACCAAACAACAAGCGGATATTATTTGGTTTAGGCAACTGGTATAGATGGCTTAATATATATGTCAACGGGGAGTGCCATCTAGAGGCCAATCTCAATCTCAGTCCCTATGGTGACTACCGTTTGCATAAGAGTGTTTATTTGGTTTCAAATGTTGAATTAGATATTAAAAATTGGAATGAAATGCATTTCACTATCGATATTCCTAATAAACAAGCTTCCATGACTGTATTCAGTGGATCCGACAACCAGTCTTCTACAAAGATAGTTACAGAAATATTTACTCTTCCCGATGCCTTTGAATGGAGTTTTACGTCTGATTGGCAGACCAGTTCCCACTGGGGAAACCTGGATAATGTCAGCTATGTTGATAATAATCTCGGTATCTACAGTGGGAGTGGTTCAGGAAGCTTTTCTGGTAAACTCGACTGGGTGTACCTAGCTAATGGAGTCATGGGGCCAGAAGGTGTTGATGAAAGAGTGGAACCTCTTAGAAATGCTGATAACGTAACGAGGGAAAAGACGAATATTTCTGTAGGTTCTGACGGGTATGTCGCCAGTGCGCAGCTATCCGCTTTTGATTACCCTGAGTGGACAGTCGGGGCGTTTATCAATTCTTCGATGCGGAATAATTTATTGAAAAGTGTATATTCTTATTTCAAAGACGAATTTGATTTCATATTCCTCCTTCAGAATGAAACCGCGTCGGACCTTGGATACCATGGAATGTATATTGGTGTGTCAAATGATGTTATGGGAATTAGTGAAGATAAGGAAGGGTTTGATGCAACTAAATATACTGGCTCTAATGGAAAATTGAAGGCGGTGATTCACTTCCCAAGAAAAAACGGAGTCTGTTGTGGCCCATCCTTACATGAACTGATGCACCATTGGGGTAATCATTCACTTAGCACAGGAAATTTGGCAGCGTATTCGTTTGATCAAAATGTGCTGCTTCCAGAAGACAAACTTAAACAAATCAATGCTGGTTCACACTGGGGTATCAGTAGTGTGAATGGTCAACTTGGAGGATTTGATCTCAGTACCTTACAAGAACTCGGAGGTAATTGGTACACCGCTAATCGTTTTGGCACATTTGCCAACGGTGGCAACTCAATACCATACGGGAATTTTGAACTCTATTTGATGGGTTTGATTCCACCAGATAATGTTACGGACGTGGTTCTATTTAGTGGATTAAAGGCAACGGCAAAGGACTTCCTTGAAGACGGTAAATGGTACGCAGAGGGGAAAACGACCGTATCAGTCGAAGATGTGATAAATAAATTGGGATCTAGGGTGCCAGACTACACGGCTTCTCAGAAAAATTTCCGGATTCTCACACTCGTACTGACTGATGATAACCTAACTAATGAAGAATGGTCCTACTTCTCTGGTCAGGCACAGTCCTTCCAAGACAAATTCTCGTGGGCAACAGGAAATAGAGCTACAGCAACACTTGGTGAACTAGATTCCATAGTAAAATAAAATAGTGATCTTTCTCTTCTTTTATGAGATTTCTTCCTTCAATAGCTTTATTCCTAAAAGTAGTTCAAATAGTCAATTCCTCATCATGTCAGAACGCACAGGTTTGAGCGTCTCTCAGGTCACAGATGAGGTGCTGTACACCGGCTTGGTTGAGATGCAGGAGATGGATGAACTTGTGGAGTGAGGGGGGAGTGGTTCTACATCATTTGGATCATCATACCCGGAATAGCCCACCGGCTCTTCCGGAAGCAGTAAACGAATCTTAGACTTCCAGATAAATTTTCAAAAAGTGTTTATTTGGAAATGATAGGAATTACGGTGATTTTTTTGCGGGCATGATCTTCAAATTTCTCCTTTCAGCAATTTTACTTTTCCAGATAGCACCCAACTGGTCACGAGAAATTTTAGGAAGGTTTGCCGGTGCTTTAAGTGCGGACTGAGCGCTTTGAATAACTGATGTTCCTGAAGGTACAAGTTTATAACGATTTTCCGCATCCCGTTTTACCACCGCAAATTCAAAAAATCCGCTTGCTTCATTTTTGACAATGATTAGCTTATTTTCTGTTTCAATCCAACTAAAATATTCATCACCTCTGAGATGTGCTTGAAATCTTGAACCGTCTGGTTGTTCAAAAGTAATTAAAAATGGAGTTGCCGGAACGGCCACCAAAGAAGTCGAAAATCCTGTTAGTATTGATATTATTAAACATATCTTTTTCATATTTCTCCTATTTGCTGATTGTAAATGTCATGTTGTCTCCTGCCGCACTGATATTGGTAACACTAATTCCTGAAGAAGATCCACTGGTAAGTTTACTATTCGGTGTACTGCTGTTATCAAAAGTTGCATTGTTTCCGCTGTAAAACAAATGGGTTGTTCTTCCTCGAGAACCTGTTGTATCTAAGTCAGCATCGTTGGCTTCTTCAAGGTCAACAATGTTTGGCGTTGAGTTATCGCAAGCGTTAGAATAATCACAATTGCTGCTATTATCGATATGCCAAATTGCCAAACCGCCTTTGAAATTTTCTGCAGCCATAGTGTTAGTATCGTTATCTAAGAGAAGACCAATAAAACCCCTATCGTATCCTGCGGGACCACGATTTTCGATGAGGAAATACTCACCGGTTGTGGAAGTTGAGATTTTGTAAATGCCACATGTTGTGGCATTTGTTGCCAAAGTGTAATTGTCTGTCCCTGAAGAAACTGTTTGAGGAGTGCAAACATCGAGTTTTTCCTTTGACCATGCAGACAAATGTACTGGTGT
>DTSX01000014.1 GCA_012965065.1 Gammaproteobacteria bacterium
GGTAATGCTGCAGCTAATCAGGGACTCTTGGAAGAAATCATCGTGACCGCAAGGAAGAGGGAAGAGAATTTGATGGACATACCTGAATCTGTTGTGGCTATTTCAGGACAAGATATTGATCGACAAAACATCAAAAACTTAGAAGATGTGGGTTTACTAGTACCGAGTCTAAATCTTTCCGTGCGTGCTGACGGTTTTCCAAATGTCTCAATGCGAGGACTTGGTGCGTTTGGAAATACACAAGGTGTAGGTTTCTACCTTGACGATGTCCAGGTTTTTTCCGATGCTTCTTCGCGTTTTGGTGATTTGGAAAGAATCGAGGTCCTCAAAGGACCCCAGGGCACTCTTTACGGAGGCAGCAACATAGGTGGCGCCATCAAATTTGTAAGCGCAAGACCTGATCCTGATGAATTTTCAGGCCGGGTGAAAGGCCTTATAGGTGAACAGGGTATAAAAGACATTGAAGCAAGTATCAATTCTCCGATGGATAACGGTTGGGCGATGCGTGCTTTTGCCTTCTCTGTTGAGAATGATGGTTACCTAAAGAACAGAAATACTGCTCGTGTAAACGGGTTAAGTACCACAAATGATCCAAACGTTGGCGCATCGGAAGAACAAGGCTTGCGTTTATCATTTGCAGGTCCTGTAAACGATAATCTGTCGGCTTATCTTTCACTCCGTTACAACGACTACGAGGGACCAAACAATGTCTGGATTCGTGATCTAGATAAAAATGACTTATCTTACTCCAATATAGTTGACACCACCCAAAACCCCCGTCACGAGCGTGAAACGGTTTCCGCAATGTTGGAGTTGACTTGGGAACTGGATGGAATGGATGTTACTTTTATTGCTTCTCATACAGACACTGAAAGCACTCGTTACACCGATCTAGACATCAGAGAGGAATACCTGCTTGATCTCATTCGGCCAGAGGATATGAAAGTTTCCACACAGGAAATTCGTTTTACCTCAACAGACTCAGGCCCAATGCAGTGGCTGGCGGGCATTTATTTCTCCAAGTTTGATGAAAAGATGATGTCGGATCTGATCTGGTTTGATGCCAGAGCGGTTGGCGACAATTTCTCAGGCCCTCTAGGTTGTGCATTAGGGATGCCTACCTGTTCAGGTGTTTGGGCGGGTGAGATAATACCGTTAAGCCAGGAGGAGCAAACCATTAATACTGATTTCGAATGGAGAAATCGTGACAAAGACCATGTTGCTGGTTTTGTTAATGTAACTTATGAAATGGACAATGATATAGAACTAGGTGTAGGACTGCGTGTTGATAGATGGAAGAATGCAAGCGCGAACCTTGCTTCTGGTCTAACCAGTAGCAAAAATAGTACAGAGATTTTACCTCGTTTGTCTGTCAGTAAGTTGCTGGAAGATGATTCCATGGTTTACTTTACTGCTGCTCAGGGATACGAGCCAGGTGGCTACAACTTGGCTAATTTTGCAAACGAATCAGGACTCCACGGCTTTGGTGCCGAAGAAGCAACCAGTCTTGAAATTGGATGGAAGGGCGCTTCCTCGGATGGCAGGTGGCTTGCAACAGTTGCTGCTTTCTTTATCGACTATGATAATCGACAAATTGAGTATCAGGCTGAAAGTCCACAGGGTGGTGTTATTGAAGGAATCGTCAACCTTGGTGATTCTGAACAGAAGGGCCTGGAAGCTAGTGTGACCATGGTACTCAATGACAACTTAAACCTTTCTCTTTCAGGTGGCTGGGTAGATGCAGAATGGAAGACTGGAGCTTCTGCCGCAGGAGTGGATCTTTCGGGTACAACTCCCCCAGTTGTACCTGATTTTGGAGCAAACCTAGTTCTTGATTATCAGACGCCAATTTCGAACGGGCGGGATTTTATAGCCGGTGTTCAGATCAGCCACAATGGTGAGTACGAAGGCTTGCAAGCTTGGGATCCGGTGACCAATCCAAGCTATGTGATTGTCAACGCCCAACTGGGAATAGTTGGTGACAATTGGGAACTGATGTTCAGTATGAAAAATTTGTTGGATGAAGATTACTACATGGATGTGCAACACTTCCCCAACTATCACTTGCTGGATGGTGGTGACAACGTTGTGATTGGTACCTTAGGACAACCCCGTTTATTTACTGTTAGTTACAGCTACTCTTTCTAGTATCGAATTGAAAAGATTGGAGTCTAGCTAGATTTTATAGTAAAAAGTTGTGAGATAGACAACAGCGTAGTGAACTGCGTGTAAATTGCTCAGCCCCGCTACGCTGTACCAACCTAAGCAATGAAAAATAAACTTTGTTAATAACCAACAATTTCACCAAATTGTAATAAAGTATTTTATGAACTGGAGAAAAAAATGAATGACATAACCAAAACTGCTCACAATGCCACAGGTCTTGAGGGGGTAGTTAAAATAGACGAACTCCCTTGGATAGATATAGGTGTTGGAGATAATGCCATTAAAGTTCTTAGGGTTTGTCCTGAAACTCAGCAACACACAATTTTAATAAAAGCCCCTGCTGGTCAAGTGAATCAAAGACATATCCATTCCGGACCAGCTGATTTCTATGTGATTGAAGGGGAAATTGAATACAGAGGTGGCACTATAAAGAAGGGGGATTGGGCTTACGAAGCTGCAGGTTCGTTACACGAAGCTACCTCACACCCTAAAGATACTCTATATCTAGCTAATATCTATGGGCCTGTAGTTTTCTTAAAGGAAGATGACAGCGTAGATTTTATCTTGGATTGGAGATCCTATAGAGATATGGACGCAGCCGCCAGAGAAGCTGCAGCAGAATAACAAATCCTTTTTAATTAAACTATCAGAGTCAATTCGGAATTAATTCTTTCTAAGGTTATATCAAATTGGAGGTATAATCCTCCCCATGTTTCGTGTCATTCTAGATTCAAGCTGCTTATACCTTTTCCCTGATTTTAATTGGACATGAAACTCCTATATCCATTTGCTAAGAGATACATTGCAGGACATGATTTTAGGTCTGCTCAATTTACTGCAAAAGAATTATCTGATAATGGTTTTGCACTTTCTTTTAATTATGTTGGTGAGTACAGTAAAACTCTTGACGAAGCCATTGCAGCTCGAAATCAATATTCTGAAATACTCAATTATTATCAAGATAAGAAGATAGATCTGTCTATCAAACTTTCACAAGTTGGGCTTTTGATCAGCCCAGAGGATTGTGAGGGTTTACTGCAACAGATTGTTGAAAAAGCACACAACTATGGGCATACCATTCGCTTCGATATGGAGCATTCTACAATAACTGACAAGACATTGGATTTGTGTTTGAAATTGAACCAAAAATATCCTGCTACCCTGGGCGTTGCTCTGCAAGCTAGACTCTTCAGAACCAAAGATGACATGAAGGAGCTCATGAACAACAATATTTCAGTTAGGCTGGTTAAGGGCGCATACATAGAGAAGGAGTCCATTGCACTCAAAAGTTATCAGGAAATACAAGAAAACTACTTGCAACTGATAGAACTGCTCGGAATAAATATGAACCGAAGATGTGCAGTGGCAACTCACGATGAAACCATCTTAAAAGATATATTATCAAAGCCAGATGCCGATCGCTTTGATTACGAGTTCATTTATGGAATCCGGCGTGATCTTCAGCAGTCATTTAAAGACCAAGGCCAAAAGGTGAGAATCTATCTGCCATTCGGTGAGAATTGGTTGCCTTATACCTGGAGGAGATTAAGAGAATTCAAAAACCTAACATTTGTAGTCCGAAGCATATTCAAAGAATGGTTCTAGAATTTTTACAACAAGGTTTTTATCTCTTTGGCATCTATGTTTAACTAGATCCATGATTACAATTTTTAAAAGAAATATACATTTCACGATTACAATCTTCCTTTCATTCTCTCTTGCATCTTGCGGTTGGTTTGGAGGCAAAGACTATGAAGCCACCATCCGGGTTACTTCTTATGGCA
>DTSX01000015.1:0-4725 GCA_012965065.1 Gammaproteobacteria bacterium
TCAACATACAAAACTAAGCTGTGATCAACAATTCTGTAACCTTTTTGATTGGCCACTTTTTCTTGCCTTCTCTCAATCATTTCATCCTCAAATTCAATAACCTTCCCTGTTGTTAAGCACACCATGTGGTCGTGGTGATGCTCCGGTGTTAACTCATAAAGAGATTGACCGGTTTCAAAGTTGTGACGGATGCAAATGCCTGCGCTAACGAATTGATTCAAGACTCGGTATATCGTCGCAATGCCAACCTCGTCAGCACTCTCAATGAGTTTTCTGTGGATGTCATCAGCACTTGCGTGCATACTTTTTTCGCTTTCAAGAATTCTAAGGATGGCTCTTCTGGCGTGGGTAACTTTGAGACCCGCAGACCTGATTTCCTTGTTTTTATTCATCCTATAAAGAATGGTAAAGCCAATTGACCAAATAGCAAGTTAGTGGGTTATTTTATAAGGCTTTTTAATTTCATATACAATAAAACCAAATGTCCTCTTTATACTCTTCAAAAATGAACACTTACAAAGTTGTAAAGCCCATTATGGTATTTTTGACAAAACTGCATAGATTACTGTTTAACAAATTCGGCCTCAGATCACTAGGCAGTTTGCTAGGAAATCCCATTTGCATCATTACCACGGTGGGTAGAAAATCAGGAAATCCTATAGTCATCCCTTTGTTAACCATCCGACATCAAGATGACTATATACTGGTTGCATCTCATGGAGGCGCACCAAATAACCCAGCATGGGTTTACAATCTAATTCATGAGCCAAGAATAAAAATGACAGTTAAATCAAAGACATACAATATGTTTGCCAAGCTATTATCCGACGAAGAAAAAGAAAATATTTGGCCAATAATTATCAAAGCAGGTCCTTTTTATGATGAGTACCAAAAAAAAATAACGAGAAATATACCTGTTTTTCTCTGCAGCAAAGAATGAATGAAGCGTGAGATCTTTATTTAAAAAATTTTTTGATCATGAAATATCTCGAAGGGATTTTGGGACAAAACTTCTAGCCTTGGGATTTAGTCAAATCGCAGTCAATAGCTTCCTGGGAGCGGCCGCTGAGGCACGTGAACCTTTGCCTGAGATGGGTGTAAAAATGTCAGGTACGGGTGCAGATATTCTGGCTGCAACCTTGAGAGCTGCAGGGGTGGATTATATTTTTGGCACCAGTGCCACGGGCATGTCCCCATTTTTTGATGCCTTAACGGTGAACAACGATATGCAATTTATCTCCTCAATTGCAGAATCACAAGCAACATCCATGGCCCATGGTTACGAGCTTGTTACGGGAAAAACGGCAGTTCTTTTTATCCCGGGCGTTGCCATTCCAAGTGCAATGAATAACTTATACAACGCTTGGAAAGACCGTTCATCAATTGCAGTTTTATCCGATGGTTCCAGCTCTAATTTTGCCGGTCGTAACGGTTTTCAACAAATGGATGATTGGTTAGACCCGATGACTCAATTCACCAAATGGCAATGGCAGGTCAACAACGAACGTCAAATCAGTGAAATGTTGCGAAGAACCCTCAAATTGGCAGAAACACCACCCGGAGGCCCTGTTTATTTACGTTTTCCAGGGTTTTTGTTGAGCAAACCCAACATTAGACAAACCATCTACCCTCAAAGTCGATTCAAAATTCCAATGGAGCTTTACCCCAAACCTGAATTGATTGAAGCAACTGCCAGGGCGTTGCTTGAAGCCAAAAAACCTTTGCTTTGTGTCGGGCATGAAGTCACTCGAGCCCGAGCCAATAAGGATGTGTTGGAGTTGGCGGAACTGTTGGGCATAAGGATGGCACAAGGGTATAGCGTTTTTGGCGACATTCCGTTTCGACATCCCTTGTTTGCAGGATTCTACGGATTGGGCATTCCCAGAGGATTGGCTAATACCGATGTTTTTCTTAATCTAGGAGCACCGATGCCAGACCCGACAATTTTCACAGCACCCGTCCCAAGCAAGGCCAAAGTGATACACGCAAGGATTGAATACGACGAGATTGCCAATACCTACCCAACAGACATCGCCATTGCAGCTGGAATGAAGGAAACCGTCACTGCCATCATTGACAGTGTTCGGGCTTTAGCAACTGAAGACCAAATCAAAACACTTCGAGAAGAGAGGTTGCAAGAGAGTATTGAGATCAATGCAAAACATGAAGCCAGGAAACAGCAACAGGCAAAAGCAACTTGGAATTCAAGCCCAATTTCGTGGGAGCGAGCCTCATTTGAAATGGAAAAGTATCTTGACCCGTATGCAATCATTGTCTCAGAACTGGACACCAGGAAGCCTTTTGAATGGATGAACCTAGGCCCTGATGCAAAGTGGCTGATAGGAGGCACAACCGGTTTTGCCTTGGGTTGGGGCATCGGTGCATCCTTGGGCGTAAAAATAGGTGAGCCAAATCGACAAGTGGTTTGTTTGGTTGGAGATGGTGCCATGCTCTTTGGTCAAATTGAAGCACTATGGACAGCCGCTAGGTACGACATACCTGTGACTGTTATCGTTTTTAACAATTTGAGTTACGACGGTGAAAGAAATCGTATCTATCGAGGCTCACCCTTGGCAGCAAAAAAGGAAACGCGAGGGTTGTGGCGTGACATCAGTTGCTTTTTAGGCAATCCTGAGGTTGATTTTGTCGGTCTAGCTGATAGTTTCGAGATACAAGGGAAGCGAGCCAACAATCCTGAAGAATTTGTTGAGTGTTTACTAGAGGCAGCAAAAGTCACTGCCGATGGAAGACCCTTTTTGATCGACTTGAGGGTGATGCAATTGGATACAAGTGGCAAACCCACGGAACAGACGTGGTATCCAGATATTTCCATCGCAGCGAAGAGAATGAAAAAAATCTAGACTCCTCATAAGTTGATTGGGGTTGGGTGTTTTGCTACCGGTCTTGATCTAAATCAACCCGTCTTTTTTACTGCCCTCCAAGACGAGTGTCTGCTCCAGCCAAACTTTATAATTTTCTGTTTTCACGTCATCAATTAAATGCCATTTACCCACAGCCTTTTCATGGTCAATTTCAACAACCAAATAGCCCCTATTTCTAAGATGAAGAAACTGCATACCCTCATTGAAATCAAGTTGCCTCTTCTCAAGTTCTATTTTATTAATCTTCACATCATCCCAGAACGAGGGTGAGGTAACACTTGTGGTGCCGAATTCGGCCCCTATCAATCTACCACTTGCAGTAACCAGATTGTGTGCCGATGAAAAATGCGTGTCACCAGAGAGGGTGATCAGCTTTTTTTTGTGTTCTGCAATCATGTCATACAATCTTGATCTTGCAACAGGGTATCCATCCCAGGCATCAAGGTTCTTTGTGAGCTCAGGTTTTATCGTTTGTTTTTGCATCGCCATATTCAATTCCTGAGAATCCTCGGATGATTCTTGTTCAATTAAATCCTTTGTTACAGACCACCTTTGTGGTGCCAGCATTACCTGTTGGCCAAGGACGGTCCAAGTTGCATTTGTTGTTTTCAATCGACGTTCCAACCACATTTCTTGATTGGCACCCAGGATCGATCTATTGGGCTCCAACAGGTCTTGGTGAAATCGTTTAGAGTCGAATTGTTTTGGAGTTTTATTCAAGATGTGTACGGGTTTTTGCTTTGTTTTCAATCCTGTGTAATTGCTGTATGACAATTGCTGATCGCGGCCAATCAGTCGTGTATCTAGCATATGCAAATCAACAAGATCGCCTATCTGGAAAGAACGGTGGATAAAACTGTTGTCTGATGCCGGTTCCCGGATCGGCATCCACTCAAAATACGCTTTGATTGCATTTTTTTTTCGATTTTCAAAGGTGCCTTCTGAACCATCGGTTGAATGATTCACTGCACCCAATCTCCATGCATCGTTACTGATTTCGTGGTCATCCCAGATAGAGATCAATGGGTGTCTTGCCAACATTGCCTGAGAATCGGGGTCACTTTTATGCTGTGCGTAGCGCTGGCGATAATCTTCAAGACTGTTTAGCTCGTATCTCGGGACGACTTCTCTGTTCAGTGCCTTTGCATCCTCGTCCCCAAAGACGCCCATGCCAAATTCATAAATGTAATCTCCCAGATGAAGCACAAGGTCGATGTCGTCCCTGTTTGCAATTTCTTTGTAAACGTGAAAAAAACCCGCGGTGTACTTTGAGCAAGACATGACAGCAAGTTTAATCTTGTTGACTCGTTGATCGGGCAAGGTATGAGTTCTCCCAGTCTCTGAGCTGTGATTCCCAGTGAGAAATCGGTAGAAATAAGTTGTTCCAGGAGTTTCACCATCCGGCAGTATCGCATTTACTTTGACACAATAATCTCGCTGCTTGTCGGTCACAGTTTCACCTTCGCTAACAACAGGATTGAAGTTTGGGTTGTGGCTCATTTGCCATTTAATCTTAATTGGCAAATCAGTTTCTGGTGTTACACGTGTCCACAGAATGATCTGATTGTGTAACGGATCACCACTGGCTAGCCCATGCCTAAAGGATCCACGGGAGTTTTTTGCAGTTGCAATAATGTGGGGGCTAAAGGTGGCAAAGCCAAGACCGTACCCCGTATTTTTTATAAACTTTCTTCGATCCATGTTAGTTTCTTCACTTTTTCTGGGCTATGAAGACTTAAAATTTTGTGTGATTTTTAGATAGCATCTGCTCATGTATGCAATTTATTTTGTAATAATTAAATAATAGTTTACTATCTTAGTTGGCGATTTAATTGCCAAAATT
>DTSX01000015.1:4825-7627 GCA_012965065.1 Gammaproteobacteria bacterium
AAAGAGGGACTTTAAAATGTCTAGCAAGATCTATACTTCCGTATTGGCTGCACTCTTACTTTTTTCAACATCTTCCGTTTTTGCTGAGGTAGAAACTACTTCCTCAGTCAGAGGTGTTGTAAACGTACCAGGGGCAGTCGTATCAGCAACTCACACACCTACCGGATCTACCAAGTCAAAATCAGTCAGCGCCGATGGCGAATTTTACTTGTCTGATCTGCTAATCGGTGGACCTTATGACATTTCCATTTCAGCACCAGGCTATAAAACGGAATCGCTAGGAGGGGTATTTCTGGTTTTAAACAAGACCACTGATATTAACGTTACCTTGGTCTCGAGCGATATTGAGGAAATCACCGTGACTGCAGCGGCATCGGAGGGCTCGATCAGAATGGGAACAGGCACGTTCTTTGATCGAGATGCAATAGACGGAATTCCGACCGTCAATCGATCAATAGCAGATATTGCAAAAATGGATCCGAGGGTTTCTATCAATACAGGTTCCAGTAGGTATTCTGAAATCTCAGTGATGGGCGCCAACAATAGATTTAACGATTTCACCATTGATGGTGTCAGTTATAACGATCCCTTTGGGTTGAATGCCAATGGTTTTGGCAGCATGAGAAACCCAATTGGCATGGAATTTATTGACCAGATTTCAGTTGATATAACGCCTTTTGACGTCTCTCGAGGCAACACAACCGGGGGTTCTATTGCCTCTGTGACCAAATCAGGAACCAATGAGTTTCACGGAAGTGTTGGCTTCATCGAACGCGATGAAGACAACATCGGTGATAGCCCTGATGGCAGTGAGTTCCCAAGTTTCAGCGAAGAGACCACATACTTCACTCTCGGTGGACCAATCATAAAAGACAGGTTGTTTTTCTTTATCGGCTACGAGGATTTTGAAGCCGCTAGCCCAGCTCTTTATGGGACTGTTGACAGCAACGCTCCTATCAAAGCAGACACTTTGACCACGGCGATGGCAGAAGAGATCAAAAGTATAGCCATGAACCGCTACGGTTATGACGCTGGTGAAATCTCCAACTTTGCCCTGCCTGAAACCAGTGAGAAAATGATAGTTAAACTGAATGCCAACATCAATGACGACCACAGGGCAGTGCTTTTGTATCAAAAAGACGAAGACCTGTATCCAAGAAAATACAATCGAGGCCAGACCGTATTCAGCAACAATTGGTACCTAAAACCCCCTGTAATCGATCGTACTTCATTCACTCTTTACAGCGACTGGACGGATCAATTGTCAACCAAGGTCAGGTATTCCAGTTATGAGTTGAAAGAGGACGACCATTCAGTCGGAGACCCATATTTTCCAGAATCTGCGATCAGTGTCGGAGGTGATACGGTTTATCTTGGCGGTGATCGCTACAGAGGCGCCAATTTCATCAATATTAAATCCGACTATATCAGCTTCAAAGCAACCTACGACCTAGGCAACCATGTGATCACTGGCGGTATTGATCTTGAAGATACCTCGGTTTATAACCTGTTCATTGCTCGGTACAACGGGGAGGTAAGATTCAGCAGTATTGCTGATTTTGAAGCCGGAACCTACAACTACGTAAGATTCCACGTACCACAAACCGGTATCAGCGACGTCGACAGTGTTGCCGCGATGTTTGATATTGAGAAAACCGCCATATTCCTTCAGGATAAAATTTATTTGGGCGATGTGGTTCTCAGTGTCGGAGTCCGATACGATGACGTGAAAACGCCGGACAAGCCAATGTTAAATCCAAAGTTCTTGGACACTTACGGCTATCCGAACAACGAAGCCTTTGATTACGATTCCATTCAACCCAGATTTGGGTTCAATTGGGATGCAACCGAGACCTTGTTTGGGGACAGGGATAGAATTGCAAGTGCCACCCTTAGAGGTGGGTACGGCTTGTTTTCCGGCAGGATTCCCAATGTTTGGTATTCAAATGCCTACACACGATCCGGTGGTCTGAGTGATTACGTCAGAGTCTATGGCTGGGATGCCGGATTGCCATCGTTCAGAGGTGGTGGAACTGTCGGCCCGATGCCTGCAGGCGATCCTTCATTTTTCTGGATGGGCCCAGGAAGCAGCTACACTATTCCATCAAGCCCTTATTTTAATGATGCCCAGGGCACCGACCCCAATTTTGAAGCACCCGCCAGCTGGAGGATGAACCTCGCCCTTGATCTGGTTACAGCCAAAGGTTACGAGTTGACGTTGGAGTATAACCACGACGATGTCGATCAGGCTGTGTTCTATCAAGATGCTGGATTGACGCTCACAGGATACCTGGCTGATGGCAGAGGCACATACAGTGGCCACGGCGATTACATCATGACCAACACAGACAAAGGTGGAGCTGAGGCCTTCAGCTTTACCGTTAGAAAATCCTTTGACCAAGGCGTCAGCCTTTTTGGTGCGTATTCACATGTGACTGCCAAGGATGTGTACCCATTGACCTCGTCACAAGCGGAGTCGTCATACGGTTACACGCAAAGATGGGATGGTGAGAATTTGGATGCTGCACCATCGTCATTCATGGCTAAAAACAAGTTGATTCTGGGCTTGGAGTACAGAACCATGTTGTGGGGAGACAACGAAACCAGAATTTCTGCAATCTACATCAGAAAAGACGGTGAACCCTACAGTATCACATTTGATGAGCCAAGTTATAGCCCAGTTAGTGGCACAGGTTGTAATGGTTATTGTTCCAGTAAATTCTACGCCGATTATTCCTTGGCTTATATTCCAAGCGGACCTGATGATAATAAGGTAGTATTTGCCAGTTCCTCAGTCGCTAC
>DTSX01000015.1:7727-13073 GCA_012965065.1 Gammaproteobacteria bacterium
TTCCAAGCGGACCTGATGATAATAAGGTAGTATTTGCCAGTTCCTCAGTCGCTACCGACGTGATGGCACACATCAACAGCACCGCGTTGGCCAATTACAAGGGCACCTACGCTCCAAGGAATGCTTTTACGAATCCTAGTTACGACAGACTGGATGTTCGTATTACCCAAGAAATTCCGGCATTTCGTGACCATAAATTCATCTTCTACCTTGATCTTTTAAACGTTATGAACATGTTGGACGATGAAGATGGCCGAGTCTTTGAATACGGCTACAACAACAGTCGTCAGATTATTGTCAGCGGCGTCGACGGTGACGGTAAATTCCTCATTTCTGGTGTGGATGATGACGATAATTTGTATCTTCAAGATGGCGACGGTCAATCAAGATGGCAAGTGCAAATGGGATTGAAATATCGATTCTAAAGACTGTCTTCTTGACTTGAAAAAAAAGCCGCCCGTTTTAACAGGCGGCTTTTTTTATCAACCAAAATTTCTCAAACCAATGTAAAATATTGGCCCATGTTAGAAGTGGATCCCAAAAAACTAAATCTCATGGCTTTGGTTGCAATGCCACTGGTAGCTGTTATCAGTTCCAGTATTGCTATTGAGGTGGATATAAAAGCCACTGCCACAATCTTCGCCATCAATCTGTTACCGATGTTAATCAGTTCAGGAATTGGTGGTTTATTGCTGAGGAAAGCAAAGACCAATGCTGCTGCCATTGCTTCTATTGCAAGCCCTGTTTTAATGTCTTTTTCAGCCAGTGCTTGGTATTTAATACGGGTACTTTCTCCTTCCGTCAATGCCCCGGGAATCGAGCATTTGCGCTTACCTTGGATGATTTTCATCGGAGCGGTGGTTTTTGGTATTTTAAGTGTTCCCGTTGTCTTCAGATTAAATCGGGGACGCCAATAACTGGCCGAAGGTATTAATAGATTTTCGTTATTAATCGCAGCTGTAGTTATCTGAGCAAGAAGTATTGTATAATTCTTCGCCTTATTTAAATGTTAAAGCGAAAGTGGCGGAATTGGTAGACGCGCTGGATTTAGGATCCAGTGGGGCAACCCGTGAGAGTTCGAGTCTCTCCTTTCGCACCACAAAAAACTGGTACAGCAATGAATGATTTAAACATTACCGTTACTGAAAAGCGTGGGCTGAAAAAAGAAATACGAATTTCGGTGCCTTTGTCTGCCATCGAAGATCAAAAAACCCGTCGTTTTACCCAAATAGCAAAAACTGCAAAATTACCTGGATTCAGGCCCGGTAAAGTACCCGATAAAATCATTCATCAAAAATACGGCGATAAGGTGATCCAGGAAGTATTGAGTGATCTTCTAGACAGCACTTATATTGAATCCATCCGAGAGAAAAATTTAAAGCCAGCCGGTCCACCTGAAGTCAAGATTGATGAATTCGTTGACGGCCAAGACTTTGCTTACACTGCGACTATTGAAGTTTATCCAGAATTTAAACTTAATGGTCTGGAAAAGATCAGTGTTGAAAAACCAAAGGTTGAGATAGCCCAAAAGGACATCAATGCTATGATTGAGAATCTCCAGAAACAACGAGGAACATGGAATCCAGTCGAGAGACCGTCCGAAAAAGACGATCAGTTGCTGGTTGATTTTGAAGGAAAAATTGACGGTGAAGTTTTTGAAGGGGGTGTCGCAAAAGATTTTGTCATGACTCTTGGAAATGGGCAGATGCTTCCTGAATTTGATGAAGCATTACTCAATGCGACAGTCAATCAAGACAAAGAGATCAAGTTAACTTTTCCAGGCAATTACCACCAAGAGGAATTGGCCAATAAAAAAGCCGTGTTTTCAGTTTCTGTAAAAGAAATTAAAGAATTAAAGATGGCAGAAATCGATGAAACATTTGTTCGCTCGTTTGGCGTTGAGAGTGGTGATGCAAAAGACCTTATTGATGAAGTAAAAACGAGCATGGAGAAAGAGCTAAAAGCTAAAATTAACGACGAAATTAGACAAAATCTTATGGTCTATTTACGAGAAAAAAATTCAATTGAAATACCTGAGGTCATGGTCCATCAAGAAGCACATGCACTACAGAAAGATTGGATGAGCCAGGCCGGAATTGAGAAAGTAGAGGAAGCACCAGAGTTAAAGAATTTTGAGAAAATAGCCAAGGAAAGGGTACAACTGGGCCTTTTGGTTAATGAATTGGTCCGGGTCCAGGAAATAAAAGTCGATCAAGATCGAGTGAAAACCAAATTAGAAGAAGTCACGAATAGGTACCCAAAACCTGAAGAAATACGTAAAATGTACGAGCAAACGCCTCAATTAATGGATCAAATAAGATCGGCGGTTATAGAGGATCTGGTCATTGATTGGTTAATTGAGCGAACCGAGTTTCAGAACAAGGAAGTGGAATTTAAAGAATTAATGAATCGGAGTTGAATTGACGCAATTGAATGAAGAACTAAATCTAATCCCCATGGTCATTGAACAGACGCCAAGGGGTGAGCGAGCTTTTGATATTTATTCAAGACTGCTCAAGGATAATGTTATCTTTGCTGTTGGCACGCTTGAAGATCACATGGCAAATCTAATTATTGCTCAAATGCTTTTCTTGGAAAGCGAAAATCCAAGCAAAGACGTTTCTCTGTATATTAACTCCCCCGGTGGCAGCATTACCTCTGGATTGTCTATTTACGATACCATGCAATTTATTAAACCAGACGTCAGCACCATTTGTGTGGGTCAAGCCGCGAGTATGGGAGCAATTTTGTTGGCTGGTGGTACCAAAGGTAAAAGATATTCCTTACCCAATTCTAGGATAATGATTCATCAACCAATTTCAGGTTTTCAAGGGCAAGCTTCGGATATTGATATTCAAGCGAAAGAGATTTTAAAACTCAGACAACGTTTGAATGAAATTTTGTCCACTCACACAGGTAAAACAGATCAGCAGATAGCATCAGATACAGATCGTGATAATTTTATGAAAGCTTCAGAAGCGCTTGAATATGGGTTGATAGACATTGTTCTTAGCAATCGAAGCCAACTCGGGAAGTGAGACAAAAAAGCAAGTGATATGAGTAATAAAACTAAAGACAGTAATAAAGATAGCAAAATTTTGTATTGTTCATTTTGTGGGAAGGGCCAAAATGAAGTTCGCAAGTTAATTGCAGGCCCTTCGGTTTTTATTTGTGAGGAATGCGTTGATTTGTGCAACAACATCATCGATGAGGAACTGAATGATGGATCACCTGACCAAAAATTAAATCTTTACACACCCAAAGAAATTAAATCCATGCTTGATGATTATGTAATCGATCAAGATGAGGCTAAAAAAATACTTTCAGTTGCAGTGTATAACCACTACAAACGACTCAATGACAAATCCAGTGCTCAAGATCGAGACAGTGTAGAGATAGGAAAAAGCAATATTTTATTGGTTGGTCCAACCGGTTGTGGAAAAACATTATTGGCCCAAACACTGGCAAACATACTAAATGTTCCATTCGCAATAGCTGATGCCACCACACTTACCGAGGCTGGCTATGTTGGAGAAGATGTAGAGAATATCATCCAAAAGCTCCTTCAAAATTCAGAATACGATATCGAGAAGGCCGAGACTGGCATCATTTATATTGATGAAATTGATAAGATTGCAAGAAAAACAGAGAACCCATCAATTACTAGAGATGTTTCCGGCGAAGGGGTCCAGCAAGCATTGCTTAAACTTATTGAAGGCACCATTGCTTCGGTGCCTCCACAAGGGGGTAGAAAGCATCCGCAACAAGAATTTTTACAAGTAGATACGTCTAATATTTTGTTCATATGTGGCGGTGCTTTTGCAGGTTTAGATAGGATTGTACAAAACAGAACAGATCATTCAGGGATTGGTTTTATTGCTGAAGTTAGGGCGTTATCAGAGACTAAAAATATTGGGGAAATTTTTAAAGATATAGAACCTGAAGATCTCATTCAATACGGTCTTATTCCTGAATTTGTGGGCAGAATGCCGGTAGTGGCATCGCTAAGTGAGCTGAATCAACAGGCGCTGGTTAGGATTCTAATTGAGCCCAGAAACGCCTTGACCAAACAATATCAGAAACTTTTTGCAATGGAAGATTGCGAATTGGAATTTCTCCCAGAAGCTCTGCAAAAAATTGCAAAATTGGCGATGCAGAGAAAAACTGGAGCAAGGGGCTTGAGAACAATAATGGAAGACATCTTATTGGATACGATGTATGAAATGCCTTCCGACCTAATCCATGAAAAAACAAAAAAAATAACTGTAACTCAAAAATTTGTAGAAAATAAATCCAGGCCTTTTCTTGTTTTTTCAACGGAAAACGATGAATCAAGTGCTGAAACAGCAGAATCAGAAAACACAGCATTGCTAGCAAGTTCTGAGTAAACAAATCTTACTGAGATTCTTTTCTTGTTGAAAATACTATTTTTGACCCTATAAGTTATTTATGCTTAATTATTGAAGGTGTTTCTATGCTGAGTAAAGAAGAAAAAATTTCTCTTGATATTATTCTAGACAAACCTCTGATGCCGTTGAGGGATGTGGTGGTCTACCCACACATGGTGATTCCATTGTTTGTGGGCAGGGAGAAATCTAAAATGGCTCTTGAACGAGCTATGGCGGAAGAAAAGAAGATATTGCTGTCCTGTCAAAAAAAATCTGACATAGATGATCCTGGCATTAGCGATATAAATACAGTTGGTACTTTAGCAAACATACTTCAACTAGTTACCTTGCCCGATGGCACCGTTAAACTGCTCGTCGAGGGAGAATCACGGGTTGATCTTTTAGAAATAAGATCCGATGATTATTTTACTGCTGATTACTGTGTTCTTACAGAAACCTACAATAAGGAAGACAAAGAAATTGAGGCACTCAGAAGAACCCTGATCTCACAGGTAGAAGATTACGTCAGAATTACCAAAAAAGTTCCCGCTGAAGTGGTAACAACATTGGCAAGTATCAAAGAGCCGGGAAGACTGGTGGATACGATTGTGGCTCATATGTCATTGCAATTGTCGGAAAAGCAAAAAGTTTTGGAATTGCTGAATATCAAGGAAAGATTGGAAAATGTGATTGGCTTGATTGACATTGAGATCGATATGATGGAAGTGGAGCAGAAAGTTCGAGGTCGGGTCAAAGATCAAATGGAAAAGAGCCAGAAGGAATATTATCTGAATGAGCAAATGAAGGCCATTCAGAAAGAATTGGGTGACATGGACAATGCTGCCAATGAATTTGAAGAATTAGAAGAGAAGATTAAAAAATCGGGTATGCCTGATGAAGTCGCCAAAAAAGCCAATGCAGAACTAAAAAAACTGCAAATGATGTCGCCCATGTCTGC
>DTSX01000015.1:13173-14888 GCA_012965065.1 Gammaproteobacteria bacterium
GATGAAGCAGAGATTCGAGGACATAGAAGAACCTACATAGGGGCCATGCCTGGAAAAATCATTCAGAAACTCACCAAAGTAGGCGTCAGGAATCCACTTTTTCTCTTTGATGAAGTCGATAAGATGTCTATGGATTTCAGAGGCGACCCATCTTCGGCACTGTTGGAAGTGCTCGATCCTGAGGTCAATTCAACGTTTAACGATCATTATCTCGAAGTTGATTTTGATTTGTCCGATGTAATGTTTGTTTGCACAGCAAACACTCTCAATATACCCCCACCACTTTTGGATAGAATGGAGGTTATAAGAATCGAAGGTTATACCGAGGACGAGAAATTAAACATTGCTGACCAATATCTTGTCAAGAAGCAAATTAAGGCAAATGGGCTTAAAAAGGGTGAAATCAAAATTACAAAAAGCGCAATCCTCGCAATTATAAGGCATTATACGCGAGAAGCAGGGGTCAGAAATTTAGAGCGGGAAATTGCAAAAATTTCTAGAAAAGTGGTTAAGTCATTGGTTCTTAAGGCAGAGAAAAAGACCAGACACATTCGCCCTTCAGGCTTGGATAAATATCTAGGTGTTAGAAAGTTTAAATACGGAATTGCAGAAAAAGAAAATCAAGTTGGCCAAGTAACAGGTTTGGCTTGGACTCAGGCTGGTGGGGAGCTGCTGACCATAGAAGCCACGGCGATGCCGGGTAAAGGCAAGCTAATTAATACTGGACATTTGGGTGATGTCATGAAGGAATCCATTCAGGCCGCAAGTACAATTGTCCGAAGTAGAGCCAAAAGTCTTGGAATTGATGAAGAGTTTCATCAAAAACTTGATCTCCACGTTCACGTCCCAGAAGGTGCTACGCCTAAGGATGGGCCCAGTGCAGGGGTAGGTATGACTACAGCTTTGGTTTCAGCTTTGACCCAAATTCCTGTTAAGGCAAATGTTGCCATGACCGGTGAAATTACCTTAAGAGGTGAGGTCCTACCTATAGGGGGTTTGAAGGAGAAGCTACTGGCAGCTCACCGTGGAGGCATTGCTACTGTTATTATTCCCGAGGAGAATTCTAAAGATTTGGTTGAAATACCTAAAAACATTAAAGAAAAACTCAACATCATTCCGGTTAAATGGATCGATCAGGTTTTGGAAATTGCTTTGGAGAAAATGCCTAAAATGGCTCCAAAAGAACCAGAGACTGGTACTGTCAAAACTCCACCTGTTTCGGAAAAATCTCCACTGGAAACAAATTTACCCCATTAAATAACTAAAAAATATTTGAAAGCCTTTATTGACAAGGCTTTCAAAGGCTTATATAACTTGTATGTCTATACTCTAGTAAAGTAAGACAAGGGGATTTGTTGATATGTTCAGAATATCGATGAATTAAGAAATAAAACTTATATCTAAAAAGGATAAACATCATGAATAAAGGTGATCTTATTAGTGCAGTGGCAGCTGGTACAGGACTTTCAAAAGCAGATGCAGGAAGAGCAATCGATGCAACAACTTCCGCTATAGCTGGAGAATTGTCTGGCGGTGGCCGCGTCTCCCTTGTGGGTTTCGGGACATTTTCAGTAAGCCATAGGGCTGCAAGAATGGGACGTAACCCAGCTACAGGTGCAAGCATTCACATTAATGCAAGTAATGTGCCCAAGTTTAAAGCTGGAAAAGCTCTAAAAGAAGCTTGTAATTAAGCTGTAATACAAAAAAGATTGTGT
>DTSX01000016.1 GCA_012965065.1 Gammaproteobacteria bacterium
ATTTTCTCAGCACCTGGTCCTGCCATCATCACATGTTCAGTATGTTCCATTATGTATCGTGCGAGTTTTATTGGATTTTTTACCCGAGAAATAGAAGCCACTGCGCCAGCATCTTGATCAATCCCACTCATTATTGAAGCATCCATTTCCTGCTTCTCTTCTGCAGTGTAGACAGAACCGCGACCTGCGTTAAAAACTGGATTGTCCTCAAGTACAACTATTGCAGCTTCGACAGCATCCAAGCTCGACCCGCCGGATTCCAATATAGAAAAGCCAGTGTCGAGCGCTTTTTTTAATCCTGATTTAATAGCATGTTGTTTCTCATCACTCGCTCCTTGACTCCAGCCTGCCCCTCCATGGATCACAATTACTGTTTTTGCAGTAGGTTGTTCAGATATAGAGGCGTCTTCTGTATTCATTCCAGCAAAACAATTAAATGTGAAAAATAATGCCGCAATTATAATTTGGTTCTTCATCTAATAACACAAATTAACAAAGACTCAATCAAATTGCATATATGAATTTATAACAAACCAACCAATGCTTGCTAGCAGATGATAGCAGAGTGATGATGCAGGCAAGTACTTCGGGTTGTGTGATAATATGAGGATAGACCAATGGCAGTATTAAAGGGCTATTATCAAAAATTACTCGATGAGGTTGATGTAAAAATCAATGGCACGAGGCCTTGGGATATTGCAATTAAAAACTCCAAGATGTTTAGACGAATCCTATTTAAAGGCTCACTCGGATTGGGTGAATCGTATATGGATGGCTGGTTTGAGTGTGAACAACTTGATGTATTTTTTGAAAAGATCTTAAGCAATGGAATTGATTACAAGGCTGGAGGTATACCAGCATTTTTAGCAATGGTTAGAAGTCGATTAATGAATTTACAGTCCATTTCTCGAGCCTATATGGTGGGAGAAAAACATTACGATATCGGCAATGACCTTTTTTCAGTCATGCTCGATAAACGAATGATTTACACCTGTGGTTATTGGCCAAACGAAGTTGCCAATCTGGAAGAATCTCAAAAAGCAAAGTTGGATCTTGTAGCCAAAAAACTAGATTTAAAACCGGGGATGAAGGTACTTGACATTGGCTGTGGTTGGGGTGGCGCTGCTAAATATTTTGCCGAGACTCACAATGTGCGTGTAGTTGGTATTACCATTTCCAAGGAACAAGCCAGTTTGGCTCGGGAGACGTGTGCCGGCTTAGATGTTGATATTCGACTTTCAGATTACCGAGAATTGAATGAAAAATTTGATGCAATATACTCCATCGGGATGTTTGAGGCAGTTGGTTACAAGAATTATAGGAAATATTTCAAAGTCGTTCGCCACTGCTTAAAGAAGGAAGGTATTTTTTTGCTGCACACCATTGGTGTCGACGAATCTACAACTGCGACCGATCCTTGGGTTGAAAAATACATTTTCCCAAACGGGATGATGCCTTCTTCCAGACAAATAACAGGGGCGATTGAAGGGCTCTTCAAAATCGATGATTGGCATAATTTTGGCCCCGATTATGACAAGACGATAATGTGTTGGCACGAGAATTTTACCAAACATTACCAATCCCTGAAGCATAGTTACGATGAAAGATTTTTTCGTATGTGGACTTACTGGTTATTACTCAGTGCTGCTTCGTTTCGATCACGTTCCAACCATTTATGGCAAATTCTCCTGTCACATCCCGGGTCTAACAATCTCACTAGCGCTCTTCGATAAATCTATTACTAAACACCCGAAAGAATTTTAGCAACAGCCTTTGAGCATAGGGACGAAGGACACGGCACAGAGCGGTTCCTGATCGTAATCGTTATCTGTTTTTTTGATACGGTAGAGTATTTGTGTGTACTTTTGGCCAATTGGTACAATTAAATTTGCACCAACTTTGAGCTGTTCTATCAGAATATCAGGGACCGATTGGCAAGTTGCGGTTACCATGATCCCATCGAATGGTGCTTCTTCAGGCCAACCCAACCAGCCATCTGCATTCCGGTACATAACATTTTCCAAACCAAAGGATTGATTGATTTTCTTGGCTCTGTTCATAAGGGCGCGAATCCTCTCGATGCTATAAACCTTTTCATACAACCTTGCCAGCACTGCTGTTTGATACCCAGAACCGGTGCCTATTTCTAGCACTTTCTGGGTGTTGCCAACTTCTGGATTACTGCCTTCTAGTAATTGTTCGGTCATTAGAGCAACGATATAAGGCTGAGAGATTGTCTGCCCCTTATCAATGGGCAGTGGGCGATTCCGGTAAGCTCGATGTATGTAGGATTCGTCTACGTAAAGATGTCTCGGGATTGTATTGATACACTCAAGAACATCAAGATTCTCAATGCCTTGATTTCTTAATACCTGGATGAGCGCTGCTCTTTCAGATTCCATAGTGATGGTCCAAATTACCTTTGATAAATGAAGGACTTCATTCGGGATTGTAGGACTTGGATCTTGGAAGCCACCTAGGTACATTGCTCATGTAAGTCAGGTATGCGCCCCCATACCGTTTAATTAATCCCTTTTCTTCCACCAACGGAAAATAAACCATGTTGCCGAGAAGAAATAGAGTCGCATAAATAAACAACGGTATGGACTGAAAGAAAAGCGACTCGGAAAACAAAAAAAAGATTACACCGATCAACATCGGATTTCTCACGTAGCGGTATGGACCCTTAATAATCAGATTTTGGACCGGATCCCATGGCGCTGGAGTCCCCCCTCCGCCGTTTTGTATAAAAAGCCGCAGACATTTGATGCTGAGGATTGCTGCAGGCATTCCAATTGCAATGGAAACCCAAGTTGTCCAGTGATAAAGGATGGGAACAGAAAGATCAAAAAAAAGTGCTGGGATTAAAAACAAAACATTGACCGGCAACAACAATATCGCTGCAATTACTCTAACCGTAAGAAATTTTTTACCCACCATTTTGATCCATCTATTTATCCTACATCCCAAACATATAATGTATGATTGCAGTAAGTCAATCTTTGAAATACCGGAAATCTGAGCGTACACAAAAAATATATTAGACTGCCATGGAATACAGCGCTTTGGGTATTGCCTGTGCACGCATATGCTCTGTTAGTGCCGTTGGCAATTGTCACCATGGCCGAAAAGCATTCATTCTTCCTCGGTCAAACAATTCATCGACTTGATTTGCTCTATTACGCCTCGGGCTGCCTTATTTTGGGCAGTCTTTTTGAAATTTTTCAAAATACCGAAGATCACTGGTACGTAACCGCTGCGACGGCAAGCGGTAAAGAGTATGGACTGTTTGATGGTCTTTTCACTTTTTTTATCTTAACCGGGCAAGCTCTCATCCTAATTGCATTGATGGGTAATTATGACTGGGTCATTTGGCTATCTGTACTGGCTATAATAGTGACTCCAATTTTTTACATTAAAAAGCTTCTTGTCTTCCTTCCCACCAGCATCATAGGTTTATTGAATACAATAATTGGATTTTATATCTTTTTAGATCCCATTATTTTTCTCCAGTTAGCAACAGTTGCAATGACCATGTATTTCTTCAACATACTCATGAACACAAACGCACAATCCTTCCATGGACTGACCACTTTCTCCGCATCTTCTGGGATTTGGTTTTTGGTTCTTTCCGTTAATAATTCTGCACAGGACCAGCAAAGTAGTTGGTTAACTGTGGTGGGTATTATGATTGGTTTATCTCTTATTTTTCTGCTAATCTGGAAGAAGTTAAATCAAGTAGGAGAAACAAAGAATTATTTATGAAACTATCTAAAAAACTAAAAAAACTCACAGAAGAATACAACTATTTAAAGACTAAAATTGATCAACTAGAAGAGTTAAG
>DTSX01000017.1 GCA_012965065.1 Gammaproteobacteria bacterium
GGTTGGTTTGGAGGCAAAGACTATGAAGCCACCATCCGGGTTACTTCTTATGGCATACCACATATCATGGCTGAGAATTGGGGCGATTTAGGTTTTGGTTATGGTTATCAATTTGCCAGTGATAATCTTTGTACATTTGCCAAACATGTCATCCGTGTGAATGGGCAGATGGCCAAACATTTTGGTAGATCCAACCAGCATCTTGCCAATGACGCATTGCTTGGGTTTTTTGGGAGAACATCGATCATTCGCATGGGTTTGCTCCAAGTTGATAAACGAATGGCCAGTGTTTCAGAGGGTTATGCAGCCGGTTACAATCATTACCTTAAGAACATTCCTGCTGGCAGACACGAATCTTGTGTTGATGCCGAGTGGTTAAGACCCATTGACCGTTTCGATGTTTTCAGAATGTCCATATACATTACCTTGCTCGCTTCTTTTTCAGATCCCCGCGTTGCCGATGCCGTGCTTGCCTTGGGAATGGAAGAAACAAGCGACCGTTCAAAGTTGAGTTCTAAAAACTTTGAATTGTCAGAATCAATGGGCAGCAATTCCTATGCCCTGGGCAGTGAAGTCACGCAAACTGGCAAAGCCATGCTCTTGGGTAATCCGCATTACCCGTGGAGGGGACCCCGAAGATTCTATCAAGTCCACATGACAATCCCAGGCGAGATGAATGTTATGGGAATTACGATTCTTGGAAGTTCATTGATCAACATTGGTTTTACCGACATACTTGCTTGGACGCACACGGTATCAAATGCAAACCGATTTACCTTATACGAGCTCGACTTGAGTGATCAGGATCGCGATGTCTATTTCTTTGACAGAAAAAGGCTCAGAATCCGGTCAATGCCGGTGACAGTGGAAGTCAAGGAAGACGATGGCACATTGACCAAAGAAACCATAAAACTCAATTTCAGTCGCTACGGTTTGCTTCTGGATGCGGGCATTCTACTCGACGATGAAAGCCTTACTGGGTGGCCGAATAAAGATGGAAAAGTATTCGCAATACGTGATGTGGCCATGGAAAATACCAGAGTGGGCGATACCCTGGTTGGCATGTTGACAGCGAAGAGCTTTGATCAATTTGTCGATGCCATCAAAGATAATTTGGGATTAAGTTTTATTAACACGATCGCTGTTAATTCTAATGGCGAAGCTTTTTATGGAGACTATTCCACGGTTCCTTATCTTACCGATGAACAACTGTTGGATTGTCAACCGAGCGAGACCGGCCAGTCGCTCAACCAATCGTCTGTAGATATTTTGAGAAACCCAGCTGGGATTCCGGTGTTGGCTGGAAATCGTTCAGAATGCGATTGGATTGTGGACCCAGCTTCTCCTCAAGAGGGACTGATACCGGGGGAGAAATTGGCATCAATCAGGACCAACCAATATGCCAGCAACAGCAACGACAGTTATTGGCTGGTCAACCTGGATAAACCATTGACGGGCTATTTGAAAGTTATGGGAGGGGAGGATTACCAGATCTCTCTGCGATCCCAACTTGCATTGCTGCAAATTAAACAACGCATAGACGGCAGTGATGGGATTGACGACAAGCCTCTATTTTCTCTTAAGAACTTGCAAGCGGTTGCTCTTTCTGCCCGCAATTTAGCCGGGGAGTGGTTCTTGGGGGATCTCTTGACCATGTGTCAAGAGTACCCAGATGATTTAACCGAAAAGGCCTCTCGAGCCTGCCAGGTACTGACTCAGTGGGACATGAAAACCAACATAGACAGCATTGGCAATCAGGTGTTTTATCTCTTCTGGCAAAAAGCACGAAAAATTGACAATCTTCACGTTCTCCCGTTTGACCCGGAAAAACCACTCGATACTCCAAGGGGACTGCGTATAGACGATCCAGGGACCCGCTTGGAATTGATTAAATCGCTGGATTATGCGGTGGATGTATTTGACGACAATCTCCTTCCACTTGATGCCAAATGGGGAGACCTCCAGTACGAGATCAGGAACGGTAAAAAAATACCCCTTTTTGGTGGAGGTTTCGATGCAGGTAATTTCAGTGCAATGCGTGCCAAACTAACCAAAGGCGAGGGATGGTCGGAAATACTTCACGGCAACAGCTACCTGCAAACAGTGACTTGGGACGACGATGGGGTGGTCGCTGAGGGAATATTGAGTTATTCACAATCCTCGGATCCCGCTAGTCCACATTATCAAGATCAAACTGAACTGTACTCAGAAAAAAAATGGGTCAAGCTGCCTTTTAGAGAAGAAGAAATCTTGGCAGATCCCAATTTGCAGATCATCAAAATTAAATCGAAGTAGACTGTATTGATTGATTTAACAATTTATCAATACAGCTCTCTCAGAATCATTGGTTTAAGTATTGTATGAACAGATCCAAAGCAACTAATGTCCGTTGGCGAATTCTATTGATAGTCCTTTTACTTGGCTTCATCGCTTATGTATACAGAGCAAATCTTTCTGTTGTTGGAAAATTCATGATGGATGACTTGGGCATCTCTCAGATTGAGCTGGGTTGGCTGCTTTCTGCTTTTATCTGGGGTTACACAATCTTTCAATTTCCAGGCGGGCTATTTTCCCAACTCATAGGTCCTAGAAAAACCTTGGTCGTGGTTACTCTGGGCAGTTCTCTGATCACACTTCTGACTGGGTTGATTGTTTTTTCCTCTGCATCGCTGGTGCTCTTGATACCCTTAATCCTAGTCAGCCGCTTTCTTTTAGGGGCATTTCAAGGTCCACTATTTCCAGCCGTTGGCGGTGGTGTTATAGCAAGGTGGTTTCCGGTAGGTTCTTGGGCTCTCCCAAACGGAATGAGTTCCACTTCACTGGCTTTAGGGTCGGCTGCAACGCCGCCCCTCATAACCTTGATAGTTATCTATTTTGGCTGGAAATCATCGTTCTTTTTACTCTCAATCCTAGGCGTCATTGGCTCAGTTATTTGGTGGAAGTATGCAAGAGACTGGCCAAACGAACATCCTGATGTCAATGCAGAAGAACTCAAATTAACTGCCAACAATAATCTTGGTGACAATCAGATCACTTGGTCTTTGATTAAAAATGTTTTAACCAACACAAATGTATTGCTTTTGAGCCTCAGCTATTTATGCATGAATTATGTTTTTTATATCTTTTTTTCGTGGCTATTTATTTATTTAGTTAACGAGAGAAACTTCAGTATTCTAGAAGGAGGTTTTTTAGCCAGCCTGCCTTTTCTGATGGGAGCAATAGGTGCCACCGTGGGTGGCTATATGTGTGACCGTTTACAAAAAAAAGTGGGGCCTACATGGGGGCATAGAATACCGGTTATTCTTGGTTTAATACCATCGGGTGCTTGCTTGATATTTGGGTCCATCACCCAAAATCCTTACTTGGCAGTCGTATCACTAGCCCTTTGCTTTGGTTTTATTCAATTGACCGAGGGTCCATATTGGTCAACTATTGCCTTTGTCTCTCGCGAAAATGCTCAAGCGGGCGGAGGCGTTCTTAATACAGGAGGGAATCTCGGTGGAGTCATTGCAACACCTCTTATTCCAATACTTGTGGCCCAATTTGATTGGGTGATCGCATTATCATCCGGGGCTGTCTTTGCAGTGATGGGTTTGGTGTTTTTTATGTTTATTAATTTTAAGGAAAACATCAAAAACGGTGAAATGAGCAAATGACCGACTGGAACAACAGGTAGAAGCACATTATGATCATTAAAGATTATGCCAGTAAATGAGCGATATAAAATTCTATTCGAACCAGTAAAAATTGGTCCTGTCACCGCCAAGAATCGTTTTTACCAAGTTCCTCATGCCATGGGTGC
>DTSX01000018.1 GCA_012965065.1 Gammaproteobacteria bacterium
GGATATGCAGATCTGAGAAGACCCAATGCAGGGGTTGCAATCCAGACTCATTGAATGATTTTGGTAAAATTTCTTGAGACTTTTCTGTAGTATAGCCCAATGGTGAATATCAATATTATTTACTGGTTTGTTTTACTTGCAACCTTTGTGGGTATTTTTTTTCTGGGTTCAAAAACAGAATTAAAACTCTGGGCACGGGTTATAACAGCTTTGGTCCTTGGCATCATCCTCGGTTTTGCCTTCGGTGACGCAGCCCAAAGCTCAAAATGGATTGGTGACTTGTTCGTTCGACTGATCAGAATGCTGGTTATTCCACTGATTTTTACCTCGTTGGTTGCTGGTGTGGTCTCGATGGGAGATCCAAAGCGATTGGGGTCCATCGGAGTCAAAACCATTGGTTTGTATTTAATTAGCACGATGTTTGCAATAGTAATCGGCTTGGTTCTGGGTTCGGTTTTTCAACCAGGACAGGGCATTGACCTTACCGGGGTTGAGCCCATGACGGCTGGAGTTGCATCCACAAGTGTCGCTGACAGATTGTTTGGAATCGTTCCCATAAACCCAATATCCTCGTTAGCCAACGGGGAGGTATTGCCAATAATCTTTTTTTCCATTTTGTTGGGTATAGGAATCATAATGGGCGGAGAAAAAACAAAAGCTGTGGGCAATGTTTTTGCTGCAGCTGCCGAAGCCGTACTAAAAATAGCCCACCTTGTTATGCAATTGGCTCCGTACGGTGTTTTATGCTTGATTGCTTGGGTTGCGGGCACCATGGGCATGGGTGCATTGCAGAATTTGTTCATTCTAACCATTATTCTCTATTGTGGGTGTATTCTCCATATGCTCCTTGTGTACGGGGGTGCGTTGAAATTTATTGTCCGATTGCCTTTGATCAGATTTTTTAGGGGTATGCTCGATGCTCAGGCTGTTGCTTACTCAACTTCTTCCAGTTCGGCAACCCTGCCTGTTACCATTCAATGCGTTCAGAAGAACTTGGGTGTCAGCCAAACCGTAAGTTCATCGGTGCTCCCCTTAGGTGCTACCATCAATATGGATGGAACAGCTTTGTATCTGGGCATCGTTGCATTATTCTCAGCCCAGATTTTTGGTATAGACCTTACTCTTGCTGACTATTTTCTGATTGCACTAACGGTCACACTAACCTCAATTGGAACCGCAGGTATCCCTTCTGCATCCTTGTTTTTGCTGGCAACAGTGTTATCGGTGATCGGCATTACCGACAGCCAAACTGCCTTGATTGTTGGTTTTGTTCTTCCTTTTGACCGGGTGTTGGATATGGCAAGAACAGTTGTCAACATCACCGGCGATGCCACCGTATCTGTGATTGTTGCTAAATCCGAAAACGAATTGGATGAATCGACCTTTCTTGATGATGCAGTAATCTAGACTGTATAATTTTCTCCATGAGAAAAACAAAGATCATCGCAACCCTAGGCCCTTCTACAGAGGATCCTCTGATATTAACCAAACTGTTGGAAGAAGTTGATGTGGTCCGTATCAACCTTGCTCACGGTACTTGGGATAAGAAAGATCCCGAGAACCATACCGCTAAAATTAAGACTGTTCAAAAGATTGCTAAAACAATCAAAAAACCTATAGCAATCTTAGCGGATTTGAAGGGAAATAAGATCCGCATTGGGGATTTGATAAAACAAACCATTGATCTGGAAAAAGATTCAATGATCAATGTTCGTTTTACTGAGGAGAAAGTATCTCGGACCATTGATGAAATTGTTGTTAATGCAAACCATGTTTTTGAAAAAATCGAGAACGAAGACATTATTTTGATCGATGACGGTTTAATCAAATTGCAAGTCCAAAAGATCAACGATGAAACGCGAACACTTGCTTGCACTATCCAAGAAGGAGGGCTTCTTTCCCGAAGAAAAGGCTTTGAAGTGGCGGACAAAGTCATTACAAAATCTGGTTTGGGAGAAGAGGATAAAGAAGATTTAAGAAAGTTAGCCAAATTAAATGTTGACTGGGTTGCTCTGTCTTTTGTTAATCAAGCCAGTGAGGTCAATCAAGCCAGAGAAGTTTTATCTAGCATTAATAGTCAAATGAGAGTGATTGCCAAGATCGAAAGACTAGCAGCACTCAAACAATTGTATTGGATCATTAAAGCCAGCGATGGTGTCATGGTTGCAAGAGGCGACTTGGCTTTGGAATCTGGGCCTGGGGAACTAACAGGACTTCAGAAAACAATCATTAACCAAACTGTTGCCGGTAAAAAAATAGCTATCACTGCTACTCAGATGATGGAGTCAATGATTAATAATCCCACCCCAACACGAGCAGAGATGACCGATGTATCCAATGCAGTTTTGGATGGAACCGACGCTGTTATGCTCTCAGCTGAGACGGCTATTGGTAAGTATCCGATAGAAACAGTAAAGGCTATGGCTGAGGTTTGTGAAGGTGCGGAGACGTATCATCAAACGATAGCTAAAAAAGAAAAATTTAAATTCTCCGAATTACAAAAAATTGACGAAGCCATTGCAATCAGTTCCATGAGTATAGCTAGGAATATGAATATCAAGGCGATTATTGCTTTGACTGAATCGGGTTCTACAGCTCTGATGATGTCAAGGATCCGATCCGACATTCCAATCTATGCTTTTACTCGGAATGAATATACACAAAGAAGGGTAAGTTTGTATCGTGGAGTTACTTCTTATCCTTACAAATTTACAGCAAATACTTTCAGCGAGATTCTCCCAGAGGTTACAAAAGAGTTACTGCAATCGGAAATAGTGAAAGCTGGTGACTTGGTTCTGATTACATCCGGTTCACCGTTGAAAGTTGAAGGGTTTACCAATTCCCTGCGTATTATTAAGATCAATAATCAGTGAATAAATAGTTTCTGAGGAATATGAATAGGTCAAAATCGATACTTGATGAGGTGAAAGGGTTTCAAGCGCTGATGCAGGAATGGCGCCGTGACATTCATCAGCATCCAGAGTTGGCATTCAATGAGAATAGAACCGCTGAACTGGTAACCCAGAATCTGGAATCTTTTGGAATCGAAGTGTTCACGGGTATTGGTAAAACAGGTGTTGTGGGTAAATTAACCCATGGAAATTCGGATCGTGCCGTTGGTTTAAGAGCAGACATGGATGCTTTGCCGATGCAAGAGAACAATAACTTTTCTTACCGTTCAATAAATGAAGGTGTTTTTCATGGATGCGGTCACGATGGCCATACAGCAATGTTGCTAGGTGCTGCAAAATATTTGTCTTCAACCAAAGAATTTGATGGCACGGTGTACTTTATATTTCAACCAGCTGAAGAGGGAGCAGGGGGGGCACCTGAGATGATCAAGGATGGGTTGTTCAATAAATTCAGCATGACCTCCGTCTATGGCATGCACAATATGCCAGGCGTACCTGTCGGACAATTTGGCATCAGGGCTGGTCAAATGTTCGCAGCCTTTGCCCCATTTGATATAGAAATAATAGGAATTGGTGGGCATGGTGCGATGCCACAAAACTGTGTTGATCCGATTGTCATTTCTTCTTCCGTGATTCAAGCGCTGCAAACCGTTGTCAGTCGAAACATTGACCCGTTCAAACCCTCAGTGATCAGTGTTACGAAAGTGCACGCAGGTGATGCCTACAATGTTATTCCTGACAAAGTTAAATTGTCTGGTGGAGTCCGGTATTTTGATCAAGAATCCGGTGTAATTATTAAACGAAGGATAAAGGAAGTCGTACAAGGTATTTGTAAAACTTTTGGCGCAAGTTTTACCTTGAACTACGATGAATTGTA
>DTSX01000019.1 GCA_012965065.1 Gammaproteobacteria bacterium
TGATTCTATTATCAAAATATTACTGTTCGAACAACATAGGAGTCGCCATAATTGAGCGATGAAATCCCACTAGGGACACTTTTTACACTTCTGGCCATATTACTTATTCTCTCGGCTTTCTTCTCCGGAACTGAAACTGCTTTGATGCGAGTTAATAAATATCGCATCAGACACTTGTCTAGAAAAGGTAACAGAGAAGCAAAATTAACTGAAAAGCTTTTAAAACATCCAGAAAAACTTATAGCTTTCATTCTGTTTGGCAATAACCTCGTTAATTTTATTGCGGCTTCTATTGTCGGGGTAGTATCAATGAAAATTGGTGGTCCAGCTGGAGTTGCAATTGGTACATTGTTATTAACCCTTGTGGTTTTGCTGTTTGCTGAATCAGCTCCAAAAACTATTGCCGCAATATTCCCTGAGAAAATTGCACTTCCAGCAAGCCTGATTTATTACCCACTTGTTAAAATGATGGCCCCTATTCTGGGCATTATTAATTTTTTTACGAATATCATTCTCAAAGCATTGGGTTCTGTTCCTAATCAAAATGATGAAAAACTATCAATTGATGAGCTGAAAACACTCATTCATGACGGTATGGCAAAAACATCCGTGGATAGACAGAAAATTATGATGGGTGTCTTGGATCTTGGAAATATAACAGTAGAAGATATCATGCTTCCGCATAATGAAATTCTAGGCATTGATCTCAGTGATTCGAGAGCTATTAATCAAAAAATAATTCAACAGAATTTTCATTCAGAATTACCGGTGTACCAAGACGTATTGGATAATATAAAAGGAGTTTTGGACCTACCGAACTTTCTAAAGAAAACAGACTTGAGCCTCTACAATAATGAGATGGTGCTAAATCATATACAACAGCCTTATTTTATCCCTGAAACAACCACCCTGAGTCAGCAATTAATTGAGTTCAAGAAGAAAAAAGAAAAATTAGGCTTTGCGGTTGACGAATATGGAAACATCCAAGGCCTGGTAACAATTGAAGATATTTTCGAAGAAATTGTTGGTGACTACCTTGAAGAAACTGAAAAATTAAACAACGAAATGCGACCACGAAAAGATGGAGATTACTTTATCGTCAATGCTGCATCAAACATTAGATCGTTAAACAGAATGATGAATTGGAATATCCCTATTGAAGAGGCTAAAACAATGAATGGCGCCATTTTAGAAAAGCTCGGTTACATACCTGACAATGGGACTGAAATTGAGCTGGGAAATTACAAGATCAACATTGTTCAAACAAAAGAAAATGCAATCAAAACGCTCAGGATTAAAGAAGTTGACCCTGAGTATAAGTTAAAAGCAGTCTAACGAGTAAGTCTTAGTATTCCTTATACCCTTGGACATAATTTTCAAACTTGGTGTATTGGCCTAAGAAGGTTAGATAAAATTTCCCAATGGGACCATTTCTCTGTTTTGCCACATTGATTAACGCTATTCCCTTCTCGTCAGTCTCTGGGTTATAAACTTCTTCACGGTATATAAAAGCAATTACATCTGCATCTTGCTCAATCGCGCCAGACTCCCGAAGATCGGATATTATAGGGCTTTTATCTACTCTCTGCTCAACGCTCCTATTCAATTGTGATAAAGCAATTATTGGAATACTCAGTTCTCTTGCTAAGGCTTTGAGGTTCCTGGAAATCTCTGAAATCTCTGTCGCCCTGTTTTCCTTACTTCCAGGCACTTGCATCAATTGGAGGTAATCAATAACAATTAATGACAAGCCTTTTTCCCTCTGTATTCTTCTGGCTCGAGCTCTTAATTCGACAGGAGTTAAGGACGGGGTGTCGTCAATATAAATTGGCATTTCTTTCATTTGCAGTATTGCACCATCTATTCGATCCCAATCTTTGTCCTTCAGCTTTCCAGATTTTAGTGAAGTTTGATTGACTCTGCCAAGTGACGAAATTAACCTGAAAGCAAGTTGCTCAGCACTCATTTCTAAACTAAAGACAGCTACAGGATTATTGTCAGCAAGAGCTGTGTGTTCAGCTATGTTTAGAGCCAATGCTGTTTTCCCCATTGAAGGGCGACCTGCGATTATAATCAATTCACCCTTTTGAAACCCTGTAGTAAGTTCATCCAGTTTCCTAAAACCACTTGATATCCCAGTAAGACCACCGCCTTTTTGGGCTCTCTTATCTAATTCATCCATGAGGTGCTTGACAGTCTGGTTTAATTCCAAATAAGAAGAATTTCTGGTCCCTCTTTCTGCGATCTCAAATATTCTTTGTTCGGCTAGATCTACCAACTCAGAAGGCGACCTATTCTCAGGCTTATAAGCACTTTGAGCGATATTATTGCTGATTGTAATTAATTCCCTGAGTAGCGCTTTGTCTCTCACAATCTTGGCATACTCACCAACATTTGCTGTGCCTGCAGTGTTATCAACCAATTCACTGATGTACTGAATCGCTGGCACTACGCTAAATGTACCGGAACTATCCAACCAATCAGAAACAGTTAAAAGATCGGTTAACTTTTGATCTTCTGAAAGTTTTTGGATGGCAGTAAAAACTGCTTTATTCTCTGGATGATAAAAATCTCGCTCAGTAACTATGTTTGCTATTTTGTCGTATGCCTGACCTTCTGGATCTAGCATCATTCCACCAAGTAAAGCTGCTTCAGCGTCAGTTGAATGAGGTGGTAATTTTAAGTGTCCTAGGGATTCTATTTGTGGTTGTGATTGAGCAGTTGTTGCCATTTATTCTGATTCTTCGATAATTTCTTCGTTTTTATTTTCTTCCTCGATATTATCGACTTCTTCTTCTAAATCCAAAGTATTTTTAATTGCGACTTCTCCTCCTACGACATTTACCAGAATTACAACTTGAATTTCTGGGTGAAAAATGAGTGTAACTTCGTGTTCCCCAATTGATTTAATGGGCCCATCTGGAAGATTAACTTCACTCCTCTCAATTTCTTTCCCCATACTATTAGCACTGTTGACGATGTCGATAGTGCCAATGGAACCGTAAAGGTTACCCTGTTCTGTGACATTGGCTTCAATCGTTAATCTTAAGTTTTCAAAATCCTTAGAGCGTGCTCTTACCAATTCTTTGTCTGCTTGCTGCTTGCGCTCAAGTTCTTCTTTCTCTTGACCCAAAATTCTCAAATTCTCAGGGGTAGCATAAGCAGCTTTCCCAGTCGGGATAAGATAATTTCTTCCATAACCGGGTTTAACTGTGACTACGTCACCTATTTCACCAAGGTTTTTGATCGTTTCTTTTAAAATAACTTCCATTAAATTTTTCCAGAAAAATTCATTGTGCGTTAAGAGTGTTTATCTGTATAAGGCAGCAAAGCCAAGAACCTAGCGCGCTTGATCGCGGTCGCCAATTGCTTCTGATAGTGGCTTTTTGTTCCAGTAACTCTACTTGGTATAATTTTCCCAGCTTCAGTGATATATTTCTTCAAAGTGCCAATATCTTTGTAGTCAATTTGATCAACTTCTTCGGCTGTAAATCGGCAGTACTTATTGGTATTTCGTTTGATAAATCTTTTTCTTTTAAACTTTTGTTTACTTTTAAACCTTCTCATCGTTGTCTTCCTCTTTTTGTGTTTCTGGGTCTTCCTCTTTTTGTGTTTCTGATATTAGCGTATCTGATTCATTCAAATCAGTCTCAGATTTAACTGCTAAGTCTTTATTGGTGTCCTGATCTGTAGCTTCAGCTAATTTCATGTTGTCTTGTTGGTCTGTAGTTTTGTCCTTATCCCCAATTTCAGGGTCAATTTGTTTTCGCTCTGCATCCTTATTA
>DTSX01000020.1 GCA_012965065.1 Gammaproteobacteria bacterium
CGCCCGTACAAGGTTCCTTGCGGTCCACGCAGAACTTCAACACTGTCAACATCGTAAAGCCTCGCATTATTAGCAATCTGCCTAGAGATATACACCCCATCAACAAACGTGCCAACGGCTGGATCCAATGAAGATATTGATTCATCCTGCCCGACCCCTCTTAAGAAATAAGATGCCGCCTGCGGCAGGCCTACATTATTGATGCCAATCATATTTGGAACATTTCTGACCAAATCAATAGTATTTCTAATATTCAGACGCTCAATCTCATCTGCAGAAAACACTTGGATGGAGATAGGGACATCTTGCATTGATTCAGATCTTTTTTGTGCAGTAACAACGATTTCCTCAAGTCCACCTGCATCCTGAGCATAACTTTGGAAACTGAAAGAACTTAAACAGATCACCACAACTGCAACCACTGAAAATTGAATTGACTTAGTCATTTCACAACTCCTCATATGTTAAGTAAGATAAATTCTACTATATAATGTCTTTAACTATGGATTAATTCAATTAATTCATTGGTTATTCCTCTCTTCACCGAACACCGTCTGAGTTCATGGTTAGGTAGCTTTGACGGGTAAGTGCTCTTGAATTTTTCTGATGATTCATAATAAAGAAAACTAACCATAGCAATGCCTGCAGGCAAATAACCATCCAAAGAGAGTCTATCGTTTCCTTTTTTGGGCAGCTCATCGAGCTCAATCATGGACTGGTCTTTTAACGCTAGAGCAGCAACTTTGTATTTGGTGTCTGCTGGAAAATTAAAAACTCTTGATATTGATCGAATTCTTGACTCTATAACTGTCGCTTTGGGTAACTTAAAATTAGCGTGAAAATAACCCTGCATTTCATCCAAAGACTTTCCTGCCAAGACAACAATGAAGGTCTGATCCACAGAACAACGCGGCTTTGGGCTATCAAATTCTGGGACTTTATTTTTAAACTGGGTAAGGTAAAGAATTTCATTGGCCGGACCCATGACTTGCATGGCTCTGATATCTTTTGTAAAAGAAAGATCTGCTGGTGAACCAATGATTTTAAATGGTGAGTTTTCCAATTGGACAGCAAGTCCATCAACGTCCTCAACAATGAGTTCAGCAGCATTCCAACCCACACTTTTAAATGCAATGTAGTTGGATTGATAAGGCTGATGGATAAATCTGAATGAGAAATCATCTGATTTCTCTGGTTGCATAACAACATAATCTGCATTTGTTAGATTTTCAGCTCCCCATGCAGAGGATTCTTTTGCGGTAATTTGGCCTGATTTGGTTACCCGATACCTGAGAAATTCTTGATAAACCTCTACCATCTTATTCAAGTCTGAAGTTGAAATCGTAACCGCTGCAATTTTTCCAAGATTCATCATAGAATACTAGCGTTTCAAAACGTAGAGAATATCATAGTATTGGTTTACACTGGTCAGAATATAGCAAGCGCTTTTGAGGAAACATTTATCGTGAATTCAATTTCAATACTGGAAGTAGGCCCAAGAGATGGATTGCAAAGCGAGCCGGAAATTTTACCGACTGAAATTAAGAAAGAATTTATTCTTAAAATAATTAATGCAGGCATCAAACAAATTGAGGTAACCAGCTTTGTTCATCCAAAAAAAGTGCCCCAAATGGCAGACGCTGAAACTCTAGTTGAAAGTCTGCCAGATAGAGACGATGTTACCTATATTGGACTTATCATGAACCAGAGAGGTTTTGAACGTGCTCGAGACTGTGGCATTGATGAAGTGGGAATGGTGATAGTAAGTACCGATACCTACAATAAGAAAAACCAAGGTGTTACCACTCAAGAATCAATCGATAATTGGTTAAGAATAGCCGCCGATGCAAAATCAGCAGGGATCAGAACCAACGTCGTTATTTCTTGTTCTTTTGGGTGCCCTTATGAAGGCGAAGTCGATCCCGAAAAAATTGTAGCGATCGCTGAACAAGTTTTGCAAGGAGAGCCGGATATTTTAGGTTTGGCCGATAGTGTAGGGGTTGCTGTTCCCAAACAAATCACAAATGTGTTTTCCATGATCAAGGAACTCCATCCAACCATCCCTCTGAGAACGCATCTTCACAATACCAGAAACATAGGTTTGGCAAATGCTGCTGCCGCGGTTGAAGTAGGGGTTTCGATTATTGATGCTTCGACAGGTGGAATAGGGGGATGTCCATTTGCCCCTAAAGCAACCGGCAACATACCAACCGATGACCTTTTGTACATGCTCGACCGTTCTGATGTTATCACAGGGGTGAATCTCAGAGATGTCATAAAAACTACAGAATGGCTAGAATCACAACTTGGTAGAAGCGTTCCGGCAATGCTGCCTAAAGCCGGTATATTTCCAGAAAATGCTGAAATTAACCTCCAATAAAAATATTATTTCTCTAACAAAAGCTATTGTACTATTCACAGAGCAAGTTCTGCGTATTACAATATTCATCAATGATGAAGTGACAGCTTGACTCATCATACGTATTAAAATTAGGAGAAAACATGAGCTACCGACTAGGTGTTGATGTAGGAGGTACTTTTACCGACCTTCTTCTTGTCGACGAAAAAACAGGGCAACTGTATACAGCAAAAGTGCCAAGTACCCCAGACGATGCCTCAATTGGTGTCTTTAACGGAATTGAGAGAGTCTGCGGTAATGCAGGCATTGATCCTAATGAAATTACCTCAGTTATGCATGGAACAACCATTGCAACCAATACCATACTGACAGGAACCGGTGCTAAAGTAGGATTGGTTACAACAAAAGGTTACCGTCAGGTTCTTCAAATTGCTCGTTCCTTTGTCCCTGGTGGTTTAGGCGGCTGGGTCATATACAATAAAAGCAATCCATTGGCACCACTGGCATTAACCATCGAAGCGGATGAAAGAATTTCAGCTTCCGGAGAAATCTTAAAAACAGTAAAAAAAGGCAAACTTGAAAAAGACCTTAAAGCACTTTATAAGAGAGGCATTGAAGCGCTGACCGTTTCATTAATCAATTCTTTTGCCAACGACACCAATGAGAAAGAGATTAGAAAAATCATAAACAAGAAAAAACTTTTACCTGGAGTGCCCGTCTCTCTCTCCTCAGATATTGCCCCTGAGATGCAGGAGTATGAAAGAACAATCACCACGGTTGCTAATTCCTACGTTCGTCCAAAAGTCTCTGAGTATGTTAAACACTTACAAAATGGACTCAAAAGACGAATGAACGACGCTAAACTGCATCTTCTAAGATCTGATGGAGGACTCGCTTCTGCCAAGGCTGCTGAAAATTCTCCAGTCAACTTACTCATGAGTGGACCTGCTGGAGGCGTATCAGGTGCAATCTGGATTGCTCAACAAGCAGGTTACGAAAATCTATTGACATTTGATATGGGCGGAACTTCCACCGATGTTTCACTGGTAAAAAATGGCAGAGCTGCACAGAGCAGAGAAACCACCGTTGGAGATGTCACAGTGCGTGCTTCATCATTGGATGTCAGGACTGTAGGAGCCGGAGGCGGCTCTATTGCCCATGTACCTGAACTTACAGGCGCGTTAAGGGTTGGCCCACAAAGTGCCGGAGCAGAACCTGGACCTGCAGCATACGGCAAAGGTGGAACCGAGCCAACAGTAACCGATGC
>DTSX01000021.1 GCA_012965065.1 Gammaproteobacteria bacterium
AATACGCCCACCGGTTACATCGTAGGTATTAAAATCATTTTCCACTAGATCGGCATTGTCGTAACTTCCACTAAAGCTGCTTCCGTAAACATTATCGACATAGCCACCATCGCTTGAGGTGTAGCCCACAAAACGCATGCTCAAGGCATCGCTTAGGGGTATGTTGACGTATCCATTGACATCAAAGCTGCTGTCACCGCCTTTAATGCTGCCATAAGAAGTCTCAACCGAACCATAGTAGCCAGTGTTATCGGGTTTGTTGGTGATCATTCGAATTGTGCCGGATTGAGAAGTAGAGCCAAACAAAGTGCCTTGTGGTCCCGGCAATGCTTCTATACGTTCCATGTCAACGACCCGTACGCTCACTTGCTGTGAACTGGTGGTCATCGCTTGCTCATCGAGGTAGAGGGCAACGGTACTGTCAACATACCAAGTATACGCATCCTGTGTTATTCCCCGCATGACCAAGTCATTTCGCCCAGGTACTTCGGCCGTCAACACGACACTGGGCAGGGCCTTGATGTAGTCCGCCATACTCTTGATGCCCATTTTCTCAATATCTTCATTCGTTAAGGCCATGATGGATTGGCCTACGTCTTGTATATTAACTTCACGCTTGGTTGCAGTAACTATGATCTCTTCAAGTCCTGTTGTTTCTTGTGCCAGTGCAACCGGTGTCGTCAGTCCGGTGCTGACTACTGCAGCGGCCAAGGCGTAGGGCCACATGGCGGCCAAGTTTTTGGGTGTTGAATGGGGTTTAGTTTTCATAGATGTCCCTTTTGCTTGATCAGATCAAAATGCCTTTTATGGGCAGTAAAGTTATTTGTTAGCAGTATTTTTCTATTGTCTTATGAGTAAACTGATGGATTTCATAACCATACAGCTCTGAATAGTGTTGCATGCCAAAGATTTTGTTGTCAAGCTCAATCCTTGTAGGATGAACTTGTAATATTAATACTCATATTGATTTTAGGGAGAATTATTGATGCGATGGACCAATAAAAGAATTCTAATCACATTGGTAGGTGTGGTTTTAATTTTCACGGCTTTAATGGCGTCCAGATATGAGTTTTCAAGGTCGAATGAATACCTGCCAGCAGTTTTTCTCAAACCCAACGGGGAACCTTTTTCCCTGCCAATCAAGGACAAGCCAGTTGTGGTGATGAGCGGCTGGGGAACGCCAATCGGTTTTAATAAAGCCTACGATGATTATATTTTCTGGCGAACGTCAGGTGGTGTACGGGTAACTTCGCCCAATCAAGCATGCAGCCAGTGGCATGCAGGAACTTTTCCTTACCAGATTGAAATGGCCAGAGTTCCTTTTGCAGTTGGTCGAAAAGTAGACGGTTTTGAAAAATTTTGGGACAGCAGAGGAGCCTACAAGATCAGCGAGGATGGCCAAAGGTATGACCCAATTATAACCAATAAGGCAGGCGAATTTCCTTTCATGGGTGGCGATGCTCAGTCGTTGAAAGCTTCTGATCTTGAGGGGGTGGAAATACTGCCATTGAAAGATTATGTAAGCGGCATCACTCGAAAGTACGGGCCGGATCCAAGAAGCGGAATTGATTATTTGGCCGGCACCTATTTGATTAATCAAGCCAACGGGGTCAATGATTTCTATGAAATTGACAAAGCCTATCGGCCTCGAATATACGGCATGATGGGATGGGATCCGGATAAACCGGCTTATTTTCCTGATTATAAAAAAGACCGCGACAAAATACTGAAAGATTATATTAAGGGGTATTTTGGCAATCAAATCGAAGTCACTGAAGGTTTTTATTCCCCCGTTCCTGGATTGAGCAAGCATCTCAAAGACACGATGCCAAGAATTGCTAGAAAGGGCTACCGAAAGGTCGTGCTGACAAAACCGATAACAGACCATAACCTTTATGCTAATAATTATTGGGATCTCCATCTTTCATATCAATCGCTCTGCAGGGCAGGATTTGATAAGAACGATATCGAACTCAGTCACATCAGAATGTACGGCAGGACACCGGAGTACAATCATATTCTCTACAAGAATTTGCATCGCCATTTGGATCTGATTGATCCTAAAGATGAAGTTGCAGTCATTTATGCAACCTTTGGCGCCCCATGGCCCGGTGGCAACCCAGTAGGCCCGTTATCCAATGCAACGCCTTTCATCAATGAATTTTTTCATGAAAATGCCTATTTGAATTTTCTTAGCATCAAACGCTACATCGAAGAGCATGAAAAAAACTACAACATTTCTTTTATAAGAACTGGTGGCAATGGCAGTGTCGATGCCAGAACCAACAATCTATTCGCTTACACCCAATACAGCCCGGATAAACTGGGGCATCCAGAAGATCCATTGCGGTATTGGCAGGTTAGGGAATCCATTGAAGATGCAATTCTCAATCAGGGTAAAAAAGAAGTGGTGGTCATGCTGTCGCATTGGGGATACACTTTTTGGATCCTGATTACCAACATGCGTGAAACCTGGGATATTCCCTTAAACACAATCGAGGAAATTCAAAACGGTGAATATCGTATGACTTGGTGTGAAAAATATCAGGGCCCTGGAGATTACGAACAGGTCGCAGCAGTAAATAATCAGTGTCCCAGTGGATTTACCAGATTACAACTCACCGAAGCTTTTGAAGATCAAATGGAGGATTTGGCGTTCAATTATGCCAACCGCATACGGGGGGGCTTGGAACGATTCGGTGTTTTTCCTAATCTCGATATTAACATTGTCGCCAGCGGTGAAATCACCATTTTGGAAGGTGGAAGTGTAGCGGTAACCGAGGGGCCTTTGGCCGGTGCCAAACTAGATGTCCCGAAGGACCCACAACCTGGGAAACCCGGCAGCTATCAATGGGAAAACCGATGGCGTCCCGAATCCGATCCAAACCCTAACACAGGGCCCGATGCGGTGAGAGCCATCAATGAATATGCACAAACAAGTGACTACTTGGATGGACCCAAAGATGATTTTACAGCGGTGATTGGAACTCAAGCAAAACGGACCCCAGAAGAGTCTATGCCAGAGCATCCCAAGGCAGTTTCACCGACAATTTTCTTTGGTCCATACAGAACTCTTTTTAATGCCCCAGCCACAATAACCCTGCCTTATGACAATACCAGGGTGACGGATCCAAAGAGAATCAGGCCCTATGTGTTTAACGAGGTAACTCAAAAATTTGAAGTTGTGCCGAAAGTGATGAGTAACTGGGAACCGCTCCTCAGTGAGGACAATAGCAGTTTGACTTTTCAGGTCCAGATATTGGGCCAATTTGTTTTGGTAGAAGAGAGTTAGACTGTAACAATCCAAAACAGAGACAATTGGAATCCGCTGTCTCTAAACCCTCTTTGTAAAATTCTTGGAAGATCGTTATTTGTTGTTAATCCAACTCAAATCAACTTTCATACTTGGATCCAGTACTGAATATATTTTTGTAATTGTCCCATCATCCCTGATGCATTTCATGATCATTAATGCTAAATCCTCCCTGGTCATGATCCCCAATATACATTCTTCAGTAAGCATACCACTGCCAGTAGCCTTATCATTGGTCAGCTGACCTGGTCTGATGATAGTAAAATCGAGATCAGTTTCTCTGAGCACATT
>DTSX01000022.1 GCA_012965065.1 Gammaproteobacteria bacterium
ATAGACATCAGAAATTATGGGTTGCTCGGCGGCGTGGAACTCGAGCCAATTGAAGGAAAACCCACTGCGAGGGCTATGAGTGTTTTTAGGCAATGTTTTGATAACGGGCTTCTTGTAAGAACCACAGGCGATACCATTGCCCTGTGCCCACCGTTAATTGCCTCTGAAGATGAGATACGGACGGTGGTTGCGATGCTGAAAGCATCTCTGAGTTCGATCGCTTAATTGTTTTATTTGTAAGCCAATATGACAGAGACCAAAATTATTAATCATTGGATCGACGGTGGTTTCCAACCATCTGCAAGCGATCGTTTTGGCAATATTTACAATCCTGCCACCGGGGCAGTGATTGCGAAACTGCCAATGGGAGGTGCAGTTGACCTCGAGACGGCAGTTAAGTCAGCAAGACATGCATTCCACTCTTGGTCGACAACATCAATTACCAAACGGGCACAATTGATGTTCAAGTTTAAGGAATTGCTCGAACTGCATCGAGATGAATTGGTTGACATCATTAGTTTGGAGCATGGCAAGGTAATTCCTGATGCAGCCGGTTCTTTGCAAAGAGGTATTGAGGTCGTTGAGTTTGCTTGTGGGATTCCACACTTGTTGAAAGGGGAATTCAGTGAACAAGTTGGCACCGGCGTTGACTGCTACAGCATGAGGCAGCCAATCGGCGTATGTGCCGGGGTGACTCCTTTTAACTTCCCAGCTATGGTGCCGATGTGGATGTTCCCTATTGCCATCGTTTGTGGCAATTGCTTTATCCTTAAGCCCTCAGAAAAAGACCCTTCTTGCTCTGTCAAATTAGCAGAACTTCTCAAAGAAGCAGGACTTCCTGATGGGGTTATGAATGTGGTACATGGCGACAAGGAAATGGTGGATGCCATTCTCGAACATCCCGATATCGCAACCTTTAGTTTTGTGGGTTCCACCCCAGTAGCAGAGTATGTTTATAACAAAGCCTCATCTTCTGGCAAGCGTGTTCAAGCACTAGGCGGTGCAAAAAATCATGCAGTTGTAATGCCCGATGCCGATCTTGAACAAACTGCAAATGCAATCATAGGAGCAGCCTATGGATCCGCTGGTGAGCGATGCATGGCCATTTCAGCTGTAATCGCCGTAGACAGTATTGCAGAACCATTAAAAGAGATACTGGTGAGGAAGATGGGTGCGTTAAAAATTGGTCCAGGCAATGACCCCAGTAACGACATGGGACCTTTAATAACAAAAGAGCACAAGAAAAAAGTGATGAACTACATCCAAGACGGTGTATCTGCAGGTGCCGAATTGGTTATTGATGGAAGGGAGCATCCAATTACAAATGGAGGTGAAGGGTTCTTTTTAGGACCAAGCTTGTTTGACCGTGTTTCTCCTGATATGAAAATTTATCTCGAAGAGATATTTGGGCCTGTTTTGGTCATGCTCAGAGCTAAAGATTTTCAACAGGCTCTTGACCTTGTCAACAATAACCGTTTTGGCAACGGGGTTGCCGTCTTTACATCAAATGGCAGCATTGCCAGAGAATTCACCAATAAGGTCCAAATAGGAATGGTTGGAGTCAATGTTGCTATTCCGGTCCCACTGGCTTTCTACAGTTTTGGTGGCTGGAAAGATTCCATCTATGGATCCTCAAATATTTACGGTATGGATGGCGTTAGATTTTTTACAAAATTGAAAACGGTAACAACCCGTTGGCCGGATCTTAACCAATCCAGTGCCGTAGATTTGTCGATGCCAACCGTCGAATAGGAATTTCCAAGATGTTAATTGGTATCCCCAAGGAAATTAAACCCGACGAATACCGAGTCGGCCTTACCCCTGAAAGCGTTCTAACTCTTGTCAATGGTGGTCATCAAGTCATGGTTTTGACCAACGCTGGTTTGGGTATTGGTAAAGGTGATCAAGACTACCTTAAGGTTGGAGCAGAAATAGTTGCTACAAGAGATGAAATTTTTGAGCGGGCTGAGATGGTTATAAAAGTAAAAGAACCCCAACTGGACGAGTGTGCATTGCTACGACAAGGCCAAATATTGTTTACCTACCTCCATCTCGCACCAGATCCTGAACAAACCAATGCTCTAGTAAACTCCGGAGTCAGTGCCATTGCCTATGAGTCTGTTGTGGCAGAGGATAAAAGCTATCCTTTGTTAACACCCATGAGTGCAATTGCAGGCAGGATGGCGGTGCAAGCAGGTGCAAGCTGTTTGGAAAAAGCCAAGGGAGGATCCGGCATCTTGATGGGCGGGGTGACCAATGTTGATCCCGCAAAAGTGACCATCATTGGTGGTGGTGTAGTGGGGTACAATGCCATTGAAATTGCCCTTGGTATGCAAGCAAATGTCACGGTTTTAGATAAATCAGCGGCGCGACTTGATTACCTTGAAACAGTTTTTGGCGACGACTTAAATGCAGTTCTTGCTGATTCTGCATCAAACGAGACTTTCATTGCTGCCGCAGATTTAGTAATAGGTGCTGTCTTGGTACCTGGGGCATCTGCACCCAAGATTATATCCAGGAGTTTGTTGAAAAAAATGAAACCCGGATCAGTATTTGTCGATGTTGCCATCGATCAAGGCGGTTGCTCAGAGACCAGCAGACCGACCACACATTCCAGTCCCACATATGTAGAAGAGGGCGTCTTACATTATTGTGTAGCGAATATGCCTGGTGCCGTACCCCTGACTTCAACTTATGCACTTAATCAAGCAACATTGCCCTATGTTGAAGATTTGGCTAATCAAGGCTTAGTGCAAGCTTTGACTCGCAATCAAGGATTCTGCGAAGGTCTTAGTGTCCACCAGGGGAGGGTTACCATTAAGGCAGTCGCTGATGAGTTAGGGTATGAGTACACAGATGCAAAAACAGCATTAATTTGAATACACAAACATTCTAATTAATTTTTAGTTCTTTTCAGTCTACGCCTTCTCAATTTTCTCGGTTCTTCTTCTGTTACCGCAGATGTATTTTCTAAATTCAGGTACTTTTCGACCATAGCAATGTTACCTTTCGTCATTTGCCCCATTGACTGTATTATTGCGTCCAATTCTAAGGGGCATTCCATGTTATCCGCATTCAAGGCATCGGCCATCGCTTTGACATGCTCTTGTTTAGTTCCACAACAGCCACCGATAATGGTGGCACCCAGTTTTTTAGCGTAACAAGCATAGGCGGCCATTATTTCTTCGGTACCGGTATAGGCTATTTCCCCATCAATAAACACAGGTATGCCGCAGTTTCCCTTTGCAACGATGTGCATTGAGTGATTTTTTCTGGATTTTGCAAGACATAATATCGAGCCAATCAGCTCGGCTGCCCCAATCCCACAATTAGCACCGAAGCCAATAATTTCAGGTGAGTGTTGCTCAGCGAGTCGCGCAAGTTCTTTGGGCTCAAGACCCATCATGGATTTACCATGGGTATCAAAACTGTATGTGCAAACAATGGGAAGGCCTGTTTTTTTAGTGGCAATAATTGCACATTCCATTTCCTCTTCTGATGACATGGTTTCAATCCAAGCTACATCAACCCCACCCTCTTTGAGTGCTATAGCTTGGTCAGTAAACGCAGATTCAACTTCAGCTTTAGTCAGTTCACCCAGAGGTTCAATGATTCCACCTGATGGTCCAATCGAGCCTGCAACTATTATTGTTCGTTCGCAAAAATCAGCAGCTTTAAGCGCAATTTCAGCTCCTGCAACGTTGAGTTCGTGAACTTGATTTTCTGCATTATGCAGCGCCAATCTAAATCTGTTGGCACCAAAGGTGTTGGTAAGGATGAGGTCTGACCCGGCTTCAATGAAGTTTTGATGATTAAGGTAAACTCGATCCGGAAATTCTAAATTCCAAAGTTCCGGTGGGTCTCCTGATTCGAGGCCCATAGAAAACAGATTGGTTCCAGTGGCACCATCAGCGAGGAGCCAACCTTTTTCTGCAATTAATGTTTCAATTTTGTGCATAAAAAAACTCGATAACTTGCGTTGTTCGAGTCTTATGCTATTTAGCAAAATTTTTTTATAGCGTCTGCAAGCTGCTCAAATCAACGCTGTCTATACCAGTTACGGTTAATTGCTATTATAATTAAGTTGCAAACAATATTTAAGTTTTTTATGACTAAAAATCAACAAAATCTAAGCTACTTAAAACCCATAAAGGATTCTTTGGGTAGACCGCTGAAAGACCTGAGAATATCCGTGATGGATCGGTGTAATTTTAGGTGCACTTATTGCATGCCAGAAGAAAAATACCATTCAAAATTCAAATTTCTACCATCAAAGCAACGGCTGCCATTTGAGCACATACTGCGTATTGCGAAAAATTTTGTCAGTTTGGGTGTTGATAAAATTAGGATAACAGGCGGAGAACCCTTGCTTAGGGTTAATTTAGCGGACCTTATCGGTGATCTTAGTCGCGTTGACGGCATTAGGGATATTGCTCTGACCACCAATGGAGTATTGTTGGCCAAATACGCCTCTGAACTGAAAGCAGCTGGCCTGAACCGGGTAACTGTGAGTTTAGATTCAATCGATCCAAACGAGTTCAAAACCATGACTGGTGGTCGAGGGTCGCTCGACAGGGTGTTGGCAGGGATAGAGGAAGCACAGGTTGCTCGTCTGAATAATATTAAGGTGAACGCAGTTATTAAGCGCGGGAGCAACGACCAAAAAATACTCGAGCTGGTGGAGCATTTCCGCTCCACTCCTATTGTTTTAAGATTTATCGAATACATGGATGTGGGCAACATCAATCATTGGAAGAAGTCTGAAACAGTGCCAAGCCGGGAAATTGTCAAATTGGTAGGAGCAAAATGGCCATTGGAAGGTGTAGAGCCAAATTATGAAGGAGAAGTGGCATCGAGGTATCGATTCAAAGATGGGAAAGGGGAGCTCGGTTTTATATCTTCGGTGACCAAACCATTTTGTGGATCCTGTTCTCGAGCCAGGCTCTCCTCCGATGGTAAGCTCTACAACTGCTTATTTGCCTCCACTGGCAAAGACGTAAAACCTTGGCTTGCAGAAGGATTGACCGACCACGAAATCCAACAAAGAATTTATTCAATCTGGTCTGAGCGTGCTGACCGCTACAGTGAATTAAGGTCTCTGAACCTTACTGAAGTCGGCAAACAGAAAGTAGAAATGTATTATATAGGTGGTTGATTTTAATTACTGATTGGAGGTGAGAGTTATGCTGGGTTTAATGATGGACACTCCCTTGTTGATTTCATCTCTGATGATTCATGCTGAAAAAAATTTTCCAGAGCAAGAAATAGTATCGGTTGCCGCCGATAATCCTGACCATCGTTATACATTCCAAGACGCCTTTAAAAGAACCAGACAGTTGGCTAATGCACTCCAATCATTGGGAATCCAGCAAGGCGATAGGGTAGGAACGTTGGCTTGGAATGACTATCGCCATTTTGAACTGTATTATGCAATTTCCTGCTCAGGTGCAATCTGTCACACAGTTAATCCTAGGTTGTTTCCCGAACAACTGATTTACATTATCAATCATGCCGAAGACCGAGTTATTTTTTGTGACCCGATGTTTGTACCCTTATTGGAAAATATCCACGATCAACTGGAGTCCATTGAGCACGTCATCGTTTTAACCTCAGAGAATCATATGCCGGCGTCTTCCTTACCGAATCTTCTTTGCTATGAAACCCTCATTGCAGGAGAGTCCAACGAATATGAATGGCCTGAATTTGATGAGAAAACGGCAAGTGCCATGTGCTATACATCGGGCACGACTGGCAACCCAAAAGGTGTTTTGTACGATCACCGCTCAACCATTTTGCACGCCTACGCAGCTGCATTACCCGATGTTTTTGGTATCTCTGCAAGCGACTGCATCCTGCCTATTGTGCCAATGTTTCACGTCAACGCCTGGGGCACAATTTACGCGGGCCCGTTGTGCGGAAGTAAAATTATTTTGCCCGGATCGAAAATGGGCGATGGGGAAACTCTTCAACGGTTAATCGAGTCCGAGCAGGTGACTGTTTCCCAGGGAGTGCCAACCGTCTGGTTGGCTTTGCTGGCTTATCTTGAGGAATCCGGCAAACAAATCCCCAGTTTGAAGCGCGTGATTACAGGTGGAGCCGCTTGTCCTGCTGTTATTGCCCAAGAAATGCAAGAAAAGCACGATGTCTATGTCCACGTGGCCTGGGGGATGACGGAAATGAGTCCATTGGGTACTTTCAATCAGTTTAAACCGGGCATGGAAGATCTTGAAGGAGATGAGTTGTTAGAGGCTCAGTTAAAAGCAGGTCGAGGGGTGTACGGCGTGGAAATGAAAATCACCGACGACGACAACAACGAATTGCCTTGGGATGGCGTGGCTTTTGGCAGCCTCAAAGTCCGAGGACCTTGGGTTCTCAGCGACTACTTTAAAGCAGAGCCTGGAACAACGCTTGAGGAAGATGGTTGGTTTGAGACCGGCGATGTGGCCACCATTGATGAGCGTGGATTTATGGCAATCACCGACAGGACCAAGGATGTGATTAAATCAGGTGGAGAATGGATCAGCTCAATTGATCTGGAGAACACTGCAATCAATCACCCCAAAGTTGCAGAGGCCGCCGTCATCGGGGTTAATCACCCCAAATGGACGGAAAGACCGCTGTTGCTTGTGCAAGCCAAGGAGGGAGAAGAACTGAGTAAGGATGAAATACTCCAATGGTACGAAGGTAAGGTAGCAAAATGGTGGATCCCTGATGACGTCGTCTTTGTTGACTCACTACCCCATACGGCGACCGGTAAAATCCAAAAATTTGAGCTTAGAAAGATCTACAAAGATTATCAACTGCCTGATATTGATGCTTAATCTTCTTCTAATTTGATGTGAATAAATCAGCAAGCATTACCATTCTCCAGAACGATCAAGGGGCTACAGAGGAGATTACTGATGAGGTGACCATTGAGGAACCTCTGGAATTCAGCATCGCTTTTGGAGCACACTCCTCCCGAGAAATAAAAAACCTCGCTGTTACCATGCGTACACCGGGCAATGATTTTGAGTTGGTTCTGGGTTTTTTATATTCAGAGGGCATTATTAAAAATAAAAGTGATGTGCAAGCAATCACCCGGATGGATAACTTGGAAGATTCGAGCAATATTGAAAACACGGTCTTGGTAGAACTTGATGAAACTCTGAGTGTGGATCCACAGAAAATCAGAAATTTTTACATCAACTCCTCTTGCGGTATTTGTGGCAGTCAGGTGGTGGATGATATTGGATCCTTGCAGCAGTATCATTCGTCAAAGAGTGACTTTTTGGTTGCTGAATCGGTTCTTCGAACCCTGCCTGGTCGCTTACAAAAACAACAAGATGCATTCAGTCAAACAGGGGGGTTGCACGCCTCTGCGTTGTTTGATCAACAGGGATCTATCTTGAGTTTGTTTGAAGATGTCGGACGCCACAATGCCCTTGATAAATTGATTGGCCGTGAATTGCAGAATAACAACCTTCCCTTATTTCAGTCAGGGCTGATTTTGAGTGGTCGCACCAGTTTTGAACTGATTCATAAAGCAGCACTGGCAGGAATCCCAGTCGTTGTTTCCATTGGTGCACCTTCGAGTTTGGCTGTTGATGCTGCGTGGGAATATGAAATTACCCTAGCAGGTTTCCTGCAAGCCGACCGATTTAATATTTATTCGTTTCCTAGACGGATTAACTAGGCACTCAAGAATTGTATTTAACAAACATATTGGTAGTCATTTCCTGTCCAATCGTTGTCTCTGGTCCGTGTCCAGGTATAACAAGAGTTTTCTCATCCAGTGTATATAATCTTCTTTGAATGGATTGTTTAAGTGTATTGAAGTCCCCACCGGGCAGGTCTGTGCGTCCTACAGAGCCTAGAAACAGCGTATCACCGGCAACTAAAACTTTCTCATTTTCAAAATAAAAACTGACTGAACCCAGAGTATGTCCAGGAGTGTGGATGCACTTTCCAGCACAGTGCTCGAGATCCTGTTCGTCTTCGATTTTATAATCTGGTGGTGGTGCGGGTTTGTATTCGATGTTAAAGAACTGACATTGTATTTCCTGGGTATCCCACAAAAACCGGTCCGCCTCATGCAGGTAGATGGGCGCTTGTGTGGCATCTTTGATTTCAGCAGAAGCTAGGAAATGATCAAGATGAGCATGGGTGTGAAAAATTCCTTCAATGGTCAAGTCCAACTTCCGGATGGTCTCTAGAATGGTGTCGGCATCCCCGCCTGGGTCGATGACATAACCCAATCCAGTATCAGTGTTCCCAATGATCGTGCAGTTGCATTGCAACGGGCCAACAGGGAATGACTTATAAACGATTGCCATAATGTTTGTTTCTCAGTAAGTTGGTTACAATTAGAGCGTTAGTTTCTCAGTTAAGAGCCTTAATTTAGTTGATTATAATGAAGTTTTAACCGTGTACCAATCTTTAGAGAATTTATCTATTGAGAGGCGATTTGTAACGCTTACAGATCGTCAGGTTCACTATCGTATATCAGGCGAAGGGCCGCCTTTGTTATTGCTGCATCAGAGCCCAACATCTTCTGCAGAAATGGCTACCACCATAGAATATTTTGCCGACGAATTCTCCGTCATTGCCCCCGATACTCCAGGCTTTGGATTGTCTGATTACAGGAAGGGTACTCCATCCGACATCACTATCTATGCCGAGATGGTAAAGGAATTCGTAGACGCTTTGGGCTTGTCAGAACTTTGTATTTATGGGTTTCACACCGGAGCCATTATCGGAGCGGAAATGGCAAGACTGTATCCTGATCTTTGCAAGGCGGTGGTGGTTAATGGACTTTGGGTTGCGGATAAAGATGAGGTGGAGCTTATTTTGCAGCATTACACCGAATGGTTCGAGCCGACTCCGAATGGCAGCCAAATGCCTTGGATCTGGTCTCGACTGAGAGATCAATTGATTTTTTTCCCTTGGTTCTTGAAAGAAGAAAAGTACAGATTGAGTCACGATCTGCCAAGTCCCGAGCTCAAACAACCCTTTGTTCTGGATCTTTTGCGAACAACAGAGGAGGCCCAAACCGCTTACAGGGCTGCATTCTTGTATCCATCCAAAGAACGAGTACAGGAAATAAACACACCCACATTTCTTTTGAATTACCAAGGAGACCCAATTGGCGATCACCCACAGCGATTGGAAATCACACCGGACTGTGTGCAAATAGAACTACTCAGCGATCCTCAAGCAGTTGAAGCGAGAGCCCGAGAAATCTTTAGGGAATTTTCGCTAGCAAAAATAACTATTCAGCCAGAGGCTGTTGTGATGCCAGAAAAGGCTGTCAGGCTCAAAGGTTTTGTCCATACTTCCTTTGGCCCACTTTTCTATTGCCAGGAAGCAGATCAATCGGATGTGAGTGAGGAGACTAACCGGTCAGTGGTATTTTTACACGATTTTGCGGCTTCTTCTAATGCCACAATCGAGATCGCAAAGTACTGTGAGAGCGTGCATCGGAAAATATTCATTGATCTTCCAGGGCACGGCGAAACAGGACCGACCCATCTAGACGATTATCAACCGCAGACCATGGCGAAGATGTTGGCAGAAGGGCTCATGCAATTAAACTTGGGTCCAGTTCACCTTGTTTCCATGGGTATGTCCAGTTCCATTGCTGTGGCATTGAGCCTAATTGACAGTTTGGAAGTCAAGCAATTGTCTTTAATAGATCCCTGGTGTCCTAATGCATCTGAAATGAATGCAATACGTGATCATTATGCTCCCGATTTAACTCCTTCGGAGTATGGCGAGCATTTAATGCGTGGATGGTATTTTGCTCGCGACAGTGAACTTTATTTCCCTTGGTACGATACAAAAAATGCCAATGCACTCAAACGAGAACCTGAGATTGAACCCCAAAAAACACACGCTCGAGCAGTTGATGCTCTCAAAGCTGGAACGGAATTAAAACGAGTTGCCAAGGATTTGATTGGCTACGATGTGGAAGCCAATTTGCGAAACATTAGCGTAAATACAAAGGTATACGCATGGACAGGGAATGGAAGAGAGAATTATGCTGAACGGATTCATAGAGCTATAAGCGGTTCAAAATTGTATTATTTACCGGAGAATAGATCGCAGTGGTCCATCAATTTATCGGAGTAAAATTTACATTCTAGGAGATTTTAAATATGAGTCAGGCTGAAAAAGAAACAGTCTCTGTTCTGCGAGCTGCAATTGGTAAAAAGTATGTTTTGACCGATCAACAGTCATTGGAATTTTATTCCATGGACGTTTATCGATCTTTTGAAATTCCCATTGCAGTTGTTCAGCCAGGCAGTGTAGAAGAACTACAAGAAGTTGTTAGAGTTGCCACAGGTTTAGGTATGGCTATTGTGGCCAGAGGAGGAGGTGCTTCTTATACCGATGGGTATTTACCTACCACTCCAAAATCCATCACGATTGACACCTCCAGACTTAATAAAATAGTTGAGATTAATGAAGAAGATATGTTTGTGACTGTTGAATCAGGGGTCACATGGGCAGAAATGGCAGCTGCATTAGCAGAAAAAAATCTTCGTACCCCATTCTGGGGGCCTTTTTCTGGGTTGAAGGCTACGGTTGGAGGTTCTTCTTCTCAGAATAGTCTGAGTATGGGAACCAGTGCTTATGGGGGATCTCCAGAGTCAATACTCTGCTACGACATCGTTCTCCCGAGTGGAGAAATTCTTAAAACAGGATCTTCTTCTATGGAAAATAGTTCTGCTTTTTTTAGGCATTATGGACCTGATTTAACCGGATTATTCTCTGGGGATTCTGGTGCCCTTGGAGTTAAGGCTAGAATTACACTTAGGTTGATAAAACTACCAACGCATACTTTAACAAGTTCATTTGGATTCAAGGATTATGCATCTATGAGTGAAGGAATGGCAGCTGCTGCTCGAGAACAGTCGGCATCAAGTAATTGGGGATTGGATCCAAAATTACAACAAGGCCAGCTTGGTAGGACAACTTTATCCGACGCGATTAAAGCAGCATTTGCTGTTTTAAAAACGGCCAGAAACCCATTTGAGGCTATCATCCAACTTGGAAAAATGGCTTTAGCTGGCAAACGATTTTTAACAGGGTTTGATTATTCGGCGCATTTTGTAGTTGAAGGTTATAGCATTGCTGAGGTCAAGAGTAAATTAGCCCAAACCAGAAGGGCAGTAGGTCCCTATGGAACTGAAATAGCCAATACAATACCCACAGTATTGGGTGCAATGCCTTTTATGCCTTTGTATCCAATATTAGGCCCTCAAGGGGAGAGATGGGTTCCCATGCATGGGTTTTTATCCTTTTCAAAAATGCAAGTTTTTCATGATCGTCTCATGCAACTCTATGAAGAAAATAAAGAAAAAATGGAAACTCATTCGGTTGAAGCAGGGGCGATGTATATGACCTATTCTACCCACAGTTTCCTCTATGAAATTGCTTTGTATTGGAAAGATGATCGGTCACTCTATCACACAAACTATTTAGATCAGGATTATCTGGATACGTTACCTGTCTACGATGAAAACCAAGAGGGACGTGGACTGGTGGCTGAGATTAGAAGTAAAATTCAGGATATATATTCAGAATTAGGAGCAGTTCATTTTCAAGTAGGTAAGAGTTATCCTTATCAGCAAGGAAGACAGGAAGAAGCAGCAAAAGCTTTAAAAAACATCAAAAAATCAATCGATCCAGATAATTTGATGAATCCTGGTGCTCTAGGACTGTAAGTCTTCATTGAGTGACATGTTTGAAAAATTGTCACGAATTAGCCTTCTTGCTTTTAGCCTTTTTATTCTTGGTTCCTCTCAGTATCAACAGCAGATAAGAGGAGCTTCTTTTCAAGGAGAGCGCATAGGCATTTTATATGTTTCTCATGGCGGTAATGAGACTTATGGGGAGAAACAACTCTGGGATGCCACCATGCAAATATTCTCCTACGATCAGAACAGTCCTGTTTACCAACAAATCATTTGGAACTCTGATTATTGGCCTCAAATGCTTAAATTTGGCAACGCCTCCAAAGAACTTGGTAAGTATTCTTTTGAGTATGAACGCATCGGTGGTGTAGATCCCTATCCAGAATCAAAGCGCCAGACCACAGCAGAATTAAGCTCCATTTTGGATGATTATGAGAATGAATTGGGAGTTGATTTTATTGTCGATAAGATGACGTGGATAAGCCCCGATCCGAGCGAATTGGCAAACCCAAGAATGCTTTTCAATCCAGGGATTCCCGGCGGTGATCCTTTGCGATATTGTGGCACCATTGATCCGACCTGGCATCTCTGTGATCCCGATCGTTATAACGTCGATGGACCGGTAGAACGGATGTTAAAAATAGGTGTTGACCGGATCGTAATGATTGATTTAACAACCGCAGGAGCTAGGTTTTCTAAAACTTATGATGTTTATACAACTGCAAAGAAAGTCATTCATAACTACAATAAAAGTCAGCAAACTGATGTCACCATCGAATGGGTCAATGACCCCAAGGAGTTGATGTTGACATCCTATCCTACTGAACCGAAGGGATGGACCCGCTCCAGTGGTAGCCCTAAAGACAACCCTATAATTGATTATAACGAATACCCAAATCCTGTAATCGGTGATCTCAGATTGGCACAGTTTCAAGTTGATGGCATCGAGGCCGAGTTTGATGCCGAGATTGCTCTAGAGAATACAGGGGTACTGTTGGTCAATCATGGCATTCTCTCAATGAACCAGGTCTTTGACCCCAAAATTAATGACACCCTTATCCTGAATCAGAACATCAAGGATTTGTTGTTGGAGAAATTCCCAGAAATGCAATCCAAAAACATCCTGGGGGGTTGGTTTGGAGATATGGTAAGAAATGAACTTGTGACACCAGGGCCTCCAGCTTTCACCCAGTTGGAACGCACCAGGGAAATGCGTGGTGAAAATCTGGGCTATATTCTTCTTCACGATACCCAAAATCAAAGGCCGCAGGGAGATTGGAAGTTCCGCTATTGGCAGGCACTCGAGCAACTTCGCATCAATGGTGTACAGCATATTGTGGTTGTTTTCCCCCAGATCATGGAAAACTCTGTGCTCAACCTGGTTGAAGTACCTAATCAAATAGCTAAAGAGATCGGTTACAGAAATTGGTCTAAAATTGATCAACTGGATTTCACAACCTACCCTGAGGTTGGGCATCCTTTTGCCGATTATTGGGGTGTTTGGGTCGAGCAAACATGCAAAGTTTCGACAGACTCCAAACAGAAAGAACCTTGCTGTTTTAACATGGGTGGGTGTCCCAATGGGCAACCTTACCCTCCACTGCGACAAGCCCCTTTGCATGTGAGACGAGATGACCTGGATCCATCTCTGGCTTTTGATGTGTCACATTTCGGTCATCTGGGTTATGATTCTGAAGCTGGAATGCCAAGTGAAAAACAGCCGGTACAAAATCAGTACGCTGGAACATGGTCAATGTGGCAGGTAACAGATGACCACAGGGCAGTGGCAGAGTTTCTCGCAGACAAGATTGTTGAACATTTAAAGGCACCGACAACACATGCAGGAAGACAATAATGTCAATTGAAATTTTAAGACGGGATTTTTTATTAGGGGTAGGAGCCGTGGCAATGATGGCTGCAGAAAGATCTTCTGGGTTAATGCACGGTACTGTTCCTGAGGATGCACCCGACATGAGCTTGCCATTAAATAACTTGATTAATTTAATTCGCATGCAAGCCAGTCTCGACAGCACAAGTCAAATTCCATGGCATTACAATGGTACTTTGTTTGCTCAGATCGCTTCTGAGCAACCGATTCCGATGGTCAACATCGAAGGCATGGAAAGTTACCGTGTATTTCCACTGCAGGATGGTTCCTATGAAGTTCTTGGTAATATGCTGACTTTTTTCAGAGACATAGATACCGGAAAAATGATCCGGGAGTACCAAAATCCATTTACCGGAAAAATCAATCAGGTACTGCCTAATATCAGGCAAGCAAGTCTTGGCAGAGGCCTTAACATCTCTACCATGGGCGCAAGACCCAAGGCTTTCATTGATCAAATGCCGGATAAACCCTTGCTGTTGGATTGGACGTTTGGTCCGGAAACAGTCTGGCTCCAGAATGACACAGCCTACCCACCAGGTCTGTCTGAGCCCAGAATGCAAAGATCTACAATGTTTGCTCCCCTAGACCAGTTTCTTGACCAAAATGTCATCTCACTACCCAGTTTGTTCAGTTCCACTGTATTGATGCCATGGTTGTCTTGGATGGATATGAATGAAGTTGAAGGGCACACTCTCTGGCATGCATCCGGTGTTAAATTAAAGTCCATCAACCAGTTGCCAGAAGAATACTTCATTCGAATGATGACTGAACATCCTGAATTATCTTCATTTAATTTAGAAGAAGACAGCGGACCTGTAATTTTTGAATAAACTATTTTTCATAACAAGCCAAAGGCTCTGTCAATTAGTTAGCATTCTAACAGTGAGAAAATCAAACCCATTTTTTTTATTGCTCGTAGTATTGATCCTTGTTGGCTGTGGAAAATCAAAGCCATCTGCTGATGTCAGCAACAATAACGTTCCCTCTGATCTGAGTTCTCAGGAAATCTTGAATAACAGTTCTGTGCAAGGGGATTATGAAAGGGGTAGGCAGCTTTTTCTTCAATGCAGGGCATGCCACTCATTGAAAATAAATGAGTCCCATAAGGTCGGTCCCAATTTGTATGGGATCTTAGGACAGGAATCAGGTAACCAGGAGGGGTTTGATTATTCAGATGCATTGATGTCTTCAAAAATTCTCTGGAATATTGATACCCTCGACCAATTTCTACAAAAACCCTATGCGTTTATTCCCGGTAATAGAATGGTTTTTGCCGGTCTTAAAAATGCTTCTGACCGTTTAGATATCATTTCATATTTGGTAGAAGAAACTGCAGAAAAAGACCAAAAATAACAAGCGTTTTGATGCATTAAGGCGATGCAAAAAAAAATTCTAGTTGAAAACATTTTTAATCATGTTACTTTGCGGTAACAAAATTGCCATCCTGATAAAATAAAATGTCAACAATGAAAAAAAGAGGTAATTTTTATGACTAACGAATCTTTTTTAGGCATGTTTGCCAGGTCCCCTTTTTCTGCGCTGCAAGAACATATGGATGTAGGAAAAAAGGCAACTGTAGCTCTGAAAAATTTCTTATTTTCTGCGAAAAATTCTGATTGGGATGCTGCTTCTCGGTATCGCCAAGAAATAATTGACCTTGAGCATGTTGCAGACGGTATTAAGTATAAAATTCGTAGCAACTTGCCAAAGTCCTTATTTATGCCTGTTTCTAGAGAAGATCTACTTGATCTTGTTTATGCCATGGACGCGATACCAAATACTGCTAAAGACATTTCAGGCATCATGATTGGCAGGCATATGGAAATTCCAGAGCAAATAAGTGAGCAATTTATTTCTTTTGCTGAGGCTGCCATAAATGCCGCCAAACAAGCTTCTATAGCCATTGAAAAAGTTGATGAAATGCAAAGAAGTGGGTTTGGTTCAAGCGATGCAAATTTATTGCGAGACCTCGTTGCAGAGTTGGAGCAACTTGAACATGAGGATGATGAGTTAGAAGCGGCTTTGAGAAATGATTTTTTCGTAATTGAGAAAGAGTTTTCACCCATTGATGTTATGTTTCTCTATGACGTCATTAACAGAATAGGCTCCCTTGCAGATATAGCACAAACGGTGGGGCATATTTTAATCCGTTTGGTTTCCAAATAATGGTAGAGGATCAGAATGTTTGAAGTTATAGCAGAGCATGGACAAGTCTTACTGATTTTAGCTTGTATTTTTGGATTCTTCATGGCTTGGGGAATTGGCGCAAATGATGTTGCCAATGCCATGGGCACTTCCGTTGGTGCGAGAGCATTGACCGTAGCACAAGCGGTATTGATTGCTTGTATTTTTGAATTTGCCGGCGCTTATCTTGCTGGAGGAGAAGTTACAGCAACCATCAGGGAAGGAATTATCGATGCAGCAGTCATTAGCGAAACACCCGAACTGCTTGTTTTTGGCATGCTGGGTACTTTACTAGCAGCTGGCATATGGTTGTTGATAGCTTCGTATTTTGGCTGGCCTGTATCAACCACGCACTCAATCGTTGGGGCAATCGTAGGTTTTGCAGCGGTTGGTATTGGAGTCGATGTTATCCAATGGCCCAAAGTTGCTTCGATAACTGCCAGTTGGGTGATATCTCCTGTGATTGCAGGAACCATTTCATTCCTGTTATTTACCAGCGTTAAGAAATTAATTTTACAAACAGAAAACCCATTCATGAATGCTAAACGGTACGTTCCTTTTTATATGTTTCTAACAGCCTTTTTAGTTTCAATGGTTACTTTTGTAAAAGGATTAAAGCATGTGGGAGTCAGTCTTACTACTTCACAGAGTATTGCCTGGTCTTTAGTTTTCGCTTTAATGATTACCGTTATAGGAGCGCTCCTATTGCAGCGAATCGACAATACAACAAGGGAAAAAAATGGAGCTATGTTTGATGGTGTCGAGAGAGTATTTGCCATCTTGATGGTCTTCACCGCTTGTGCAATGGCATTTGCTCATGGTTCTAACGATGTCGCTAATGCCATAGGTCCTTTGGCAGCAATTGTTTCAGTGATCCAAAGTGGAGGGGACATAGCCGCAACATCAGATGTACCGTTTTGGATATTGTTGATTGGTGCTTCCGGGATTGTTATCGGTCTTGCCATGTTGGGCTTTAGAGTGATGATGACCGTGGGAAGAGCAATTACAGAGCTGACACCCAGTCGTGGGTTTGCTGCACAGTTAGCGGCTGCCGGAACTGTGGTCATCGCTTCGGGAACTGGTTTACCCATATCCACAACCCATACGCTGGTTGGTGCCGTATTGGGTGTGGGTCTTGCTAGGGGCATAGGAGCGATCAATTTAAGCGTTGTTGGTAAAATTATTTTGTCGTGGATTGTGACCTTGCCAGTGGGTGCAGGGTTATCAATTTTATTCTTTTTTGCTCTTAAGGGATTCTTTACTTAGGTCAGGTGATATATATAGAAATCTCTCTAATTCATCAGTGGTCGAATCAACAAAGGAAGAGTGAATGACTAAAAGTATAGTTACCCCTCTTATCGTATTAACCTGGTTTTCCTTAGTAACCGTCAATGCAAACGAGAACCCAGTTGAATTCAAGACCGATTTTCGTTACCGCTACGAGTTTGTTGATGATGACAGCAAAGATTCTTCGCGCAGAAGAAACAGGATCCGAAGTCGCTTTGGCCTAACCGGCGCAATCAATGAACAGTTAAAGATTAATCTCAGATTTGCAACCGCTGAGAAGAATCCTATCTCAGCAAATCAAGACTTAGGTCACGATTTTTCCCTCAAGGACATTGGTTTGGATCAGCTGTATTTTGATTATTCGATCTCTGATAATGCCAGCCTCCTGGGAGGCAAAGTTAAAAATCCATTTTACCGAGCAAATAAGAGCCAGCTAATTTTTGATGGAGATTACAACCCAGAGGGTTTAGCTCTTCAGTTTAATAAAGGAATTGTATTTGGCTCAATAGGAACTTTCTCGATGGATGAGCATGAATCGGTCGATGCTATTTCCATAAACGGTTTGCAAATTGGGATTTCAAGTAAAACATCGGCAGGAGACAAATTCAAAATTGCACTGGCTCGGTACACTTTCAAGGATATTCATGGAAGACCCGCATCCGAGATTACATGGAATGGTAAAATTTTTGGCAACCCAATTGATGCAAATGAGAATTATCTCAATGATTATGCTGTGAACAATATCTCTGCCGAGATTAGCACTAAAGTTGGCTCTAAAAAAATCCCAACAGTCTTTTTCATTGATTGGGTAAACAACAGTGATGCAAATAGTGATGACAAAGGCTATCAGATTGGCTTACAACTCGCATTCATTGATGCATGGAAGATGACATATTTTTATAAGGATGTAGAGAAAAATGCAGTTTTTGGTGCTCTCACTGATTCTAATTTTGGCGGCGGCGGAGCAGGGCATAAAGGCCATGTCGTCAATTTAAGTTATGCTTTTTCAAAGAATTTTAGTACTGAGTTTACTTGGTTCAATAACGATAAAAAGATGACGATCGATTACACAAAAATTTTTCTGGATCTCAAATACAAATATTAAGAATTATTAACCGGCTACTCCCCAGCCACCATTTTGATAACCTTTAGGCAGCCCAGAATCAACGGTAAACCCATACAATTCTTCTTTCGGTAGAGACTGCTTAACCATACGATTGACCTCGATCAGAGCTTCTAAATCTATACCCGTTTGCAACCCCATCGAATCAAGCATAAACACCAGATCTTCAGTGACAATATTGCCACTCGCACCGGGTGCAAATGGACAACCACCAATTCCTCCCAAAGAAGAATCCAGAGTTGTAATTCCTTCTTCCAAAGCGGCCAGGGCATTGGCTAAACCGAGTCCACGGGTATTGTGCAGATGGATACTGGTCAAACGATCATTACCCACTTCTTTTTTTACCAGTCGGATCAATCTCTTAATTTGTGCTGGATTTGCATAACCGGTGGTGTCTGAAAGGCCCACTTCACCGCAGCCCAGCTCCATCAATTGTCCTGCAAGCGATAACACAGTTTTTTCAGCAACCGGGCCTTCCAGAGTGCATCCAAATGCAGTGGCAAGATTGCCTGCAAACTCAGGTCGCTTTGTTGCTTCCAAAGAATTGATGTACTGAACAATATTCTCAATCTCTCCAAGAACCTCACTATGGCTTTTCCTTAAATTTGCTCGGCTGTGTGTCTCGCTGACAGATAGGGGTAGGCACATCTTGTCTACACCGGCTTTAATCGCATTTTTTGCTCCAATGAAATTTGGCACCAGAGCGGTAACGGTTAGACCAGGAATGGTTTTTGCGTATTTTACAATTTCTCCAGTATCGGCCATTTGTGGAAGCAGTTTTGCGGGCACAAAAGATCCCACTTCAATTTCACGAACACCCGCCGCAGCTTCAGCTTTTATCCACCGCTTCTTAGCATCCGTCGACATGATGGTATCTAAGCTTTGCAGGCCATCCCTTGGTCCTACTTCGCTGACTAGTACATCAATCTCAGTCATGGTTATTTCCTTGATTATTGATTCCTATTCTATGCGATCTGGTTTTTCAGAGAAATATTTAACACAAAATTAATTTTCAAAAATAAATAAATACCTTATGCTTACCCATCTAAAATTGTATTAATCTCTTTAACAAAACCATAAGAAATCTTTAGACAGACGAGCAAACTCTTTAATGAAGAAAAAAGCTAATGAGCAATTCACTCTGTTCGATCGCAGAAAATTTATAAAATTTTTCGGACTCAGCTCAGCTATTTTCTCGTCGGGCGTTGATTTGCTGTCCTCCGCCGGTCTTCAAGCACAAGAGCGGGTCGCGGATATGGTGAAAAATTTATCATGGAAACCGGTTGACCTGGCAATTCCTATGATTTCAGATGGCCTGACCCCTGACCAACAAATTGAATTCTACTCCGAACATGAAGTCCAGGATGATTTGCTCCTGCCAGAAGGCTTTACCTACAATGTGATTGCTTCTTGGGGCGATCCTGTGGGCGATTCCAGATACGGTTACAATAACGACCACGTCGGCTTTGTGGAAACTGGAAAGGATCGAGCGTATTTGGTGGTCAATCACGAAAACATGGATTTTGACAGTTTGGAAACCTATTTGGAAACCTTTCCTATGGTCATGGGCTATAGTTTGCCCGACGGTGTTTTTGATGAAATCGAGGGCAATGTAATCTGGGATTTTCCAGCAATGGATGAAGAGGATCCCAGAAAAGCGATGATTAAGTCCATTGCCCTAGAAGGTGCTGCCGATATGGGCATTTCCGTCATCTCAGTTGAGAGGAACAACAATGGTGATTGGGTCAGAACATTTTCGGACCGAGACAGGAGAATCTCAATGACCCAAGCGCTTAACGATCCAGCCAAGTTATCCAAATCCACCGGTCCAGCCAGCGCTGTTTTCAGAAAGCATAACAAAATTGGATTTGACGATGGTTTGGCAGATAAGTGTGTAGGCAGCTATTGGAATTGTTCTGGGACAACAACTCCATGGGGAACCGTGATCAGTGCAGAGGAGTGGCATGATGCTCACGTGTACGGTCCGGTCAAGGCTGATGGCAGTTCATTTCCACCGACAACAATACCCTTTGTCACAACAACCTTCAGTGGTCTAGGCAATATTTTTGAGTTGGCAGGAAATAAATACGGTTGGGGAGTTGAGGTTGATCCTGAAAACAAGGACGATTATGGCACCAAACACACCATGCTGGGTCGATACCACCATGAAGCATTTGCCATTAATTGCAAGAAAAACAGGCCACTTGCAGTCTACGCTGGTGATGACAGCAGGGGTGGGCATATTTATAAAATGATCAGCAGGGCTAAGGTGTCCGATCCGAAATCGAAAAGCAATTCAAGACTGCTGGAAGAAGGGGTGTTGCATGCCGCTAAATTTTCCAACGATGGAACCGGCTATTGGATACCTCTGATCCCAGATACAGCCCTTGAACCAGTCTTGCCGAGCAAGTCTATCGGCGGCACGGTCAGTCTCCCAAATCCAGATAGAATACAAGGCGGTATAAAAAAATACACGAAGGATGATGATGTCAACTCAATTTATCGGGACATCGGTTTTAAAAAGTTAGGTGACTTGTATCAAGGTGATGACGAAATCGAGCTGCAAGGGGCTATATTAATTGATGCCCACTATGCCGCTAATGCGGTAGGAGCAACGGGCTGTCCTAGGCCTGAAGACTGTGAGTTTGATGACAACAAAGGCGTTTTGTATTTTGCTTTTACGGCGATTACCGGAGGTTCTTCTGACAGTCCTGACAGAGAGATTTTTGCTTGGGATGACTTCGAGGCAAATACAAATCTTACCGACAATCAAAACGACCCTTATCGCCCCGGTATTATCGTCAAAATTGAGGATGACAACAATGCTGCGCCCGAATCTTTGACCTTCAAGTGGGAAATACTGGCGATGGGTGGTGAGCCGTCGGATGGCGGCGCAGGTTGGGCAAGTCCAGACAATCTTGAAATCGATGACAAAGGCAACCTGTGGATGGTGACGGATATCTCATCAGAAATACTGAACGAATCGATCACCGACCGTGATGGTGTCTCCAACAGCACAATCCGAGGTATTTACAGCAACAACAGTGCATGGTTTATACCTACTTCAGGACCCTATCTAGGCCAATCTCTGCCTTTTGCTATTGGACCGATTGAGGCTGAATTGTGCGGTTTGCAATTTAGCACAGATCAAAAAACACTGTTCCTCACCCCCCAGCATCCTGGGGTTATTAATGGCGTGCGTCGAGATATGGCTTCTGAGGAAAGGCGGTATACCATGAAAACAACAGATGGCAGAGAGTTCACTCAGATTCGAAAAGTTCCAATCGGCTCAAATTGGCCATCAAAGGAACCCAACCAGCCTCCACGCTCATCAATCGTTGCAGTTCGTCGTAAAAACAACAAACCCATTGTTTAATCTGTTGGTATTGAAGTAACAGTTACTTAGCCGTGCCTTTGATTTGCATCAGAGATAGACCCAAGGTCTACGGTGAATGTCATTTTCTTCAAATGCCTCAATGGAGGACATCATCTTTAGGGTCGATCCTATCGCATCAAGCCCCTGAAGCAAATTTTGTTGATCGCTGGATTCAATGGAAAAAGGATAGCAAATATTGCTCCCAGCACTAATAATGGTAGCCCTTAAATCCACGGTCAGTTGATTGACCGCTGGGTTAAGTTCGACGAAAGTCTGCAATTCTTTTATCTTCTCCGGTCCCAAAACGACAGGAAGGATCCCATTTTGGATGCAATTATTATAAAAAATAGAGCCAAAGCTTGGGGCAACAATTACCCGAATACCCCACTGGTATAAGGCCCAGGCTGCATGTTCTCTAGAGGATCCACAGCCAAAATTTTCTCCTGTGAGTAGCAAGGATGCACTCCGATATGGGTCTTGATTAAGAACAAATTCCGGGTTTTCCTTCCTGGTTGTAAGGGATAAGTATCTCCATTCTGCAAACAGCCCATCCTCCAAACCTTTTTTTGAGACCGATTTCATTTCTCTGCTTGGGATGATGGCATCGGTATCGATGTTGATTTGCATCAACGGTGCAGCAATGCCAGTGTGATGTTCAAATGGCTCCATTATCCAATCTCCAAGCTGTTAGCATCATTCAACTTCCCAGACACCGCTGAAGCAGCCACCGTTGCAGGAGAGGCGAGATGAGAACGTGTGCGTTTACCCTGTCTGTTTTCAAAGTTCCTATTGGTCGTGGTGATTACACGTTGTTGTTCGCCAAAGCTTTCTCCACCTGCAAAGAAACACATCGAGCAGCCGGATTCACGCCACTCAAAACCGGCAGCTTTAAAAATCTGATCCAAGCCTTCCTCTTCTGCTTGTTGTTTCACCAGTGATGAGCCTGGAACACAAATTGCTTTTACTCCAGATGCAACTTTCCTGTCTTTCAATACTTCTGAAGCTGCTCTAAGGTCACTTAATCGGCTGTTGGTGCAGGAACCGATAAAGGCCGCATCAATGGCGATGTCTTTCATTTTTGTGCCAGGATTAAGGCCCATATATTGCAGCGCTCGATGCATGGATTTCTGTGTGCTTGGGTCGGTTTCTTGGGCAGGATCGGGAATACTCTCATCAATTGGAATTGCATGTTGTGGACTGGTCCCCCATGTAACAAATGGAGACATTGTTTCACAGTCAATGGAAAGGATTGCTTCAAAGTGAGCATCGCTATCACTTCTCAATTGTTCCCAGTGGGTCAGGGCTTTATGGTAAGTCTCACCTTGAGGTGTGAAAGGACGATTTGCAATGTATTCAAGAGTTTTATCGTCCGGTGCGACAATGCCTGTCCATGCGCCAAACTCAACAGCCATATTGCACAACGTCAGGCGTGCTTCAATCTCAAGGTTTTTAACTACCGGTCCTGAGAATTCAACTGCGTAACCGGTACCCCCTGCTGCACCGAATTTCTGGATTAAATGCAAAATTAAATCCTTGGCGGTGACTCCAACGGGCAATGTGCCATCAAAAATTACCTGCATCATTTTTGGTTTTTTTACCGTCAGCGTGCTCGTACTCAATGCATGCTCACATTCGCTGGAACCAATGCCCCACCCCAATGCTCCCAAACCTCCAACGGTGCAGGTATGCGAGTCTGGGCAAACCAGGGTAACTCCAGGTAGAGCGATCCCTTGTTCCGGTGAAACGACATGGACAATCCCTTGCTTGGGATCACCCAAATCAAAGAAATTGATGTCAGCCCTTTTGGCAGACGATCGGGTAGAGATGATGAAGTCTTTACCGCTGGGCATGAGTGTTTCATCCCCACGTCCTGGAAACGTGTCAACAATATGGTCCAGGGTACAGAAAACATGAGATGGATTACGCACAGAACGATTTGCTTTTTCTAAACCTTTTAAGGCAATACTTCCAGTTCTTTCGTGTAGGAAAATTCGATCGATATAAATCAGGCTGTTGCCATCACCTTGGTTGATGACCTCATGTTCTTGCCATATTTTTTCTATCAGCGTTAAACCCATGTTTTTTTTCTTAATTTGTTTATTGAATATTATAAATTAAATTGAGAGTAATATTTCTTGAGGTCCTGTTTTGATAGAATCCTAATTCTAGTAAAACAATAAGGCTATAATTGATACCAAAGGAAAATTAGAAGGGAAAAAATGCTTAGCCATGTCGATAAAAACAACCGCCCCAATATGGTTGATGTCTCTGATAAAGAGGTTACCAAAAGAACCGCTGCTGCCTCGGCTCGGGTTAAATTACCAGAGGCAGTAAGGAGTGAATTTGCTAACGGTGAGATTCATACCCAGAAAGGGCCTGTAATCGATACCGCCATTGTTGCGGGCACCATGGCTGCGAAAAAGACCCATGAATTGATCCCATTTTGCCATCCCCTGGGACTGGACTCGTGCAAAATTTCAATCGATTTCAATGATACCGGTGATTTAGTGATCCTTTGCGAGGTCGCTATAGAACACAAAACAGGAGTCGAAATGGAGGCACTCACCGGAGCAACCGTGGCAGCACTCACGGTCTATGACATGTGCAAATCACTTTCCCATGAGATTCAGATCACCGACATCCAACTCCGGAAAAAAACCGGAGGCAAACGCACGGTTGGGTAACAACCACATCCCTGTTTTGTTATGCCACAATTGCATGGACTGATACTCACCGGAGGTCGAAGTAGGAGAATGGGCCAAGACAAAGCGTTGATGCGTTTGGCTTCAAAAACACTTCTGGAGTGTACTCACGATCTTTTGCAAGAGTGCCTAAAATCAATTTACGTGTCCATCAAAGAGGATCAAATTGGAGACCCTGTCCGGGCCAAGTTTAAATTAATCATTGACGAGTACAACCAGTCTGGCCCCATGGCAGGAATCCTATCTGCACACAAAATCCATCCGAATAGCGCTTGGCTGGTTATTGCCTGTGACATGCCCTGGTTGGATAAAAAAACGCTGTTACAATTGATGGAGGAGAGGGATGCTGCATTCGATGCAACAGCCTTCAACAGTCCAGAAGATGACTTGCCTGAACCGCTTTGTGCCATTTACGAACCCAATCTTCTCTCTGAGATTCTTAGCAATTCCAACCTGCTTCCTACCAACAGTCCAAGGGACTTATTAATGCAATCGAAGGTTAAGGTTATTAACGCTAAAAATCCAAATGCTCTAAAAAATACGAATTATCCAGGAGATGATTTAAGTGAAATTGAATCTTGAGTATGCGATCATTGGGCGCGAATATTAACGATTCCTCAAACTTGAAAGATCAATAGAGAAATTTTAGGGTAATACTATGACAGAAAACAACAACAAACCAACCGAAGAGGAAGCACAGAAAGCCGTCCGAACTCTTATTCAGTGGGCAGGGGATGACCCCGATCGAGAAGGCCTAAAGGAGACGCCCAAACGCGTCGCAAAGGCCTATTTGGACTGGTTTAGCGGTTATCAAGAAGACCCATATGAATACTTGAAAAGAACTTTTGAAGATGTTGATGGCTACGACGAGATGGTCACTCTAAGGGGCATCACTTTTGAATCCCATTGCGAGCATCATATTGCTTTGATTACAGGCAAAGCCTATGTTGCTTATCTCCCCGATCATAACGTTGTAGGTATCAGTAAATTGGCGAGGGTTGTGGACGCCTACGCCCGACGTTTTCAGGTACAGGAAAAAATGACCGCTCAGATTGCCAATTGCATTAACGACATACTCAAGCCCCAGGGTGTTGGTGTGGTCATCATTGCTAGACACGCTTGCATGACCACAAGAGGCATTCACAAGAGCAGTGTTGACATGGTTACCAGCACCATGTTGGGAGGCTTTAGAACCAGTGAAGTAACCCGAATGGAGTTCATGAAAACACTGGGTGAGCTAACCATCGACTAAACAATTATGGGACATGTAATTTCATCCTTTGAAGATTTAAAAGCCCTTGAGGGTTTGGAGGTTGGGGTATCCGATTGGCTGCTAATCTCCCAAGAACATATCAATCAATTTGCAAATTTGACCCACGACCACCAGTGGATTCACGTCGATGTGGAACGGGCAAAAAAAGAAATGCCAGGAGGGACAACCATTGCACATGGCTATTTAACCTTGTCCATGATTCCGGCAATGACGGCAGGGTTTTTAGAATTTACCAACCTGAAGATGGGAATCAATTACGGCTTGAATAGGGTTCGTTTTACCAATATGGTTGCAGTCGACAGTCGAATTCGTGCTCGATCGGTGGCGAAAACGGTTAAACAACGCTCCAAGGCGATTCAGCTGATTGGAGAAACCTCGGTAGAGATCGAGGGTGAGAGCAAACCCGCGTGCATTGTTGAGACCGTCTCTTTTTTTCACCTCGGCTGATCATGAACAATCCAGATACCTTGGATACCACGATTGAGCGATTGATTGAGTTGCTTGATCTTGAAAGTATTGAAGAGAATATTTTTCGCGGTGAAAGTCAAGACATCGGAAGCCCACAAGTATTTGGTGGTCAAGTGTTGGGGCAAGCACTCACCGCTGCCAGCCGAACTGTGAAAGATCGTAATGTGCATTCTCTGCATGCGTACTTTTTAAGGCGTGGTGATTTTAAAGCCCCAATTGTCTACGAAGTCGACAGAGCGAGAGACGGTGGGAGCTTCTCCAACCGAAGAGTCATAGCGGTTCAGCACGGAGAACAGATATTCAATATGACGGCTTCTTTCCAGAGACCGGAAGAAGGTTTGGAGCATCAATCTGAGATGCCCAATGTTAAGCCGCCAGAAGAGCTTGATAATTTGGTGGATTTGATCAAGCCGGAATGGATTGAGCAATTACCCCAAAGAATACAAAGAATGCTGACTCGGCAAAGACCTTTTGATATCAGGCCTGTGGAATTGCCACATTTTTTGGATAAAACAACCAGAGAGCCTAGCAAACATTCTTGGATCAAGGCCAAGGGAAAGGTTCCGGACAAACTTCCTCTCCATCAGGCACTCTTGGCCTACGTCTCCGATTACGACTTATTGACCACCGCCATACTCCCCCATGGAACCAATATAATGCAAAACAGGTTCCAGATGGCCAGTCTAGATCATGCCATGTGGTTTCACAAAAGCTGTCTTGTGGATCAATGGATGCTGTTTGCTTATGACAGCCCTAGAGCATCCGGTGCTAGGGGATTTGCAACAGGACGGATTTTTTCACGAGAAGGGGTGTTGATTGCATCTATGTCTCAAGAGGGGTTGATGCGGCTTCGAAATTAACCAAGCCTTTGGCAAAACGCTTGCCGTTGAGAATGTAGCCCTCCGCAGAATATTGAATCATTTTTATTTCCTCATCGGTTAATTCCCGAATCACTTTGGCTGGGGATCCCATGATCAAGGAATTGTCTGGGAAGGCCTTATTTTCAGTGATCAATGAGTTGGCTCCTACTATGGAATGTTTGCCAATCACAGCATGATTCAGGATCGTGCTATTGATCCCAATAAGGCAGTGATCGCTGATGGAACAGCCATGAAGCATCACTTTGTGACCTACAGTGACCATTTTACCGATGGTTAGGGGTGCGCCAATGTCGGTATGGAGTATGGACCCATCCTGAACATTGCTGCCTGCACCTATTTTGATGGGGTCGTTGTCGCCCCGAATGACGACGTTAAACCATATACTCACATCTTGTTCCAGCTGGACATTGCCGATAACGGTGGCATTGGGAGCGATGAAGTTTGCTTGATTGCAGTCCGGTGCGATGTTGTCGATCGAATACAGCATTTAAATTATTCTCTTAGGCCAATCCCTGATTTGCAACTGCTTGTGCTGCTTGCTTAATGGTTTCCGGATCCCCAATGAAGCCTTGTTTAATTGGTTTGAGGTTTTCATTAAATTCATAGGCCAGTGGTATCCCGGTGGGAATATTAAAATCCACGATCGCTTTGTCAGAAATATTTTCAATCATTTTAACCATTGCCCTCAGACTGTTGCCGTGAGCTACGATTAGAACGTCTTGGTTGCCCAGTAAAGAGGGTATAATTTTTGTTTGCCAATATGGTTTGACCCTCAAAAGGGTGTCTTTTAAACTCTCACTGGCAGGTAAATCTGAGACACTGGCATAGCGGATCTCAAATCTGGGGTGGCGTTCATCATCATTATTTAAAGGAGGTGGAGGCGTATCGTAGCTTCTTCTCCAAATTTGTACTTGTTCTTCTCCATATTCAGCTGCAACTTGAGATTTATTTAGGCCCTGGAGGGCACCGTAATGTCTTTCATTGAGCTCCCAAGCATTGGTGACAGGTATCCAGGTGAGACTCATTTCTTCAAGCATAATCCACAAGGTTCTGGTAGCTCTTTTCAATACTGAGGTGTAAGCAAGATCAAAAGATAACTGTTCATGTTTGAGGGTTAAACCAGCATCTTTCGCTTCCTGCTCGCCTTTCGGTGATAGGTCGACATCTGCCCACCCAGTAAATCTATTTTCAAGATTCCACTCACTTTCACCGTGTCGACACAAAATCAATTTTCCTGCCATTATGGCACCTTATGGTTGTTAGTTTCTGATTGCTAGTAATTCAGTTTGGATAATTTTACTCTCTCTCATCAATAAAAAACACTTGGTCAATCAAACGACTTCAAAATATTGGTAGAATAACACTCAAACTAATTGTGAATTGTTATGGCTGTAGAACGTGAATCAATGGAATTTGATGTAGTGATAGTCGGTGCAGGACCCTCTGGGTTAAGTGCGTCAATAAAATTAATGCAGCTGTCTGAACAGCAAGGACTTGATTTGAATATTTGCGTGCTTGAAAAGAGCTCTGATATTGGTTCTCACATTATCTCTGGTGCGGTTGTAGAAACGCATGCACTGGATGAATTGTTGCCAGATTGGGAGGCGAGTGATGCTTTTATCAGAGCGCCAGTTACAAGGGATCAGATGTCTTTTTTGATCAATCAAACAGCGAGCATTGGTATACCTTCTTTCCTGATCCCCACGGCCATGAATAACCATGGTAATTCCATTATTAGTCTGGGTTCACTGTGTCGATGGTTGGCATCTAAAGCTGAAGCCCTGGGAGTGAATATTTTCCCTGGGTTTCCTGCTGTTGATTTCCTCGAAGAAGAGGGGAGCGTTGCCGGCGTAATCTCGGGAGATATGGGTCTAAGCAGGGAGGGCCAACCAAAAGACGGATACGAACCTGGTTACGAGCTCAGAGCAAAATACACCGTACTCTCTGAAGGTTGCAGAGGCAATCTGGGTAAAAAATTAATCAAACGATTCAAATTGGACGCAGATTCTGACCCTCAGCATTATGGTATTGGTTTCAAAGAAATTTGGGCCGTTGACCCAGAGAAGCATGAAGAAGGTTTGGTTCTGCACACCGCAGGCTGGCCTTTGGATTCAAGAACTGAAGGCGGAGGATTTGTCTACCACGCTCCAAATCATCAACTCTATCTGGGCCTCATCGTTTCCTTGGATTACCAAAATCCATACCTCGATCCCTTTGGTGAATTCCAGAAATGGAAACTGCATCCAAAAATTAATAATCTTCTCGTGGGAGCTGAACGAGTTTCCTATGGCGCAAGAGCTGTGAACAAAGGAGGATTGCAATCTCTTCCCAAGTTGACCTTTCCCGGTGGGCTTTTGGTTGGTTGCGACGCAGGATTTCTCAACGGTGCAAAAATCAAAGGCACTCACACCGCAATGAAGTCAGGGATGTTAGCTGCAGAATCCATAGCCCAGTCGTTTGCTGAAGAGAGCCCGGAAGCTGAGTTGGTCGATTATCAAAAATCCGTTGAAGAATCCTGGATTTATAAAGAACTTCACTTGGCTAGAAATTTTTCACCTGCACAGAAGAAGTTTGGTCTCTATCTCGGTTCTGTATTTATCTGGTTGGATCAGAATATTTTTAAAGGACGATTGCCGATTACACTTCGCGTTTCAGAACCAGACCATGCAAAGTTAAAGGAAGCATCCAAGTTAATCCCAATCGAGTATCCTAAACCCGATGGAACATTTACTTTTGATCGATCCTCTTCAATATATTTGTCTGGGGTTGCTCACGAAGAAGATCAGCCTTGCCATCTTCATTTGATTGATTCAGAGATTCCCATACAAACCAATCTCCCAAAATACGGCGAACCTGCCAGACTGTATTGTCCTGCTGGGGTTTATGAAGTGCTTGAAAGCAGTGACGGCTCGATGAGATTTCAAATCAATGCCCAAAATTGCATTCATTGCAAGACCTGTGATATCAAAGATCCCAGTCAAAATATTCAGTGGGAGTGTCCGGAAGGGGGCGGGGGACCCAATTACACTGATATGTAATGCAATCTTTTCGTTTAAAAATACTGTCTTTTGATGCTTTTCTTTCAATGCGGTATCTGATAACGTGCGCTATAGTCCAGGTTACTAACTGATCATAGGACACAGGGGGATACAAGCTATGCTTGAAGGAAAACAACCAAGAAATACTCCAGTCTGGGTGGCAGTCGTTCTAGGAACATTGATGACCGCTAATTTTTCCTTTTCACAAGAAACAACAGAGACAGAAATAATCCTTCCTGACCCAATTGAGATTCTGGATGATACTTTGTTTGTTCAAAGAAGCTCAGATCTTGGCTCTAAAGATTCTCAAATAATTGTCAGCAATCTGTCCGATGAAAGGCAAGGTCTACTTGGTCAATATCGCCTAGTACTGCAACAGATAGACCGGTTGATTGCCTACAATGACTACGTTGAACGACTCATTGTCGATCAAGAAGCTCAAATAACAGACATCAGAAAACAACTTGATCAGTTTGCATTGATCGAACGTGGGATTGTTCCATTGATGCTCGACAGTATTGATATATTGGACAAATTTATTGATTTGGATGTGCCGTTCTTGTTGGAAGAACGTAAAGCTAGGGTGGCAAGGTTGAGAACAATTATGGATTTATCCGACGTTACCGTCTCAGAAAAATACCGTCAAATTATGGATGCCTATCAGATTGAAACAACCTATGGCCGTGACATCGAAGCCTACACAGGATTGTTGGAAATTGATGGAGAAAGTCGACAGGTTGACTTTCTTAGGATAGGCAGAACTTCACTCACTTATCAGACCCCAGATCAGGAGGAAACGGGTTTTTGGAACAAACAAGCTGGGCAATGGGAAAAATTACCGAACAAATACCAAAACTATGTGACCCAAGGACTCAGAGTTGCGAGAAAACAGGTCACGCCCAATCTTCTTGAGTTGCCCATTGAGGCACCTGGAGAGGGGAGATGACCATTACAAGTACCAGACTGATTATTTCTTTCCTGTTATTTATTTTAACGATAAGTGTGCAGCTGAATGCACAGGAAGAGCAGGAATTTCCTACCGATCCAGTTATGAGCGAAAAACTCAAAAATATCCAGACTTTAGAGCAATTGCTAGAAATAACTGAAAATGACAGGCAAGCAAGCGGTGTCATCAACGATCAAAGAGAGCAAAAATTCTTAGCTGCAAGAGACCGGCAAAAATTCCTTTTGGAACAGGCAGTAGCACGCTTGGATCAAGAGGAAAAACGAAGCGTCCGATTGCAGAAACAATTTGAAGAGAATGAAAAGACCTTAGAGGATATTCAAGAAACATTGAGAATACGCATCGGTAATTTTGGTGAATTATTTGGGGTTGTGAGGCAGGTTGCCGGTGAAACAATTGCAATCGTTAAAAACTCAATCGTTTCCTTGCAATTCCCAAATAGAGAAAAAAACCTTACTGGCTTGGCAGAGGCCAGAGGCATACCTTCGATTGAGCAGATGCATGATCTCAGGGTTGAATTGCTCAGAGAAATGAGCCAATCAGGCCAAGTTCAACGGTTCCAAAAACAGGTGGTACTTCCAGGTGGTTCCATTGTAGATGCCGAAATTGTAAGGGTCGGAGTTTTTAATGCAATTACAGAGAATTTCTTTCTCCAATTTGTCCCAGATACACAAAGTTTGCAAGTGCTCGCCAGACAGCCTGCTCGGCGGTATCAATCAATGGCCAAGGATCTTTTTGCACTGGATGCTGGTTATACCACCATGGCAGTTGACCCAAGCCGTGGACAAATTTTAAGTCTATTAATCCAAGCGCCTGGCCTTGCCGAGAGAATCAATCAAGGAGGATTGGTTGGCTACTTCATTATTTTTATTGGCTTACTTGGCTTGGCATTGTCCCTATGGCGCCTCCTTATTCTCCGTCAAGACGGTCAGGCCATTAATCAACAATTAACTACTGATATTGTCTCTCAAGACAATGCCTTGGGAAGGATTTTATCCGTCCACAATGAGCACGATGCAATGGACACAGAATCATTGGAGCTGAAGATCGATGAAGCAATCCTAAAGGAAGTTCCCAAACTGGAAAAATACCACAGCATCATCAAAGTATTTGCTGCTATAGCTCCGTTGTTGGGTCTTTTGGGAACAGTAGTAGGCATGATTGTGACTTTCCAAGCGTTGACACTTTTTGGAACAGGAGATCCTAAACTGATGGCAGGTGGAATTTCCCAAGCTCTTGTGACAACTATGTTGGGTTTAATTGTGGCAATACCCTTGGTTTTTTTGCATAGCGTTTTAACCAGTTGGAGTGGTACTTTGATCGAGGTGCTTGAGGAACAAAGCGCGGGCCTGATTGCAAGACATGCTGAACGGCCAAACCTATAAATACCATGAATATTTTTAGCGATATTTATATCGCAATACGCAGTTTCTTTGAAATAGGCGGTCCGGTGCTGTGGGGCATATTAATGGTCACAATTATCATGTGGACGCTGATTATCGAACGATTCTGGTTTTTTCGCTATGTACTTCCAGAACGAGTTAAAAAGACGTCCAGCCAATGGCAATCAAGAAACGAAACTCAAACTTGGTATTCAAGTAAGATCAAGGATCAGTTGATATCAGAAATATCGGTCGACACGCACCGTTTTATTTTAACCATAGAAACAATGATGCAGATTTTGCCTCTCCTGGGTTTGCTCGGGACCGTTGTCGGTATGATCAAGGTTTTTGATGTAATGACTTTTTTTGGGACTGGAAACGCAAGGTTAATGGCAAGTGGAATATCCCAAGCGACCATACCGACGATGGCAGGCTTGGTGGCAGCAATTTCTGGATTGTACATTGCCAATTTGCTGAAACGAAGAGCGGATGTTGAAGTTGCAAAAGTTACGGATCTTTTGGTCAATGAATAAGTTGGCATGAAAAGAAAATACAAAAGAAAAAAAGATGAAAGTGAAATCAATATCACGCCTTTGCTTGATATAGTTTTTATCATGCTGATTTTTTTTATTGTGACCACTTCTTTCGTCAAGGAAATTTCATTGGATGTCAATCGCCCGACTAAATCACCGGTAAAGGAACAAAAAAGATCGGAAGTGATATCGGTTCGGATTTCAGCTGAAGGCCAGATTTTTGTCCAGGAAAGACTTGTGGATATTGCTGCAGTTCGGGCAAATATTGAATCAAATTTAGCCATTAAACCCAGTGCTTCTGTGGTTATTGTATCCGACCGTGATGCCGATGCTGGTTTTTTGGTTAAAGTGATCGATCAATCTCGTTTGGCTGGGGCAAAAAATGTCTCGTTGGCAGCACAGAAATAATCATGTTAAGGAAAAAAAGAAGAGAGGAAGAGGAAAGCGAGATCAATATAACGCCAATGATGGATATTGTGTTCATTATGTTGATCTTCTTTATCGTAACCACGTCATTTATCAAAGAAACAGGAATAAATCCCAATCGTCCAGAAGCAGAAACGGCGATTCGAGCCGAACAGGGCAATATTCTCATAGCGATTTCTCCCAGCGATCAAATTTGGATGAACAAGCGCCCCATTGAATTGGAGGCGGTAAAAATCATGATAGAGGCAGCACACGCTGAGAACCCTGAAAGCAGCGTGGTTATAGTTGCTGATGAATTAGCCTCAACCGGCTTGGTTTTGGATGTGATGGATCAAATCCGATCGAGCGGTATCTCTAAAATATCCTTATCTGCACGGAAAAAATAAAGGCGAAGCATGGCTGCCATTTCTCTTAGTTTAAAACCGCAGCTGAGGTACTTGTCCGCATTAATTCTCGGTGTATTGATCTCACTTGGACTGTTTTTTTTAATGCAATCCCTAATCGACTCCGGTGAGCAAAATAAAAATGCCTCATCTGAAGGGCAGATTATGGAATTCATCAGAATCAGGGAAGATGAGACACTGAGTATTAAGGACCGAAGGAAACCACAGAAACCAAAGCCCCCCAAAGAGCCCCCACCGCCACCCAAACTGATAGTTGAGAAACAAGTAAAACCTACGATGAACAGAATAAAGATCGAAATACCCAACATAGATTTACCCAGCATCGCAGGAGGAGGACCATTTTTAGGCAACTGGGCAGGCAATCCTTTGGCAGAAGGCGATGTCTTGCCCATTGTCAGGATAGACCCCCAGTGGCCCCGAGAAGCTCTTATTGAAGGCATAGAGGGGTATGTTGTGGTTGAGGTAACCATTGGTGCGGATGGTTCCGTGAAGGATGTGCGTGTGATTCAAGCTGAGCCAAAAAGAGTGTTTGACAGGAATGTAATCAGAGCTGTTTTAAAGTGGAAATTCAAACCCAGAATTATCAATGGGGTGCCGGTTGAAAGAAAAGCAATCCAAATGCTGGAGTTTACACTCGATGACTTTAATTAATACAACAATGACATCCGTTTTGCACAATAAAACAATACATGCCTTAGCACTTTCAATGTTATGGAGCACAGTTTTTTTAGGGATTACAGAGACATTCTCGGCAGAGAAATTACCCAGTTACCATCCATTAACAGAAGAGAGAACCGCCCTTGAGAGAAGAAGCACTGCACCGCAAATGAATTACAACGTTAACAAGAAATTCGAAAGCGTTGCTGAACGATTCGGCAATGGTGATCTGGAAGGTGCAATGAAGAGTTTGCAATCCATGCTCAACTGGAACATTAACGACTACGAGAGAGCAGTTATCTATCAATTTATGGGGTTTGTATACGTACAACAGAACAACATTGATATGGCAATTGAAGTATTCAGAAAGTGCACCGACCTCGACATATTGTCGACATCCCAACATCAAAGCACGGTCTTTAATTTAGCAAGCCTGTACGGGTCGAGAGAAGATTGGGACTCGACAATCAGCAGGTTGATGCAGTGGTTTAAATACGCATCTGACCCAGTGGCAGAAGCTTATATTATGATGGGTATAGCGTATTTTCAGAAAGGCGATCCATTGACGGCACTTCCTTACATCCATATTGCCAATATTAAATCCAAAAAACCCCAAGAAAGCTGGCACCAGTTGGAATTAGCAATCTTATTTTTAAACAAACGTTTTGAAGCAGCGGTCGAAATTCTCAAAAGAATGGCCACCTATTGGCCAGACAAGGAAAAGTACTGGGAAACCATGGCGGGCGCTTACATGGAATTGCAGAAAGATCCTGATGCTCTTTCGGCATTGACACTTGGCTACAAAAATAACGCAATCAGCAAGAAAGAAACCCTTGAGAACCTTGCTCGATTAAGCCTATATTTAGAGATTCCATACCAGGCAGCCACGATAGTCGAAGAAAACATCAATAACGGCTCACTGGAGAAGAACGAGAAAAACTTGAAATTATTACTTGGTGCTTGGACCGCTGCTAGAGAGTTTGATCAGGCCATCGAGGTTATCAATGTTTTGGCACCCATGATCAATGATGGAGACCTATACATTCAAAAAGCCATGTTGCTGAATGAAAAGGGAGACTGGGAAGGCATAAAACTGGCGGCAAGCCAGGCTTTAAATACTGGCAATTTGAAAAAACCTGGAGATATTTACATCCTTATGGGTATGGCACAAACGGAATTAGAGGAATACGTCCAGGCCATCAACTCTTTTGAAAAAGCCGTTGAATTGGGTACCGATGGCAATAAAAGAAATGCCGAAGCCTGGATTGAATACGTCACCGATCGAAAAGGAAGTTAAATCAAGGAAATGACTTTTCTTTCAAATCAGGCTCATTAATTTCGCCTAGCATCAAACTACGCGATTTTTCAGCAATCCCTTCAGCCCCGTTGTCAACATCTTTGGCGTATATGGGTGGGAAAATGGTGATGGTGAGGGGAACTTTGCTCGGCCACCAAATTTCTGATCGGAGCATTTGCCGGGTTCCACTGATTGCAACCGGTATGACTGGTATATCGTTTTTTACAGCGGTGACGAAAGCACCCAACTTAAATTTTCCCAACCCATCTTCTGCATAAAAAGTCCCTTCAGGGAAAAAAATAATCGAATCCAATTCTTGGCTGCTGGTCATAATCCGTCTTATGTCTTGGGCGCCCTTTCTTGCGTTAAATCTGTCTACCAAATGTGTACCCAATTTTCTTACGATATAACCAAGAAAGGGAACGTGTTTCAGTTCCCTTTTCGCAACGTAGGCATATTGAGGAGGCAGCACCGCACTCAATATTATAGGATCTATGTAACTGGCATGATTGGCAACGAGAATTGATGAAGCATCGGTAAGATTTTCATAGCCTTTAACACGGACTTTAAAGCGCAGTACTTTAAGAATTATGGTTACCCCTTTTTTGGCTATCAAACGAGTGGTTCGAACATTAGAAGTGAAAGGAAAGCAGAGAATAATACCCAAGACTACAATCAGAAAAACAAGCCAGGCCCAGAAGCCGAAGAAATATGCGTTCAGTACTTTCACAGCAAATTTTTTGGATTTTTTATGGTAAAACGTCCTATTCTTATAGGCTATGATACACAATCATTGAAGAACTATGACACATTCGATTCCAGATCCAAACTCTTCGCATTCTGATATAGATTCATTCCTTGACTCTATATGGATGGAACAAGGCTTGGCTAAAAACACCTTGTCGGCTTATCGTTCTGATTTGTTAATTTTGGAACGATGGACAATAAATAAAAACTTAACACTGAGAAAGATTTCAAGGGCTGACTTGTTGGATTTTATTTCCGAGCGAGCTAATTTGGGTTCAAGTTCTCGTTCTTCTGCAAGACAACTCTCCACATTTAGGCGGTTTTACAATTACCTTTGTGGACAAGAAATTATTTCTCAGAACCCAACGTTAAAAATCTCAATGCCTAAATTGGGTAGATCCTTGCCGAAAATGATTTCTGAGGAAGAAGTGATTAAGCTCATTAAAGCACCTGTGGTCAAAAAACCCTTGGGCTTCAGGGACAGAACAATGCTTGAAGTACTTTACGCAACTGGCCTAAGAGTTTCGGAATTGGTGCAGCTAAAGCAAACGCAATTAAATTTAAACCAAGGCTTTATCAGGGTTATGGGAAAAGGCAACAAGGAACGGTTGGTGCCTCTTGGTGGGATTGCAAAAAATTGGCTGAAGCGTTATTTGAAAGGTCCCATTCATGAGATTCTGGGTGAGCGGAATACAGACTACCTGTTTCCAACGAGAACCTCAGAATGTATTTCCAGACAGGCATTTTGGCAGTTGACCAAGAAGTACGCAAATAAAACAGGGATCAGATCTGATTTATCACCGCATACACTAAGGCATGCTTTTGCAACACATTTGCTCAACCATGGTGCCGATTTAAGAGTGGTTCAAATGTTGTTGGGACACAGTGATTTATCGACCACACAGATCTACACTCATGTTGCTCAACAAAGACTCAAAGATATCCATGAAAAACACCATCCTAGAGGTTGATTTTTTGTAAACTAGACGTAGTGAATAATATGAAAAGAAAATTACTATACATTTTTCTACTGCTGAATATTCACCCAGTCCTTGCCGGTGAATCTTCGATTGCTGATAATTCAGAGACTTCTCAGATGAATGAGATCCAAGAGAACAAATCAAGACTTCTTGCAGAGTTGTTCGATGTTTTCCCTGGAGGCAAAGATGCCAAGATCACAGAATCAAGTATCCAAGGTCTATACACAGTTTCCATTGGGTCACAGGTTTTTTATATGAGTCAGAATGGTAAATTTATTTTGCGTGGTGATATTTACGATACGGAATCGGGGACTAATTTGACGGAGCGGGAAAGGATCTCAGCTCGAAAAGATTTTCTCAATCAGCTGGATGAAGAGGAAATGGTGATTTTTGCACCAGACGATTTCCAGCACACTGTTACCGTGTTTACCGATGTGGACTGCGGTTATTGCAGGAAATTTCACAGTGAAATTGACGAGGTGATGGAGCAGGGTATTCGGGTTCGTTATCTCTTTTTCCCGAGGACAGGTCCAGATACAGAGAGTTGGGAAAAGGCAGAGAAAGTTTGGTGCAGCCAGGATCGCCAGAGTGCCATAACAAGGGCTAAACAGGGCAAAAACTTGAAAGCTAAAGTCTGCTCAGACACACCCGTTCAGAAACATTACAGTCTTGGGCAAGTGTTTATGGTACAGGGCACACCAACGATGGTTACTGACAAAGGAAAGATAATTATTGGCTACATGCCAGCGGATGCCTTGAAAGCTCGTCTGGAATCTGATTTTTGATTTACCGTTCCAGATATTTCAGTTTGTCTTTGACCTCTCGCCAATCATCAGCGTCAGGAGGCGGGGTTGGTGCATGAGTGATCACTGGCCAGATCTGAGATAGTTCTTGGTTTAATTCCAGAAATTTTTCTTGCCCCTCAGGGATTTCATCATCAGCAAAAATAGCATCAACGGGACATTCAGGTTCGCACAACGCACAATCTATGCACTCATCAGGATCAATGACAAGCATGTTTGGACCTTCATAAAAGCAGTCAACAGGGCAAACTTCGACGCAATCACCCAACTTGCATTTAATACAGCTTTCTCCAACTAAAAACGTCATTTTGTACCTATGGTTTCAAGTCTTGTTGCACATGATGACATAAAATTTTATTTATTTATAGAAGGGTTAGGGCAGGGTTTCATAAACTGGCTGCCAATCGTCCTCGGATTTGTTAATTTGTGCTCTAAGTGCAATTTTTCCGGTTTTAAATGCCATTCGTTCCCATGGAATTTCTGAGAGCTTAAACAACTTAACATCCAACGATTCTTTTCCGGGACCGAATTCTAAATTCTGGAGATGAGCTCTGAAGAATACGTGAACCTGATGTGCATGAATGACATCTACCACTGCGATCAAAGGCCCAATTATTGGTTTAATCAACGCTTCTTCCTTTGCTTCTCTCGCAGCCCCATCTGTGAGCCCTTCTCCATTTTCTAGAAATCCTGCAGGCAAGGTCCAATAGTTGCTTCTTGGCTCGATTGCTCTGAGGCATAAAAGAACTTGGCCTTTGTACATTGGCACGGATCCAACAACTACCCTAGGGTTTTCATAGTGGATGAAATCACATTGGGTACAAATGAATCTGGGTATATCATCGTCTTTGGGTACTTCAAACTTAATTGAACCCCCACATTGCGAACAAAATTTCATCATAAACTTTACCAATTAAATGCCGGGAGAGAGACTCGAACTCTCACGGGTTTAACCCCACCGGATTTTGAGTCCGGCGCGTCTACCAATTCCGCCATCCCGGCTATCCATTAAAAAAGAATACCTTGGCAAAAATGCGCAGTCCACACTCTTTATATTTAATTTGCTCAATATTATTTTCCAGTCAGATAATTGGGTAGAATATTCACGATGAAAGTCTCAGATTATTACTTTGACCTCCCAGAAAATCTTATTGCACAGAAACCGACTGATGAGAGATGCTCTAGCAAACTTCTTTGTGTTCACAGCGGCAATTTTGATGACAGAATATTTTCAGAACTTCCAAAGATTCTCTCGAAAAATGATCTACTGGTGTTAAATAACACGAAGGTGATGCCTTCTCGTTTATTTGGTAAAAAAACAACCGGTGGTAGGGTGGAAATTTTGGTTGAAAGAATTTTGGAAAAGGATATTGCCCTGGTCCAAACCAGGTCCAATAGACGACTTCAACCCGGAAGCCTGATCGATTTGGGCAATAAAGTGACCCTCAAAGTTTTAACCTTAGAAAGTGATTTTCTTCGGGTAAAATTTTCAATGCCCATCGTTAATATCCTTAATGATATTGGTCATATTCCTTTGCCACCATACATAAAAAGAATGCCCGATGCAGATGACAAAGATAGGTATCAAACGGTTTTTGCAAAGGAGTGGGGTGCAGTGGCAGCTCCCACAGCGGGCCTGCATTTCGATCGGGGATTGCTGATGACCGTTCGGGAGAAAGGGATACAGATTGGAATGGTTACCCTACACATTGGAGCGGGCACGTTTATGCCTCTACGGGAAGAACAACTCAAAACAAAGCGACTGCACAAAGAACATGTGATTGTTGACGAGGAATTGTGCCGTAAAATAGAACGCACTGCATCTAAAGGCGGCCGGGTTGTTGCTGTTGGAACCACCGTAACCCGTGCTCTCGAATCTGCGGTTTCATCCAGGAGAATAAAACCAATGTGCGGTGACACAGATCTCTTCATCTATCCTGGATTTGAGTTTAAAATTGTTGATGCAATAATTACGAATTTCCATTTACCGGGATCATCTTTGATCATGCTTGTATCCGCATTTATTGGGAGAAATAACATTAAACAGGCTTACCAACATGCGATCGACCGAGACTATCGATTTTACAGTTACGGTGATGCAATGTTTCTTGAGAAATCAGTTTAAAGGAGAGCATGAATGCAATTTAAAATTTTCAATCAAGATGCCCTGGCTCGGGTTGGGGAGTTGCATTTTTCCAGGGGGGTTATTCAAACACCCGTGTTCATCCCAGTAGGGACTTACGCTACAGTTAAGACAATGACTCCAGATGAATTGCTGGCAATGGGCGCAGAAATCGTTCTCGGCAATACTTACCACTTAATGGTAAGGCCAGGGGAGGATGTGATTTCGCTGCACAAAGGTTTGCATAATTTTATGGGTTGGCAAAAACCTATTTTGACTGATTCAGGCGGTTTCCAAATTTGGAGTCTCTCTAAAAAAACTAAAATCAATGACGACTTTGTCGAGTTTGACTCCCCCGTTAATGGTGACATTATTCGCTTAACACCTGAAAAAGCGATGCAGATTCAAGACACTCTTGGCAGCGACATACAAATGGTACTCGACGAATGCACCCATTACCCTGCCAGCAAAAGTGAAGCAGAATCATCCATGCTGAGGTCGGTAAAATGGGCACATCGGAGTTTTGATGCTTTTAACGCTGTGAAACACGATAACGATTCTGCTTTGTTTGGCATCATTCAAGGCGGGATGTTCCAAGAGCTTAGGAAAAGAAATCTGCAGCAACTCATGGATTTGAATTTTCATGGATTGGCCATTGGTGGCTTGTCCGTTGGTGAACCTGAACAAGAGAGAATGGATGTTTTGGAATCATTGGTTCCAAAAATGCCGAAACGACTTCCTCGATATCTTATGGGTGTTGGGACCCCAGTTGATATTGTAAAATCCGTGTCCGTTGGGATTGATATGTTTGATTGCGTTATTCCAACCAGGCACGCACGCAATGGTCAAATTTACACTTCTGGGGGCGTCGTGCGGATCAAAAATGCCAAACATCAAAGAGATACCAATCCTTTGGATGCAAATTGTTCTTGCTACACATGTCAAAATTTCTCACGTTCTTATATTAGGCACCTTCTAAAATGCAATGAAATCCTTGGTTCTAGGCTTGCAACCATCCATAATCTGTTTTTTTATCTCGATTTAATGAGCCAAATACAAGAGTCTATTCGAAAAAATGAATTCAAAAAATTTGCTAATGCCTTCATTCAGAGTTATCAGCAATAAATGTTTATGTGTCATAATTGCACAATTATTTTTATCAAAGGATCAGCATGAATATTTTATTTGAAAATGCATGGGCACAGTCAAGCGGGTCTGGTAGCACATTTTTAGGATTCTTGCCCTTGGTTGTTATTTTTATCGTGTTCTATTTTCTCTTAATTAGACCCCAGTCTAAAAAACAGAAAGAGCATAAAGAAATGATTTCAAGTTTGATCGTTGGCAATGAGGTTATCACTGCCGGCGGTATATTGGGTAAGATCGTTGCAATCAAAGAACAATACGTCGTCATAGAAATATCAGAGGGCGTGAGAGTAAAAGCGCAGCGTCATACCATCGGTGCATTGATGCCCAAAGGCACAATCAAAAAAGGTTAGAAAACCAATGAATCAATACCCTCTGTGGAAAAATATAATGGTTATTGTGGTTATCATCCTGGGGGTATGGTTTGCACTGCCCAATTTTTATGGCGAGGACCCTGCCGTGGTCATTGCCAAGGAAAATGGTCTGGCTTTTAGCCAATTGGAAACAAGCGATATAGAGGAATATTTACAAGAGATAAACAGTGGTTATAAATCGATCAAGCGTCAAGAAAAACAAATTTTGATTCGATACGACCAGGTTGAAGAGCAGTTGTCTGGAAGCGATTCCATGAGGGCTTATATGGGCCGATCAGCGACTGTTGCCTTGACTTTTGCACCACGTACACCCAATTGGATTAGTCGTTTTGGGCTCAAGCCCATGAGTTTGGGGCTGGACCTTAGAGGGGGTGTTCATTTTAAATTTCAAGTTGATCTGGATGCAGCTATTGAACAGAGACTCAATCAATACATTGCTGACATCAACAAAGCATTGATCGACAAAAGAATTCGCAGAAATATAAAAAAACAAGGCAATGTAATCAGCATTGAGCTCTCCGATCCAGAGGATTTAAGTCGCGCCAGAAGTTTGATCAGGGAGATTGACCCCCTATTGGTGATCGAGACGGTGCCAGGCAAAACCAGTCCAGGCCTCCAAGTTGAGATGACGCAGGATCAATTGAAGCAAAGACGTGATTTTGCCATCCAGCAGAATATTCTAACGATGCGAAACCGAGTCAATGAACTTGGTGTTGCCGAACCCATAGTCCAACGCCAGGGACTCGATAGAATTGTTGTGCAATTGCCTGGAGTTCAAGACCCAACCCAAGCGGAAAGGATTTTAGGAGCAACAGCAACACTGGAATTCAGGATGGTCTGTGAGAATGAGAGTGCTTTTGCTGCAGAAGCCAAGGGTAGGGCACCGATTGGCTGTGAATTGTTTGTAGATCGGGTAGGAAACCCAGTGTTGTTGAAAAAGAAAACAATTGTATCAGGCAATCAGTTAATTGATGCTTCACAGACATTTTCTGAAGGCAGGCCCGCAGTTTCGATCCGACTCGACAACAAGGGCTCCAAGTCAATGCTGGAGACCACAAAAAGAAACTTAAACAAACCCATGGCTGTTTTATTTATCCAACAAAGGCAAGAAACAAAAGAACGGAATGGTCGCTTGGTTACTTCTTCAGTGTTGGAAAAGGAGGTCATCAACATTGCCACAATCCGGGGTGTGTTCAGCAGCCAATTTCAAATCACCGGAGTATCTGTTGTTGAGGCTAGGGATCTGTCAATCTTACTCCGGGCCGGTGCTTTGGCAGCCCCCATTTTTAAAGTTGAGGAAAGGACAATTGGACCGAGTCTTGGTCAAGATAACATCAACAGAGGCTTCCAGGCTATTGTCATAGGCCTAGCCATGGTTCTGTTGTTCATGGTCTTTTATTACAAAGGGTTTGGCTTGATTGCCAACTTCGGTCTTTTGATAAACCTCACCTTGGTCATGGCTTTGTTGTCGTTGCTGCAAGCGTCTTTAACTTTACCAGGAATAGCAGGTATTGTATTGACAGTAGGTATGGCAGTGGATGCCAACGTTCTGATTTTTGAGAGAATTAGGGAAGAAATCCGAATTGGCAATTCACCCCAAGCGAGTATCACCGCGGGTTATCAAAAGGCTTTTGGCACCATCGCAGATGCCAACATTACAACCTTGATTGCAGCGCTTGTCCTATTTACCTTTGGAACCGGGCCAATCAAGGGTTTTGCAATCACCCTAACCCTTGGCATTATCACCTCAATGTTCACTGCAATAATTGCCTCAAGGGCAATTGTCAATATTGTTTATGGACAACGAACCATTAACAAACTAAGGATCTAACAGGAATGATTGTCAAAGAATTCAATTTTCTCTCAAAAAGGTATTTTGCTCTGGCAATCTCAGTGATTCTTCTGTTGACATCTCTGGTTTCTCTCACCTTTAAGGGTTTAAATCCAGGGATTGACTTTACAGGTGGCTTTTCGGTTGAAGTCGCTTTCCAAGAGCCACCAGTAATCAATGAGATTAGAGATGAATTGGCATCTGGAGGGTTCCCTGAAGCCATTGTCCAGAGCTTTGGTAGTTCAAAAGACATCAATATTCGTATCATGCCAAGAGAAAATATCGACAACAAGGCAATAGGCAAGCAAATTGAAGAAATCTTGAATAATTCTGCCAATGCTGTTGAGTTAAGGGGCTCAGAATTTGTAAGCCCTCAGGTGGGGGATGAATTGACCGAACAAGGTGGATTGGCGATGCTCTTTGCCTTGATGATGATCATGATCTATATCATTTTTAGGTTTCAGTGGAAATTTGCAATAGGTGCAGTCGTTGCATTAATCCATGATGTGATCATAACCATGGGTGTTTTTTCAGTATTCCAGATCTCATTTGATCTCGCTGTCTTGGCTGCTATTTTGGCCGTGGTGGGTTATTCATTAAACGACACGATCGTCGTCTTTGATCGCATTCGTGAAAATTTCCGACTAAGAAGAAAGGAACAAACACTGGACATTATCAATACATCAATCAATCAAACAATCAGTCGTACAATCATAACCAGTGGCACCACACTTCTTGTACTATTTACCTTGTACATTATTGGTGGTAAGTCTTTGGAGGGTTTTTCACTGGCCCTCATTATCGGGGTTGTTATCGGTACCTATTCATCAATTTACGTGGCCACAACTTCGGTGTTGTTTTTAGATGTTTCAACCACAGATCTGATGCTAATTAAAAAAGAAAAAGTTGATGATGGCATGCCATAGAATGCCAGGGGTTGATTTTAGCTTAATTTAATCAGTTTATTGTCGTACTTTGAGATGACTGCTTTCATTTGAATAAAAACTCTCCGATTCCCTGCAATAATGTTGCCCGATTCAAGCATATCTTGGTTAGGAATTAGGTTACTAAAAAGCCCCCCCGATTCCTGGATTAATAAAATACCAGCAGCCACATCCCAAGGACGCAGTCCAAACTCCCAGAAACCATCGAGCCTACCACAGGCCACATATGCCAAATCAAGTGCCGCGGCTCCAGGTCTTCTGATGCCTGCAGCTTTTTGAGAGAATTCAGAGAATATCTCCAGGTAGACATTCAGCCAGTCATTTTTTTGGCGGTAGGGAAATCCTGTACCCAGTAATGCGCCTTCCAGGGTAGTTTGTTTGCTGACCCTGATTCTTCTCCCATCGAGCTGACTACCTGCACCACGGATGGCAGTGAATAGCTCTTGTCTCGAGGGGTCATAAATTACAGCGACTTCAAGTAAACCCTTTACTTTCAAGGCAATAGAAACGGCATAAACCGGAAAGGAGTGTATGTAATTCGTCGTCCCATCTAGAGGGTCTATTATCCAAACATAGTCAGCCCCAGCACTCTCTTTTTGTTGACTTTCTTCAGCAATAATTCCATGGTCTGGATAGCGTGATTGAATAACATCTTTGATTGCGGTTTCTGCTTCTTCATCAACAAATGTAACAAATTCATTGTAACCCTTGGTTTTTATATCGCTTTCGTTGATTCGATCAAAATTCATTTGAACAATATCTCCTGCTTTTCGTGCGGCTTTGATTGCAGTGTTTAAAAGGGCTTGCATGGGTAAAATCTTCGTTAAGTAAATACAGCAAATGAATAATGTGTAGAATAACAAAACTTTTTAACAAATTGTTCGACTTTATCGTGAAAAAATTGGGATTTTAGTGAAGTCAAAAATTAAATTTATTTTATTTGAGCCCTCCCATCCAGGGAATGTTGGGGCTGCAGCACGCGCTATAAAGACTATGGGTTTTGACAAGTTGTGCTTGATTAACCCGATTGAACATCCTCACTCTGAGGCAAGAGCAAGATCCTCTGGTGCTCTAGATGTTTTATTGAATGCGGAGGTTTTTGATAATTTACAGGATGCAATTAAAGGTTGTGGTTTGATTATTGGGACCACCTCCAGAACCAGAAGAATCAGTGTACCAATCACAAATATCCGAGAGACAGCGCCAAGCATTATTGCAAAAGCCAAACAAAAGCCAGTCGCAGTCATATTTGGACCAGAGAAATCTGGATTGATAAACAAACAAGTTGATTGCTGCAACCAACTGGTCAATATACCATCGAGTGAATCCTACAAATCATTGAATTTGGCAATGGCTGTGCAAATAGTGGCTTATGAATTGAGCGTTGCTGGCCAAGCTTTACCCGCTGAGATCAGAGCGAGGAATCTTGCTTCAAATGATGAAATTGAGCTTTTTTAT
>DTSX01000023.1 GCA_012965065.1 Gammaproteobacteria bacterium
ATTACAAACAGAATCTGCTGACTGGTCTTCTGGTAATTTTTGTTGTCACATTGGGGGTAAGTTCTTGTGGTACCAATGAAGAAGAAAACAATATAAAACAAGAAGTTAGAGTCTACAACTGGTCTGATTACATAGCCGATACTACCATCAGCGAATTTGAGAAAGAAACAGGCATCGATGTAATTTACGATGTTTACGACAGTAATGAGATTCTTGAAGGTAAGTTACTTGCAGGCAACACAGGTTATGACATTGTTGGCCCCAGCAGTGAATTTATGGGACGGCAAATAATAGCCGGTGTATTGCAGAAACTCAACAAACAAGCACTCAACAATTACGCTAACTTGGATCCAGCGATGATGAGTTTACTGGAAAATCTTGACCCAGATAATGCTCATTCCATTCCTTACTTATGGGGCACAACAGGCATTGGTTACAACAAACAAAAGGCTATAGAAGTTATGGGTGCAGATTTTGCAATGGATACCCTTGATGTTGTTTTTATCCCCGAGATTATTGCTAAATTTCAGCACTGTGGAGTAGCATTTTTAGATGCTCCAAGCGAAATGTTCAAGGCTGCTTTGCATTATCTGGGTTTAGACCCGAATTCTCACAACCCCAAAGATTATCAAGAGCAATCCACAGTCTTATTGAAAAATGTACGACCCTATATCCAATATTTCCATTCATCCAAATACATCAATGACCTCGCCAATGGCGATATCTGCCTGGCCTTTGCCTGGTCTGGAGATGTTCTTCAAGCAGCAGATAGAGCCAGAGAATCAGGCAATGGAGTGCAAATTGAATATAGAATCCCCAGAGAAGGGACTTTGATGTGGTTTGATATGCTGGCCATACCAGCGGATGCACCCAACCCTGAAAATGCTCATAAATTTCTCAATTACATCTTGAGACCTGAAGTCATAGCTGAAATCAGCAACAAGGTTAACTTTGCCAATGCAAACATTCCCTCAAAACCTCTGATCAATGAAGCCGCTTTAAACAATCCTGGTATCTATCCTCAGGAACAACTGATGCGTAAACTCTTTGTTGCCAAAATCTTACCCCCAGAAGTTGATCGGGTTATGACCCGACAATGGGTTGAGATTAAAGCTCGACAATAATCATTGATGTCCTTCACAAGCCTATTTACCATTAAGTAAATATATGACTCGGAGACTAAGTATGAAAAAAGCATCGGTTGTATTAATCTGCCTGATAATTACAGGCCCACTCAGCATAATTGGTGCAGCAACTGTGGAGCCAGCAAGAACAAATTCTGATCAAGTATTTGTAAATGGGGCCGTTTATACCATGAATCAAGACATGCCTTGGGCCGAAGCAGTCGCTATCACAGATGGGGTTGTTGTCGCGGTTGGAGCCAACTCCGAGATTTCAGAATATATTGGTTATATGACAAGAGTCAATGACCTCAAAGGTCGGATGTTGATGCCTGCTTTCCATGATGCCCACGCGCACCCAATCTGGTCAGGTATTGACCAGTTGAAATGCCCTGTCTTTGGTATGCCAAGCATCGAAGCCATTCAAAATGAGGTTGCACGATGCCTAAACAGCACTACGACTCAGAGTACAGGTTGGGTTGTAGGTGCTGGATACAATCTTGGGTTGTTTCCAGCGGGCAACGCAAACAAATCTCTTTTGGATGCTGTCAGTTCAGAAATACCGATATACCTAGATGGGGAGGATGGCCATTCAGGCTGGGCAAATTCCAAAGCACTTGAATTGGCTGGGATTACTGCAGACACTCCAAATCCTGAATTGGGTATTATTGAAAAAGATCCCGTCTCAGGAGAGCCAACTGGAACACTAAGAGAACCAGCAGCAATAAGCCTGATTAAACAAATCATACCTGGAGATGATTTGGAACTATTTGATGATGGGCTTTTGTTTGCTCAAAATTTGGCACACAGTTTTGGCATTACCTCAATCATAGCTGCAAGCGTGGGAGAACATCATTTGGCTGCGTACAAGAGACTGGCAGATAAGGGTGGACTTAATTTAAGGATGATCACCAGCATCGAGTATGGGAACACAGGATTTACCGTAGGGCCTGGGGGGTTTGAAGAGGTGTTTGCCAAGCGGCAACAACACCAACACCCAAGAATTGATGTAGACAGCATCAAAATTTTTATTGATGGGGTTTTAGAAGGGCAAACAGCCGCATTGCTTGAGCCTTATTTGAACACAGGCAGCATGGGAGAGCTAAATCTAAACCCAGCAGAGCTGAATGCGGCAGTTACTCGATTTGACAAAGAGGGCATTCAGGTGCACATGCATGCCATTGGCGATCGAGGCGTTCGCGCGGGTCTGGATGCTTTTGAAATGGCACTTTCTGTGAATGGCCCCACGGATAATCGCCACCATATTTCTCATCTGCAACTAATCAGTAAAACAGACATACCAAGGTTTGCTGAGCTCGGAGTGATCGCAAATTTCCAATCAGTTTGGGCCTATCCTGAACTTTACATAACCGAAATTAACTTGCCCGAAGTCGGACCCGAGAGAGTCAATCGGATGTATCCCATAGGAAGTATCCATGAGTCTGGAGGCATGATTGTGGGTGGGAGCGATTGGGCAGTGTCAACTATGAATCCTTTGGTTGCAATTGAAACAGCGATTAGAAGAGAAGACCCAGAAAATGTGATTACCGGGGTGCTGAATGCAGCTGAAAGAATGGATTTGGATGAGATGCTCAGGGCTTACACGATCAATGCGGCGTATTTAATGCATCAGGAAACTACAACCGGTTCAATTCAAGTGGGCAAGGCTGCTGATTTAATTGTCCTCGAGCAAAATCTTTTTGACATACCGGTTGATGCAATTGGTGATGTTCGTGTTTTACGCACCATGATTGATGGAGTTACGGTATATCAAATTAATTAATTGCAAAATGCAACAGCCAAAAGACAGACAAAAAGGTATTTCACGACGTGATTTTCTAAATGGAGTAAGCCTAGGCATTGCAGGGACATTGGCTCCCATTCACTTACTGAAACCCTCGGATCTTTTATCTGACTATTATCCACCCTTATTGACAGGGATTAGAGGCAATCATCCGGGCTCTTTTAATTACGCCCATAAGCTTGCATTTACGGGCAGTGGATTTATTGATGAGGCTGAAGATTTAGGCGAGAGCTATGATTTAATTGTGGTTGGCGGCGGTATCTCAGGATTGTCAGCTGCTCATTTTTTTAAAGAACGTACGGGAAAAGTCCCAAAAATTCTTATTCTAGACAACCACGATGATTTTGGAGGCCATGCCAAACGCAACGAATTTGTTGTGAATGACCGGACGATGCTTGCCTATGGGGGCAGTCAATCAGTAGAGTCACCAAGCTATTATGAGGAGGTTTCAAAAAAACTATTGTCTGATCTCGGCATAGATTTTGAAAAATTTTATACGGCATATGATTTTGATTACTTCAAGAATAGAAAGTTTGATACAGGCTTTTATTTTAACAAAGCAACCTATGGAGTCAGTCGGATCGTTAAAAATGTACCTAGTTT
>DTSX01000024.1 GCA_012965065.1 Gammaproteobacteria bacterium
GTTGAAAACTGTTCTGGTGAATGTGGTTGTAGAGACTCTTGAGAAATTGAATGATACAGAAATGACATTTTATCCCCTTTTATCGCCAGATTCAGCATCATTAACCGATAGAACTGGATCTTTATCAAGTTGGTGTCAAGGGTTTATTGATGGGGTTGGGATTGCCATTGCTCAAAAAAACGTTCCGATAGACTCAGCTGGCCAAGACATAATTGGGGAAATTATTGAAGATTTCTCTCAAATCTCTAAACTAACCAGTGCCTCAGTCATGAATCAAGATGAGGAGGAGTTGGCTTACATGGAAGTGGTTGAATATGTCCGGGTTGGTGTCCAATTGATATTTGAAGAGATGAAGGTGGCAAAAACTTGAATACCAAGGAATTTGCAAAAAGGCGTAAAAAACTTGCACAGGCAATTGGTAAAAATTCAGTTGCTATTCTTCCTGCTGCATCTCCAAAAATAAGGACCGGAGACACAGAATACTATTATCGACCTTCTAGCGATTTCTATTATTACACCGGATACACTGAACCAGATTCCTTGATGATATTAGCTCCGGGTAGACCTGAGGGTGAATTTATCTTACTGGTTCGGCCTAAAGATCCCTTGCGGGAGACGTGGGATGGCTATAGGTCCGGGCCCAAGGGCGTAATCAAAGACTTCGGTGCCGATCAATCCTACAGTATTCATGATGTGGATGAATTTTTGAGCAACTTACTGCAATCGACTGAAAAAGTATTTTACACTCTTGGAAACGATGCCATTTTTGATCAAAAGATAACTCAAAGCATCAATGCTCTAAGGGCCAAACAAAGGCAGGGTTGTTCTGTACCCCAAGAAATTATTTCATTGGAGTCAATCACTCATGAGTTGCGTTTAATTAAGTCAAAATTTGAAGTAAAGTTGATGAAAAAGGCAGCAAAAATTGCAGTTGAAGCTCATATGCGAGTAATGCAGGAATGCCGTCAAGATCTTTATGAGTATCAAATTGAGGCAGGTATAATTCACCAGTTTAGGCTCCATGGAGCCGTACCTTCATACAACAGCATTGTCGCTTCAGGAAGCAATGCTTGTACGTTGCATTACGTCGACAATAGAGCAGAAATGAAATCAGGGAAACTTCTGTTGACCGACGCTGGATGTGAATTTGAGATGTACGCGTCTGATATCACCAGAACAATTCCTATCTCCGGTGTCTTTTCCAAGGAACAAAAGGCAGTTTACTCAATTGTTCTAAAAGCTCAGAAAGAGGCCATTGCATCAGTGAAACCGGGACAGACGTTTAAGAATCTTCAGAGCAATGCAATCACTACAATAACAAAAGGTTTAAAGAAAATTGGTATTCTCAAGGGCAATTTGAATCAGTTGATAGAAAAGGAAGCCTACAAGACTTTTTATATGCATGGTATTGGCCATTGGTTGGGCATGGATGTCCATGATGTTGGGTCCTACAACAATAAAAAAGGGGACGCCAGAGAGTTTGAACCTGGTATGGTTATAACTGTAGAACCTGGCATCTATATTTCCAAGAAACTGAAGCAAGTAGATAATAAATGGAAAGGTATAGGAATTAGAATTGAAGATGATGTTTTGGTAACTAAGAATGGCAACGAGGTCTTATCTTCTAAACTCCCAAAGGAAATAGCCGATATTGAAGCGGCCATGGTAACTGTTTAGCCAATACAACAACAATGATGATTCACAAAAAGGTTTGGATATAAATGTCGGTAGTGATTTGTGGTTCAGTCGCTTACGACAATATCATGGAATTCGATGGTCGATTCGGCGACCTTATTTTACCTGATCAAATTCATATTCTGAGTGTTGCATTTGAAGTTCCTAAACTAAGAAAAGAGTTTGGTGGTTGTGCTGGAAACATTGCATACAATCTCAAATTATTGGGTGGTGACCCACATATCATTGCTGCAGTAGGGGAAGATTTTGGTCTCTATGAAGCTTGGTTGAATAAACATCAGATATCCACCAAATTTATCAAAAAAATAGCCAATAAATTTACTGCACAATGTTTCATTACGACAGATTCTGACAACAATCAATTAACCTCATTTCATCCAGGTGCAATGGATGAGGGTCACTTGAACCCCATCCCAGATGGAACCGACCTCCAGATGGGAATTTTGGCACCGGATGGAAAATTAGGAACGCAGAAGCATGCCGAACAACTTGTCAGCAAATCGGTGCCTTTCATTTTTGATCCAGGCCAAGGAATTCCACTGTTCAACAAAAAAGAGCTTAATCATTTAATTGAATTGGCCAATTGGATCGTAGTGAATGAATATGAGGCAAATTTATTATCTGAAACCACCGAGTCAAGTATTGGGGAAATTGCTAAACGGGTTCAGGCAATGGTAATCACAAAGGGAGCAAGCGGATCTGAGATCATTGTGAATGCTGAAATGATTCCTATTGACCCAGTCAAAGCAGAAACAGAAGCAGATCCAACTGGTTGTGGTGATGCTTTTAGAGCCGCGTTAATCTATGGTATATGCAACGAGATGTCTTGGGAGGAAATGGGCAGACTGGGCTCATTGATGGGTTCAATAAAAGTTGCTAAACATGGCACTCAAAACCATTCATTCACGTTGGAAGAATTGCTTCACCAACTTTAAATTTTTTTATCTGTTGAGAATAAAGCAGACTGCAAACTTAATGAGTTAATTGACTCAGGCTTGCAGAAAAAATTGTTTTGCCATCTTTTTTTTGAGTCAATTTTACCGGGATGTAACCCAACTCTGGTGCCAGCCACAATGAATTGATGCTGTCTGATCCTTCACTTACATGTTCAATTTCAATGGCTTCAAATTGCCCAAATGGAACACGGATATTGACTGACATTTTCTGGTTGATTTGTACTCTCTTAACTTTGTCTCTGTCAAGAATATAGTGTTCGGTTGAATTTATACCTTGCTGATTGTTGTGCATAATTGCTATCTGCAAGACCACTCTGTCAATAACATTCCTGTTGAGTGGTAACTCAAACTTCCTGTCTTTGTAATACCCAGAAAGCAGTAAGTTATCCCAATCGAAAGTTGCTGAAGATTGTCTCGGTTTGCTTCGGATTGTATCGTTTAATTCATAAGTCTTAGACCGAACCACTCCATTTTCGAGGCTGAAGGTACTTTTTTCCCTAATTGACCCATCGATAATTATCCGCCAAAACCCACTGGGTCTGGTAATCATTTCATAGCTATATAGATTATCTTGCTCTTTTTTGAGCGTCATCATAACTTGACCATCTACTTGTTTAAGCTGAGCATTATAAATTGCCTGAAACTCAGAAGGCATGGACCATCCTGAAGAGCAAAAGAGTAAGCCAAGCATTAGGCTTGCTAACTTTTTAATTGATAGTGAAATTAGTTTCTCTTCCATGCCAATTATCCAATCTATAAGTGTAATCTGGTGGGCCCGGGAGGACTCGAACCTCCGACCAATGGATTATGAGTCCACTGCTCTAACCAACTGAGCTACAGGCCCATTATTGGGATTC
>DTSX01000025.1:0-7068 GCA_012965065.1 Gammaproteobacteria bacterium
ATAGAATTGTATGATGATATCTTATTTTGAACAACATAGACCTGTTTTATATTTTCAAAGATAATTTAGAATAGGGGCTAATAAACGAAGAGGATTTTTCTATGAAAAACATTATTTCTATAGCAAATATATTGGGAATTTTTGTAATTTCTTGCTGTTTTCAATGCCTAGTTTATGCTCAAATCCAAACCGAAACCAATACACAATTGTTATTGGATTCTTCACAACCAACGGTTCTAATCACTGGTTCTAATCGCGGCATCGGCTTTGCATTTGTTCAACATTATTCCAAAAATGGCTGGAATGTAATTGCAACTTGCAGAAACCCTAATAAAGCAGATGATTTGCAGTTATTGATGAAAAATTCTACAAATATTTTCATAGAAGAAATGGACGTGACAGACTTCGAGGAAATCAATACTTTGGCACAAAAATACCAAGGTTATCCGATTGATGTCTTAGTCAATAATGCTGGCATATTGGGTAACGTTCCAAAGCAATCTTTTGGTAACTTAGATTACGATCTGTTTCAGACAGTGATGGCAGTGAATGCATTCGGTCCATTGAAGGTTGCAGAAGCCTTTGCAGACAGTGTTGCGATTAGTAATCAGAAAAAGATTGTTACCATGACAAGTGGACTTGGCTCTTTTGCAATAATGGGAAATTTTGACCGCTTTTTCTTTTATAAAATGAGCAAATCTGCAATCAACATGGGTGTTTTGACAATGAATGCAAGTTTGAAATCAAAAGGCATCATAGCCGCTTTAATTTCACCGGGAATGGTTGATACAAAATTGCTTGATGAATCTGGTTACCAGGGAAGAAATAAGATTAGTCCCGAAGAGAGTGTTGCAGGTTTAGTAAAAATTATTGCTGAAATATCACTTGATACAATGAAAAAAACAAGAGGCAGACCGACCAATTTTGATGAGGTGATACTACCTTGGTAATAGCGCTTTAATTCTGTATGTTGATTTACCCTGAGATTGATCCAATAGCTATAAGGATTGGCCCTTTAGCAGTCGCTTGGTATGGCTTGATGTATTTCACGGGCTTCATAGCTGCTTACTTCTTAGCCAAGAGCAGGGTTAAAAAACAGGGGTCACCAATAAATCAAAAACAAATCGATGACCTGATCTTTTATGCAGCAATTGGAGTTATTGTTGGCGGCCGACTGGGCTACATGATCTTTTATGATTTCTCCAACCTGGTTAATGATCCGCTTAGTTGGATAGTAAGATTGCCTCAATTGTGGAATGGCGGCATGTCATTTCATGGCGGGTTCATTGGCGTGTTATTGGCTATGTTATTCTTCGCCAGGAAAGTTCAGCAACGATTCATCACGATTATTGATTTTATTGCCCCATTGGTTCCAATAGGGCTGGGACTGGGAAGAATCGGAAATTTTATCAATGGCGAATTGTGGGGGAAGCCGACAGACTTCTTTTTAGGTTTCTTGTTTCAAGGAGTCGTGCGTCATCCCACCCAGCTTTACGAAGCTTTTTTTGAAGGATTGGTGTTGTTTATAATTCTCTGGTTGTTCACTGCCAAGCAAAGAATCACCGGTTATAGTTCAGCCGTTTTTTTAATTTTTTATGGAATATCAAGAATATGCATAGAGTTTTTAAGACTGCCTGATGCACAAATTGGTTATCTTGCTTGGAATTGGTTAACACTTGGACAGATACTTTCCTTGCCAATGTTATTGATCGGATGTTGGGTATTTTACAGTGCAAAAAGGGCTGACCTCTAGGCGCAAAACAGTATAATTAAAATTAGTAAAAAGAATTTTCCCCGGAGATATTTAATTGCAACAATACTTAGATTTACTGCAGAATATTCTTGATAATGGTGAAGTAAAAGAAGATAGAACTGGCACTGGGACACACAGTATTTTTGGCCATCAAATGAGGTTTGATCTCAGTCAGGGTTTTCCCATTTTAACGACAAAAAAAATATTCTTTAAAGGGGTAGTCCATGAATTGTTGTGGTTTTTAAACGGATCCACTAACAACAACGACCTAAAAAATAAAGGAGTTCATATTTGGGATGAATGGGAAACAGAAATCGGTGAACTGGGACCCATATATGGCTATCAATGGCGATCTTGGCCAACAACCGATGGCGGACAAATAGATCAGATTGAGAAAGTTATTGATCAAATCAAGCACAATCCAGATTCTAGACGGATCATTGTCAGCGCTTGGAACGTTGCCGACCTCCCCGATGAAACTATTTCCCCTCAAGAAAATGTAGCAAACAAAAAAATGGCCTTGGCCCCCTGTCATGCTCTTTTTCAGTTCTTTGTCTCCAGGGGTAAATTGTCCTGCCAACTCTACCAAAGAAGCTGTGATACTTTTTTAGGCTTGGGGTTTAATATCGTATCCTACAGTCTACTAACGAGCATGATCGCCCAACAGTGTGACCTGGAGATTGGTGAATTTATTTGGATTGGCGGAGATGTTCATTTGTATTTAAATCATTTTGAACAAGCACAAAAGCAGCTCTCGAGAGAGCCGTATCCACTGCCACAATTAACAATAAAAACCAAACCCGACTCAATTTTTAATTACCGTTTTGAAGATTTTGAATTGATCAATTACCAATGTCACCCACATATTCCTGCTCCAATTTCGATATAGGACAGTAGTTGGCAGCAGCACTAACTGTTATGGGCTTTGTCGGGCGATCAATATCGATGGATATGAGTTCTCCACCAAAAACACAACCACCATCAAGACAGGTAATATTTTTTTTTGAGTAAAACTTCAGATGTGACCAATGACCAAAAATAATCCGATATTCTCGATTTTCTCGATTCTCCATTTCAAACCACGGGATTAATGTCAAATTCTGACTCTCCTCCGGATGATTTTTTTCAACAAAGTCCAATTCAATATCTGGACTCACGTATCTCATCCGAGTTAGGCAGTTAATAATCATTCGATAACGGTCATAGCCACTCAGTTGTTCACTCCATCTCTTCGGCTTATCTCCATACATCACTTTGAGAAAGCGTTCGGCACCATGCCCTCTTAAAAGTTCTTCAACCTCATTGGCATATTGTTGAGATTCAAGGAGATTCCAGTGAGGATGAAGTCCTGCGTGAACCAACACAGTTTGATAATTGTCATCAAAAAACAATAAAGGCAGGTGTCTTAACCACTCTATGAGATCAATTTTATCCCTTGATTCTAAAATGGGCTGTAAACTGTTCTCTACGGATTTAGGATTACTTTTTGTCATCGCTTGAGCAATTAAGTGCAAATCGTGATTTCCCAGAACAGAAACAACGGACGAGCCCAAATTATGCAGATACCTCAGTACTTCCAAAGACTGAGGGCCCCTGTTGACCAGATCTCCTGTTAACCATAATTGGTCTGATCCGGGCTGGAAATCAAGCTTCTCAAGCAAAGTCCTGAATTCTGAAAAACAACCTTGGATATCCCCTACTGCGAAAATTGCCATGTTAATCGGTAATGCTTCTGGACAAATTAATGTAATCATCCACGGTAAGATTCTCAGGTCTTTTTACTGGGTCGATGCCCAGTTTCTCAAAGTCATTTAATTCAAATAAGGTCTTGAGTGCGTTGCTGATTTTTTTACGCCTTTTGGAAAAGGCCAATTTAAGTACACAATTCAGCTGATTGGCCAAGTCATCCTTTAGAATACGATCAGGAATCAATCGAATCATTGTTGAGACCACCTTCGGTTTCGGGTAAAAGGAATTGGGTTTGACATCGAATAATTTTTTTATTTGGCATCGTGCTTGAATTGCAACAGACAACCGTCCGAATGTTTTTCTATTGGGTTGACTGCACATTCGGTCTGCAACTTCTTTCTGCAGCATAATATGTAAATCTTCCACTATTCCTGAGTAGTCAAGAAAATGAAACAGCATGGGGGTTGAAAGATTGTAAGGTAGGTTGCCTACTAGCCTTAATTTTTGACCGTTTTTATACAGAGTTTTAAAATCAAATTTTAAAGCATCCATGCAATGGATATGCAATTTTGATGATTGCTCATGGATCGATAAGTTTTCAGCAAGGTCCTTATCAATTTCAATCACATCAAGAGCATCAATGTGACTTAGCATGGGAAAGGTTAATGCTCCTCTACCAGGGCCAATTTCAACAAAACAGTCCGTTTTTTGGGGATTAATGGAAAGGAGAATTTTTCGGATTATATTTTTATCAACCAGAAAATTTTGACCAAATCTTTTGCGAATTTTCCTACTGATGGGCACTGTTTTGATGCCTGTGCATGTTTTTAGCTACCGAAATCGCATAATGCAAACTATCAGCCACCGCGTCTCCGGTTCCGGCCTTGTCTAAGGCAACGCCATGATCCACCGAAGTTCTGATAATGGGGATGCCCAGGGTAACATTGGCTGATTGGTGGGGGTTACAGTATTTAAACAGAGGCAAGCCTTGGTCGTGGTACATAGCAATTACGATATCCAGTTGCAGAGCTTCAATTTGTAAAAATGCCGTGTCAGCAGCCAATGGACCCACTGCATTAATGCCATTTGATCGCATCTTCTTGATTGTCGGCAATATGGTTTCGGTTTCCTCGTTCCCCAGCAAACCATCTTCTCCCGCATGAGGATTCAAGCCCAACACCCCAATTTTTGCAGCTTCTATTCCAAAGAACTTAGCCATATCCTCGGTAATTGTTCTGCACAGACCGGTAAGGAGGTCGGTGGTGATTAATCCTGATATTTTTGACAAGGGCACGTGTGTGGTAGCCAAAGCCAATCGCATAGAATTTGATATAAAAGTCATTATTGATCTTTTGCTTTGGCAAATACCAGAAATGTGTTCAGTGTGGCCAAAAAATCCAATGCCGGATCGATTAATGATGTTTTTGTGCACCGGAGCGGTAATCAGGCCTTTAAATTCACCGGACAGACAACCCAAGGTTGCTTGCTCAATCATGTCTACCACATAACCACTATTTTCCTGATTCAGTAAACCCGGAATAACTTCTACTGCTGCGCTAAAATCTTTGATTATTAGAGAATTATCGGTCACTTGTGACAGCTTTAAACCAGGCTGATACGGAACAAAATTTACATTTAATCCAAGCATCTGCGCTCTTGCCATCAACAAGTCGATATTTGCACATACAACAAAGCTTTTGTGGTCGGCACGTTTTGCCAGAGATAGAACGATATCAGGACCTATTCCTGCAGGCTCACCGGAAGTAACGACAAAAGGAATGATTTTCTCTGTCTCAATCAAAAATGTGCATGCACTAATCGTAGTTAAAGAGGAGCTCTACAAATGCTTCATCCCTAAGCTGACGGACCCACAACTCAATTTCATCCGAGAGTTTTGAATTTCGAATAGCAGAAATAGCTTGTCTTCTTTGAATCTCATTAGTGTTGTCAAAGACTCGCTTGCCTAAAAATTGAACGATGTGCCAGCCATACCTTGATTTAAATGGTTCACTGATTTCATCATTTTCCATGGCGTTGACAACCTCTTCAAATTCCGGAACAAAAAATCCAGAACCGGTCCATCCCATGTCGCCCCCATCTTGGGCGGAACCTACATCTTCAGAGACTGCCGAAGCAATGGCGCCAAAATCACCATCATTGACGATTTGCTCCCGAATGGTTTTTAATTTTTCTTTTGCAGCATCATCATCCAGAATTTCGTTGGTCTTGATGAGGATGTGCCTGACCCGGATTTGATCCTGTAATATTGGCTCAATGCCTTTAAAATCATTCAATAAAATTAAGTGAAAGCCACTGGAGCTCCTGAACGGTTGACTGACTTCACCTTTTTCCAATTGTGAGGCGGCTTGAATAAAAATTGTTGGCAACTGTTCACCTTTCAGCCAGCCCAATCTACCTCCATTAAGCGTTTGTTGGCCTTGAGAAAATTCGACTGCAAGGGTTGCAAAGTTCTCTCCGTTGGCAACGCGTTGATAAATGTCACTGACTAAATTTTCTGCGTTCTCTATTTGTTTAACCGATGCTGAGGAAGAGACTGTGATGAGTATGTGCGACAGGTCGTAATCATAGTTGAGAGCATCACGATCCTTTTGCAGAATTAAAAAACTCTCCAGTTCACTTGGTGAAACAAGAATTCTTGAAGCAACGTCTCGTTGACGCAGCTGATCAATGGTCAGTTGTTCTCTTAATTCTTGACGGTAGGCCTCGTAACCTATTCCCTCTTCCGCTAGCACTTGGGGAAACTCAGCAAACGATACGTTGTTTTTCTGTGCCACGTTTGTAATCGCCGAGTTCAACACTTCATCCGGGATCCGGATGCCCAAGCGCTCTGCTCGTTGCAATTGGATCCGTTGAATAATCAGGCGTTCGAGCACTTGAGACTCGATTACATTTCTTGGCGGGAGTTGCCCCTGTTGATTTTCAAGATTAGCAATGACAGCCTCCAATTGTTCGTTAAGCTCACTTCTAAGGACGACGCCATCGTTTACAATTGCTGCAATGCCATCCAAGAGTTTGCCAGTACCCCCCAGATCTCTAGTTTGGCTATAGCCAGTGGTATTCCATACGATTGCCAATGTGGCAAGCATTGAGATAAATTTTGGTAAGTGTTTTAACATCATTTATTCCAAATCATAGCCTAATATGCCTCGGTCCAATAGATTTTCAACCGGATCTCCTATATCACTGAGTCCTTTGAAGACGAATTCTATCGAGAAAGAGGTGTCCGTGTCACCATTTCTATAGGCAAGGTGTTTTCTGGAAATGACCCGGATGCCCCAGCAACACGACTCATATTCTAGACCAACAAATTGTTCCAAAACCTTTCTATCAAGAATGGAATAGTTGTAACGACCAACGACATTCCAATGATCTCGAACGGGCCAAGAAAAGGATGCATCCAACTGTTTAAGCATATTTCGACGATACCTATAGGCAACATTGAATATTTCCGATTGTTTGGATTTGTATTGGAATCTTGCTGTCGTTTTCATGGATGTGTTGCTGTGCGTGTTCCACATATGACCCAGTTTTACCGACCAGTTTTTATTGATCTTCATGTTCATCATTGCCATATAACCCGAGGAATCTTGTGTCAGCTTTGATTC
>DTSX01000025.1:7168-15187 GCA_012965065.1 Gammaproteobacteria bacterium
GGTGTTATTTTTATGCCATTGAAATTGAGTGGTGCCGAGACTTCTGGCATCACATGGAACCGTGATCCTGAAATTGTTTCTGGTTTGTCAAAAAAAACGACTTCACTGTTCAAGGCATAGTTCAAGCCAAGTGCTTTGTTGCCCCACATACCAGAGAAATTGAAATAAGGTAAACGCCTGTATGGCTTTTCTTCATCAATGATGGAATCATCAATCATTTGATAATGGTCCATCCCAATCTCCATAATCCAGTTCTCTGAGAAGTGTTCCAATTGAATTTCTCTCAGCAAATGTGTTCGACTGGTCGAGCTCATAGTCCCGGTTAGGTCTTCAAAATAACTGTTATCCGATGCATATTCTCCATTCAATTTCATCCGCCAATTTGATGGTAAATTGATCGTTTGACGATGGGATATGTAAGTTCGATCTTTTTTATATATGTCATCGTTGGGTAGGTAATCGATTTGGGTTATCCCACCTTGGATTGCGGTCAGAAATCTTAATTCTGCAGACAGTTGAACTCCTCTTTTCGCCATCAAAGTGGGTGTGGTTGTAAGATCAATATTCGGAGCCAGATTCCAATAGTATGGCAGGCTAATTTCCAACCCTCTTTTTGAGGATCGGCCCAGGTTCGGTACAAGCAGCCCGGTTTTCCTTTGGTCGTTTATTGGAAAGGAAAGATAGGGCAAATAGATTATCGGAATATCTTTGAACCTCAATACAAGATTTCTCGCTTCTCCTTCTCCAGATTGATTGTTGATGACAATTTTCTTTGCACTCAATTCCCATGAATTATCCACCGAAGTACAGGTGCTGTAAGTGACCTCATCGAGCTCAATATTTGCACCATTTTCCACTCTTATTTGACGGGCAGTTCCTCTGGCTGGAATGGAAAGAATCTGATAGTCGGCACCATCAATGATGGTAGTTTTTTCTTTTGTCAGGAGCTTTGCACTCTCACCAAAGATAATTAAATCAGGATTTTCGAAAACAACACTCTTCGGAATTTGCAGCACACCTGCTGTTTCATCGTAAGAGGCTTCTTCTGCGGTGATAGTACTCAAGCCCGAAGTTACTTTGATTTTTTCTTGGATATCAACCCTGCCCCCTAATTCAGCTTGGATTGAGCCGGCTTCTATGGATAGATTGTTTTCATTGTCTTGGGAAGCGGTTGTAACTTTTCCTATGTTGCTCACCAAACAGGCCGTCAAATCCAAGTTTGATCCGATCGCGAAGGATTGCATTGGCAACACCAATGAAATTGAGACAATGCTGATTGCAATACAAAAACGCAAGATACCTTTCCTGATTGAAACTAAGCTAATTTTATAATGATCCCTGTTTATTTTCCTTACCTTTGTAATCTAATAGAAGCTATTTATGATGTAATATGAATTCAGTCTAACTCAAAACATTATTTTAATTGACAGGGTGGCTTTTTGAACCACGATCACCGATACAAAGACCTAGAAAATTGGTTATCAAATTCTATAGATAAGCCCATCAAGGCGATTATACCAGCCAGCGCAGATGCCAGTTTCAGGCGCTATTTCAGGGTTTTTGTCGATGATCAAAATACCTGCATCGCAGTCGATGCACCTCCTGAATATGAAGATTCTGTGAAATTTGTCAACATCGCTTCGATGCTGGCGGCGATGGGCATCAGAGTCCCGAAAATCATCACAACTAATCTGCAGGAAGGGTTTTTGTTGATCGGTGATTTAGGCAGCGAAACAATGCTGAATGCACTACACCAACAGGAAACCAAGGCCCAAGAGTTCTATGGAGAAGCAATCGACATCCTTTACAAGATGCAAACCAAAGGCTCCAAGCATGTTGATGGCCTGCCTCTGTACAGCAAAGAACTGCTGATGGATGAAATGCGTTTGTTTGTCGATTGGTTCTGTCTTTGCCATCTTCAAATTGGTCCTGAAATCATCGACGGTTATGGCTTTGAGAAAATTTTTGACAACCTGGCTGGGCACGCATTGGGTCAGAGCCAGGTGTTCGTCCATCGTGACTTTCACTCGAGAAACATCTTGTTGTCTGAGAAAGGTGACATGGGCGTTGTAGATTTCCAGGATGCTGTAGTGGGACCGATAACCTATGATCTCGTCTCTTTGCTTAAGGATTGTTACATCAGTTGGCCGAGCTCAACAATTGACCACTGGGTTGATTTTTATTATGCCCGGTTAATGGATCTTGAATTGATTGACAGGGACGCTCAACAATTCAAATTGGACTTTGATTTAATGGGTGTGCAAAGGCATCTGAAAGCTGTTGGCATTTTTTCTAGGCTCAAATATCGGGATGGAAAAGACAGTTATGTTTTGGACATACCAAGAACTCTCGATTACGTGTATGTGACCGCGAAAAACCATCCATTCCTTGAGCCGCTCTACCAATTTATGCATCGGTATGTGTATTAAATGAAGGCAATGATTTTAGCTGCAGGCAGAGGGGAAAGGCTTATGCCTTATACTGGCCAGACTCCCAAACCTCTCTTGATGGTCGACGGCATCAGTTTGTTGGAGAGAAATATAAATGCCTTGTATGGCGCTGGCATTCGAGACATTGTCATCAATACTTCATGGCTGGGGTCGCATATACAAGACTTTGTGACTCAATTGGATCTGCCTGGGCTTCATATTGCATGCGTCCATGAGGGAGACACACCTTTGGGTACCGGAGGCGGTATTTTTAATGCTTTGGACCATTTGCAAGACGGGCCATTTTGGGTCATCAATGCAGACATCATCACAAGTTACAACTTCGCGCCAATTGCTTTGGCAGAAAATTCTTTGGCACACTTGGTCTTGGTTTCCAACCCGGATCATAATGAACGCGGGGATTTTGGCTTAAACGGCGATCTGGTATTAAATGAATCCAGCCAGATGCATACTTTCAGTGGCATTAGTTGTCTCTCTCCAGATATTTTTCAAGGGGTGAATCAATCCATATTCTCACTCGCACAACTGCTGCGTAAATTTGTCGGACTGGGTTTAGTAACAGGCGAGTTATTTTTGGGTAAATGGCTTGATGTCGGTACCATTGAGCGCTTAAATAAAGCTGATGGCTGAGTAAAGAAAATTAACCTAATGAAGCAGAAACCAAAAAAAACCAAGCAAAGGACAACTTTAATCCATTCCGGCAGGGATAAAAAATACAGACAGGGTGCGGTTAATATCCCCCCCTACAGGGCTTCAACCGTTATCTTTGAATCGTTGGCTGAATATAGAGGGTGGGACAGAGAATTCAGGGACTTTGTTTACGGTCGGCTTGGTTCACCCAACAGTCTCGCTTTGGAAGAAGCTTATTCTGAATTGTCAGGAGCCTATCGTTCGGTTGCAACCAATTCAGGGATGTCAGCAATTAATATTGCTGCCAGCGCCTTCCTGAACCAAGGCGATCATGTTTTAGTCACCGAAGGCTCATACGAGCCGGCTGGGTTATTTTTTACCAACCATTTGGCACCTTTCGGTGTGGAAGTTGAATTTTTTTCACCCATTATCGGTGAGGGGATAGCTGCAAGGCTAAAACCGAGTACGCGGGTTGTTTATCTTGAAGCGCCCAGTACCACCACGTTCGAAATACACGACATTGAATTACTTGTCAGGATTGTCAGGGAGAAAAGCTCCCAGATGGGCACAAACATTACCATTGTTCTGGATAACACATGGGCAGGCCCATTGTTTTTCAGGCCTTTAGAGCACGGGATCGATGTCGAAGTTCAAGCTGCAACCAAATATATAGTCGGGCACTCGGATGCCATGTTGGGTATTGTTGCCTGCACTAAAGACAGTTACAAAGCTGTAAAAGCAAGTGCTCTGTTTCAGGGAATTTCAGCCGGCCCAGAAGAATGCTATCTTGGACTGAGGGGCATGAGATCCATGGCGGTCAGAATGGAACAGCAATTTCAGAATGCCATGGAAATTGCTAATTGGCTCGACAATCACCCAACCGTTAAAGCTGTTTTATACCCACCCGCGCCATTTTCCAGATACCACGATCTTTGGAAGAAAACATTCTCTGGCGGCGGTAGTTTGATGGGCATCATTCTTGACAAACAGTACCCCGAAGATGCACTTGCTCATTTATTTGATCATATGGAGTTATTTGCCATGGGTTATAGCTGGGGCGGATACGAATCACTGTTAATCCCTACAAAATTGCAAAAATTCCGTGTATCCGATGTGGAGTATTACGACAACACACTGCTAAGGTTGCATGCAGGATTGGAGGATGTGGCTGATCTGATTGAAGATCTTAAAAAGGGTTTGGCTAGGCTAAAAAGTGGTTAACACTAGTTGGCTAATTACTTTTGAGACATCTGACACATTCGCTGGTATGCCTTCTTTCTCTAAATCGGTTACTTGCTGATTTTTTTTCCCACAAACGTTTATTCTTTTCCAGGGCTCCATATTCATTGAAATATTAATTGATGCGCCGTGGTAGCTTCGCCCTTTCGCAATCTTTAACCCAAAACTCACAATTTTTTTATCTTTTATAAAGATTCCCGGCTCGCTTTTGTTTAGTGTTGCTTCCTCTGAATAATAACGTACTGCGTTCAGCATTATCGTCTCAAAATCATGAATGAATTCTCTGATTTTTGTTGATCTCCTTTTCAGGTCAAACAGGATATAAACCAAGAGTTGGCCGGGAGCATGGTAGGTTATTTGCCCACCACGGTCAGTTTGTATAACTGGAATATCTGTGGCTGTCGGCAGCTCACTTTTATCGGTTCTGACACCACAGGAAAATACGGGATCGTGTTCTGCGAACCAGATTTGGTCCGGTGTTTCACTGTTTCTTTTGGAAGTAAATTCTTGCATCATTGCAAGTGTGGTCAGGTAATCTTGTCTCCCTAATTCTTTGAAAAAAATGGGATTGTTGCTAGTGCTATGGGATCCTTTTTCCATTCGACTGCATTACTCAAAACGAAGCCAGACGCTGTCGTAAATTTGCCGCCAGATGCTGCCCTTGGCGATTGCCGACATCGGGTAGAGCGGCGCTTCCACCACCACCTCTTTGCCGTTTTTGAGTGTCATTTTACCGAGGGCTTGCGATGGATCAACGGGGGCAACAATCGGCGAGTAAATTTCAATTTCCGTTGCAAAATTCTTTGCTGCTCCTTTTGGTATTGTTTTCGTGACATCCGACCTGGTACCAAGTGTGATTTGGTCAGTTTTACCTTTCCAAACTTTTGCCGTCGCGTATTCTTTATTCGACTCCACCACCTTCTTGTTCTCAAAGAATCTAAAACCATAATTGAGCAGAGCTGCTGCTGAATCGGTTCTAGTCTCCTCATTGTCTGCCCCAATAACCACCGCAATTAATCGCATCGAATCTCGTTGTGCAGAGGCCACCAAACAATACCCCGCCGAAGACGTGTAGCCAGTTTTCATGCCATCAACTGATTCATCTCTCGAGAGTAATTTATTTCTGTTGTATTGCTTGATTCCGTCGAAGGTGAAAGATTTTTGAGAATAATAACGGTAATACTCAGGGTATTTATTGATGATTTCTGATGCCAGTAGCCCAATGTCCAAGGCAGACGTGTATTGTTCTTCATGGTCGAGCCCGGTTGCATTGACATAATGAGTGTTTTCCATGCCGATGGATTCTGCGTAAATGTTCATCATCTCAACAAAGGTGTCTTCTGAACCGGCTAAATGCTCCGCCAATGCAACACTTGCGTCGTTGCCAGAGACCACGATCATGCCTTGAAGCAACTCTCCAACAGTGGGTTTCATCGAAGGGTCAATAAACATGCTTGAGCCTCCTATTTTCCAAGCTTTGTTGCTGATCATAACTTTATCATCCAAGCTGATTTGTCCTTCATCTAGATACAGGAATGTGGAGTAAGCGGTCATTAATTTGTTGATGCTGGCTGGCTGTATGTGTTTGTTTTCCTCGAGCTTGGCAATCATTTTTCCAGTATTGCCCTCAATTAAAACGTAACTCTCTACTGGAATTTTTGGTGCTTTTGGCACAACGACTGCACCCTGGGCAGTAAAGACCAAGCAGCACAGTATAGGTATCGATTTTAGGAGGGATTTTTTTAAATTTTGTAGAAACATGAACCAGTTTTTTCCGGCATTTTTCCTTCTCAATTTATGACTTAATTTAGAGAAAAACAATACCACAAATTAAAAAGGATAGACAATCAGCTTTATCTCGTGACCAAATCCATATCTAAAGATAAGGATACTAACAAGTTAATAATTTGATCGTACCTATCTATTGTTTTTATCGGCCCTATGCGGACTCGATAGAGCACTTGTCTTTTAACCCTAGATTTTTTTATATAAACATTTTTAATGCCTTTTCCTGAAACCCTTTGTTGCATTTTCAAAGCATTGTTTTTCTCTTTGAATGCCCCTATTTGTAAATAAATTTTATTGGAATTAAATTTGACAATCCTTGCTATCCTCTCTTTTGCCATGTTGCTTTTATTCCCGTAGTTCATGGTTCTTGCTGCTTCTGCTTGTGTAATGTTTACCAGTTCAACAAAAGCGGTGCCTTTTTCCAACATGTCAATTCTCCTGGCCGCAGCGTAAGACAGGTCAATAAGCCTGTTCTTTACAAAAGGCCCACGATCGTTCACTTTTACAACAATTTCTCGACCGTTTGTTAGGTTTTTTACCCTGAGATAAGAGGGCAGAGGAAGGGTTTTATGTGCGGCAGTAAAGTCAAACATGTCATAAATTTCACCACATGCAGTTGCTTGACCATTAAAATTCGGGCCATACCACGAAGCTATGCCTCTCTTTTTGTAACCTCGGTTGGAAGTCAGGACCTTGTACTTTCTTCCTTTTTCACGATACTCGTAGCCTTTTTCACGTTGAATGGTGCAATTGTCTTGAACGATTGATACTTGACTGGGCTTGGACGACTTCGCCTGTGACAGAGGCGCTTTCTGCGAACAACCGTAGGCCATTATCACGGATATGAGTACCACTAGATGTGTGCAAATTTTTTCTTTTCTGAACATCTAATTGATTGCAGATTGTATGCTTTGACCCAGTAGGATTACCGATAATGCATACATAACGTTCCTGTTGTAGGTGGTGATTACATAGAAGTTGTGGAAGCCAATGTATGTCTTTGCAATGTCGTTTCCTTCAAGTTCGATGACTTGTCCCGGCGATTGCTCATCCAGACTGGTGGCGAAATTCACACCGGCTTTATGCAATTCGGCAACGGTAAATTTCGGCTTCAGTGATTTCGATGCGTATGATGCGATTGAGAGTGAGGGATCAGCCACGTTTGCCGTGACCATGATATCTTCCTGGTTGTGCCAACCGTTTGCTGCCAAATAATTTGCCACACTCATAACAATATCATCCCAATTGTCAAAAAGATTGATCAAGCCGTCACCGTCGCCGTCTACGGCAAAAGTTCTATAACTTGAAGGGATAAACTGTGAAGCGCCCATAGCACCTGCGTAGGAACCTTTGACAGTTTCGATGGCTATGTTTTGTTCGCGTGCTAAATAGAATAAATTAATCAACTGCTGTCTGAAAAACGCACTTCTGGGGGGATAGCCAACAGTCAAGGTATACAGGGAATCAATGACTTTGTAGCTGCCTAGTATCCTTCCAAAATAGGTTTCAACACCCAATATGCCCAGCAACACTGCAACCGGCACTCCTGTCTCTTGGGAAGCTTTGTTGAGCAGTGTCTGATGTTGTGTTGCGAACACAACCCCTGCAGCTATCCTTGCCGGGGTGATGAAAATTGCTCGGTATTCAGGCCATGTTTTTGTTTTTTCTGCAGGCTTGCTGATGTTATCAATTAGATTTGGTAGGTAATTAACTTTGGCAAAGATTGATTTGATGTATTGTTCGTCAAAACCATGGTCAATAATCAGTTCATCCATCAGTTTCTCGGTGACTTCTTGCCTTGTTTCATTCCCCCATGCTTCAGAGGAATTTGATATTAATACTAGACCCAAGCAAGCGATTAGGCAGGTTTTAATTGTCTGTTTACACACACTCATTTTTCCACCAATCTCCT
>DTSX01000025.1:15287-43947 GCA_012965065.1 Gammaproteobacteria bacterium
GCCCAGAAAACCAAACTCTTCTGCCAGTATGGCAAATATGAAATCCGTTGTTCGTTCGGGTAAAAAATCCAATTGTCCTTGGGTGCTGTTCAACCAGCCCTTGCCAAAAAGGCCTCCCGACCCAATTGCGATTTTAGATTGAATTAAATGATACCCAGATCCGGTGGGATCGGATCCGGGGTTCAAGAACGCTAAAACCCTGTTTTTCTGAAACGGATGCATGTTGGACCACATCAATGGCAGGGAGGCAAGGAGAAGGCCTAACGCCACCGCTAGGTATCGTTTTTTGAGGCCCGACAGAAAAATTACAACCAGTCCAGAGAAGGCAATGAGGATTGAGGTTCCAAGATCTGGTTCCAACATGATCAATACAGATGGAACCAACACAATCGTGATGGATACCCCAACGGAAAAAACGGCGGGTGGAAGAGCGCCACTGGCAATGTATCGAGCAATCATCAAAGGCATTGCAATTTTCATTAGTTCAGATGGCTGAAAACTGATGCCTATATTCAACCATCTTGTTGCCCCATTTCTCGTCTCACCAATCACTAGGACTAAGATCAACAAGACTAGGCAAAGGAGAAAAAGCCAGGGCCCAACCCTCCCATAACTCAAGGGGCTGAACTGTGCAACTACCGCCATTGCAGAGATTGAAATTAGTATTTTGATCGCTTGATTTACGACCGCATCAATGTTGCTATTGGAGGCACTATAAATTGCAGTGAGACTGATCGTAAAAATCGCTAGAAAGGACAATAATAGTGGCAAATCAATGTGGAGTCTCTGCTGTAACCCTTCACTGGGTTTAAGCGAGAAAATGTCCTTGTTGGTATTATATGCCATCATATTTTTACTGTTCTAAAAAGACGTCCAGTATTTTTTTTGCCACCGGTGACGCGGCCGTGCGACCACTGACTCCATTTTCAACAATAATGGCAAGAGCGATTTTAGGGTTATCCGGTGGGGCAAATCCAATAAAAAGCCCATGGTCTTTCAAGTGTTCAGGAATAGTTTCTCCCTGTGCTTTTTCTGTACTGTAAAGCTGCGAGCTCCCTGTTTTACCAGCCAAAGGATAATCGGTGTCAAACATACCGTAAGCCGTACCCCCCTTTTGATTGACCACTGCTTTCATACCCATATGGATAATCTCCCAATGATCCGGATCGATGTCATTCAAGCGGTCCACCATCACTGGCTTAATGTATTCAGTGTTGTTCAAACTAGAATTCTTGATTCCTTTGACTAAATGCGGCTTATAAGACTTGCCTTTGTTTGCAATCATAGAAGTTGCGAACGCAAGTTGGAGAGGGGTTGTTAACATATAGCCCTGCCCGATACCTGCAATGACTGTTTCGCCTTTATACCAGCTCTGGTTTTCCTTTGATTTAAAGTTATTTTTTTTCCAGGATGGATTCGGCACTACCCCTGCTTTCTCATGACCAATATCAATCTCAGTGAGGGTTCCTAGGTTAAATTTTGATAAAAAGGCACTCATGTTGTCTATGCCCATTTTGATTGCTGTTTTATAAAAATAAACGTCACACGATGCTTGGATTGCTTCTTTTAAATTAACCGGGCCATGCGTTCTCCAGTCTTTGAATGGCCTTGAGTAATTTGGAAGGAAAAAGGCACCGTCGCAGGGTTCATATTTGGTTGGATCAATAAAACCCAAATGCAATCCAGCAAGGCCTAGCATCGGCTTAATGACTGAACCGGGAGGGTATTGCCCAGCAATTGCTCTGTTAAACAATGGTTTGCCTTCATTTTTTTCAAAGGCTTTGTATTCCAATTTGGTCATCCCGCGACTGAATAGGTTGGGATCGTAGGACGGGGTGCTCACGAGGATGAGTATTTCCCCATTTGAGGGATCAATAGCAACTATGGCACCTTTTTTATCTTGCATCGCTTCGTAAGCAATTTCCTGCAATTCGATATCTATGGTTAGTATTAAATCACTGCCCGGAGCAAATGGTTTTCTGCCCAAACTCTCCATGACCCTGCCTCTGACGTTTACGAGAACTTCCTCATTGCCAGGTTTGCCATGAAGCAGACGTTCGTAATCTCTTTCAACGGATGTTTTACCGATCTGTTCTTGTCCTGTATAGAGAGAGGGATCAAAAACGCTGTAGTCCATGGATGATATTGCGCCGACATAACCCAAGGCATGGGCAGTAATCTCTTTTTTTGGGTAGTATCTGGATAGCCTTGCTTTAATGTCCACGCCCTTAAACCCAGTCCGATTGTTTGCAAACACCGCCATTTGCCTTTGAGTTAACCTGTTGTTGAGTACGATCGATTTGAATTGGTAATTCTTGCGGATGTTATCCTTTATAGTTTCTAATTTTCTTTCATTAATCAGTTCGAGCTCAATTAAACTCTTTAGTGTCTGTTCAATATCTTTGATTTGTTCGGGAATCATTTCCAATTGGAATACTGGCTGGTTTTCAGCCAATATCTGATTGTTTCGATCGTAAATGAGTCCTCGAGTCGCAGGCAATGAATGAGTTCTAATGGTGTTGTTCATTGAGCGAAGTTTGTATTTATCTGAGTCATAAATTTGCAACTGTACCAGTCGAAGAAGCATAAGAAGCACCAACAAGAAGACCACGGCAACCGAAAAAAGAATTCGACTCAAAAATATTTTTTTTTCGGTCTCTTGCGTGGCGTCTGATTTAAATTCCATAGACTTTACTGTTAGAGGATTTTTGATTTTAAGTTAAGTAAGAAGGCCATAAAAATAGGCCAGATTAAAGTACCAAGGATAATTCCTAGCCAGCGAATGTAATTGAAGGTCATTTGTCCTTGTATGCCGTCAACCCACAAAACAAGCAGTTCATTTAAGAACAGCAATAGCAGAACAGATAACATCATTTGCCACATGGGAAAAACTCTTATTTGAAGGTGAAATCGATATGATAAATAGGCGATCAGTGAGAGCGCCATAGCATTCCCACCAAAGATATTTCCTTGCAGGACATCTGCTAACAATCCTATGATCCAAGCACTAATAACGCCAAAGCCTGCTGGAGTCATTATGGAAAAGAAGATAACTGCAAGCGACAGCCACGGAGGCCTGAAAAATGAGAGAAATTCTGGCAGTGGAACCACCAACAAGGAACACGAGATTATTAAAATGGCCCATGTGTACAACGTATTTTTTAGCTCTCTATTCAAACTCAATGGCTCCATCAACAGCCCGTTGTATAACCCAGACTTCATTAATGTTTGTTAGGTTGGCAAACGGCTTGGCTCGCACTTCCAGGAATGATTCTCCTTCTTGAGCAGAAACTTTGTCGATGATCGCTACGGGGTATCCCACCGGGTATTGCCCTCCTAAGCCAGAGGTTAGGAGTATGTCACCTTTTTGAATATCCGTGTTTACGGCCAGGTAGCTCAATTTTATTTCTTCATAACTGCCCATTCCCAGGGCAATGGAACGCAAGCCGGTTCGTGCAACCTCTATCGGTATCGCATGCTCAGGGTCGGTGATCAGAAGAACCTCTGACCCAAATATTTGATCGCGAATAACATGCCCAATAATGCCTTTGGAATCTGCTACCGTTTGGTTTGTATGCACATCTTCTTTGCTGCCTTTGTTAATAATAATCCGATGCTTGAATGGATCTGGGTTTTCGGTAACGATTTCAGCGAGTACAAATATATCTTCCGTTTTTGGTTTGGAGTCTAATAGTTCACGCAGTCTCTTGTTTTCTTTCTCTAAGCTATAAATTTTTTGAATTTGTGAACCAAGCGTTATGTTTTCTGTTTTCAGTTTTTGATTATCAAGGATAATTTTCTCTCGTTGACCCATGGATTCTGTGAGCTTAAGAAAAATATTTTTCGGAGCATTCATGACAACATGAATGGGATATGTTGTTACTGAAATGTAGCTTCGCACTTTATTGAGGTATTGACCTTTGTAGTCCAGATACATCAGACCAAATGCAAGGATCAGAAAAAAAAGAAGTTTCGAGGTGGAATATTGTCCCCTAGATCGAGTCGTTGTTGCCTCACCTGATAACGGCATCAATACAGTTAACCGTTTTAGAGGGTTTTAACAATAATTAATCCAAATCAAAAAGGTTGAGTCCATGTTTATCAAGAAGTTCAATGATCTTACCACCACCTTTGGCAACGCATGTTAATGGCATGTCCGCAAGTATAACAGGGAGACCTGTTTCTTCCATTAGCAATTTGTCAATACCTTTGAGCAGTGCACCACCACCGGTCAGAACAATTCCTCTTTCGGCAATGTCTGATCCTAATTCTGGCGGGGTTTGCTCTAACGCTGATTTAAGTGTATTAGCAATCTGTTGCAGTGGTTCTTGCAAAGCATCGAGAATCTCGTTGCTGTTCAGGGTAAACGTTCTGGGTATTCCTTCTGATAAGTTTCTGCCTTTCACAGAGATTTCTTCCACTGATTCACCTGGATAAGCGCGGCCGATTTCGTGTTTAATTTTTTCTGCGGTTGGTTCACCGATCAGAATTCCATAATTCCGTCTAACGTAATTAATAATTGATTCATCAAAAGTGTCGCCGCCAACTTTGATAGAAACACCATAGACAATACCGTTCAAAGATATAACAGCAACTTCCGAAGTTCCACCACCGATATCGACAACCATAGATCCTCTTGCCTCGTGGACGGGCAGGCCGGCTCCAATTGCTGCTGCCATTGGTTCTTGTATCAGAAATACTTTTCTTGCACCTGCCCCTTCCGCTGATTCTCTTATAGCGCGCCTTTCAACCTGGGTAGATCCATAGGGCACAGCGACTAAAACTCTTGGGCTAGGTCTAAAATACCGACTCCCATGAGCTTTTTTTATAAAGGATTGAAGCATTGCTTCTGTAACTATGAAGTCCGCAATGACACCGTCTTTGAGAGGGCGAATGGCCTCGATCGTTCCAGGTGTTCTTCCCAGCATTGCTTTGGCATCTTTACCAACGGCAACCACAATTTTGCCAGGCTTTCCATTTTCAGTTCGTAAAGCCACAACGGACGGTTCATTCAGAACAATACCTCTGCCGCTTGCATACACAAGCGTATTTGCTGTGCCAAGATCAATCGCTAGATCGTTGGAAAAGTAGCCCGTAATTGTTTTTAGCATAGAATTTAAAACGCACGAAAAAATATTCCAGAAATTCTACTCTAACAACGTGTAGGATTTTCGGCAACTGGAAGTTATTATTAGAGTGGTATTATCATTTCTTGAGCGGACTATGAGCGTAAAAAAATCAGAGATTGCATACATTTCTTCATTATCAAAATTAAAAATGGAAGATGCGGAAATGGACAACTACACTCGCCAAATTTCAGAGATCTTGGAGATGATTCAGCAATTGGAAAAGGTTGACACACATGATATAGAACCCATGGCCCACCCATTAAATATGAAACAGAGACTCAGGCTGGATTTAGTTACTGAAGAGAACCGTAGAGAGTTGTACCAAAAAAATGCTGTTGTGTTCGAAGAAGGATTCTACAAAGTTCCCAAAGTTATAGAGTGAACATATAACAAAGGAGGATAGATTATTGGAGCGTTATACATTAAAAAACTTAGTAGCAATGCTTCGTTCACGGGATATTTCAAGCCATGAGATTCTCGAAATGTATATACAACGGATATCCGAACATGATTCGTCGTTCAACTCTTACATCACATTAAACCAGGATGCCGCTCTTGAGCAATCTATTCAGGCAGACCGGTTAATAGAATCAGGTGATCCGCTGCCTCTTACTGGAATACCTTACGCTGGCAAAGATATTTTTTGCACCCAAGGGATCAAAACAACTTGTGGGTCCAAAATGCTTGAAAATTTTATTCCGCCATATGATGCAACCGTTATCTCCAATCTAAATAACCAAGGTGCCATCCTTATAGGCAAAACTAACATGGATGAATTTGCTATGGGATCTTCCAATGAGACAAGTTATTTTGGACCGGTCCATAACCCCTGGGATTTGGCAAGATCCCCAGGGGGCTCTTCTGGTGGCTCAGCCGTTGCAGTAGCCGCCGGCTTGGCACCTATTGCATTGGGAACCGATACAGGGGGTTCGATAAGACAGCCTGCTGCATTCACCGGTATCACCGGCCTGAAACCCTCGTATGGACGCTGTTCAAGATATGGGATGGTCGCTTTTGCATCCAGCTTAGATCAGGCTGGCATTTTGGCGTTAACTGCAGAAGATACTGCAATTTTATTGGAATCTTTGGCCGGATTTGACCCCATGGATTCAACCAGTGTGGAGGCAGATGTACCAAAATACTCTGGGTTACTGAATGTTTCTATAGAGGGTAAAACCGTGGGCATTCCCAAGGAATTTTTTGACGAAGGTCTTGATGCTGAGTCCGAACAAGTGTTTTTGGATGCGATCAAGGTTTACGAAAGTTTGGGGGTGCAATTTAAAGATATTTCTTTGCCCCATCTTGGCCTGTCGGTCCCAACATATTATGTGGTTGCACCAGCTGAATGCTCTTCCAATTTAGCTCGATATGATGGCATTCGATTTGGTTACAGACACGATGAAATAGACGATTTGGATGATTTTTATCTAACCAATCGACAAATTGGTTTTGGCGCAGAGGTTAAGAGAAGAATTATTACAGGAACCTACGTTCTGTCTGCGGGTTATTACGATGCTTATTATTTGAAAGCACAAAAGGTTAGGCAGCTCATTAGTCAAGATTTCAAAAAAGCTTTTCAGGATATTGATGCAGTTATGGGGCCCACAACACAGACACCGGCTTTTAAAATTGGTGAAAAAATAGACGATCCAGTAACCATGTACATGAATGATATATATACAATATCAGCTAATTTAGCAGGATTGCCTGCAATTTCACATCCATGTGGTTTTGTTCAAAGCCTTCCTTTTGGTCTCCAAATTATTGCGCCTCATTTTGCTGAAACAGAATTGTTAAATTTGACACATTTGTTTCAACAAGAGACAGATTGGCACCAAAAGCAACCACCTGATCTCAATGAAGCATAGGAGTTTAGAGAGGTAAACAGCCATGGAATGGGAAGTAGTTATTGGGTTAGAAATACATGCTCAATTAGCCTGTAAAAGCAAAATATTTTCAGGATCTTCGACAAATTTTGGCATTGAACAAAATACCCAAGCTTCCCTAATTGACCTTGGATATCCAGGTGTTTTACCGGTCTTGAACCAAGAAGCTGTGGTGATGGCAATCAAGTTTGGTTTGGCTGTAAATGCCCAGATCGCTGAACGGTCAATCTTTGCTAGAAAAAATTATTTTTACCCCGATTTACCCAAAGGCTACCAAATCAGCCAATATGAACTGCCCATCGTTTTCAATGGATCTCTTGAAATTCAAACTCAAAACGGATTGCAAAAAAGAATTGGAATTACCAGAGCACATTTGGAAGAGGATGCAGGCAAATCAATTCACGACAAATTTGAACAAGAAACAGCCATCGATTTAAACAGAGCTGGCATACCCCTCTTAGAAATTGTTTCGGAGCCGGAGATGAACTCGCCTAAAGAGGCAACGGCTTATATGCATAAAATTCACCAAATTGTGAAGTACTTAGAAATTTGCGATGGCAACATGCAAGAGGGTTCATTTCGATGTGACGCAAACGTATCGCTTAGACCAAAGGCTACAAGTAAGCTGGGAACTCGTACAGAGATCAAAAACCTCAACTCGTTCAAATTTGTTGAGAAAGCCATTGCTTATGAAATAGCAAGACAGGAAGAATTGCTTAATGAGGGCAAAGAGATCACTCAAGAAACACGGTTGTATGATTCTGATATGGATGAAACAAGAACCATGAGAACCAAGGAAGAAGAAAACGATTACAGGTATTTTCCTGATCCAGACTTATTGCCACTCGAAATAGATAAATCGATGATCGAGCAAATTCGCTCCCAATTGCCCGAACTTTTTGAAGCAAAAGTCCAACGGTATGTTCGTGATTATGGCATTAAGGAAAACGATGCCGTCAAGATTGCCGACACCATAGAGCTGGCACGTTATTTTGAAAAAGTGACCGCTGTATTTAATAGCGACAACAAGCTGGTCGCCAATTGGATCTTAACGGAGTTATTGTTCGTTTTGAATAGAGATGGGTTGAGCATTGATCAACTCGGTGTTTCTCCCGAGTCTTTTGCACAGTTGTTGCAAAGAATTACCGATGGAACAATTTCAGGCAAGATAGCAAAAGACGTGTTTGACTCCATGGTTCATGAGAAGAAAGAGGTGGATGTTATTATCCAATCAAGAGGGCTTGAGCAAATCAGTGATGTCGGTGAAATAGAGTCCATTATTGTTGAAGTACTGGAAACTTTTCCAGACCAATTGCAGGAATATTTAGACGGCAAGGAAAAAATTCTTGGTTTTTTTGTTGGTCAAGTTATGCAACGCACCCAAGGTCGGGCGAATCCATCCATTGTCAATGAGATTTTAAAGGAAAAAATCAAAAATAACTAAACTCAATCTTTTAATATATCAACGATTATCGAATCATATACCTGCATGATCAAAGATAATAGAAGAAGATAAGAACATAACTAGCTTACAAGCTGCACACTTGGCAAGTTTTAGATTTTCGTATTTTGAGGACTTGATTGGTGTTGTTTTTAGCGTCCAGAATCCATAATCTATTATCCAGCATTGATTCCTTCCCAACTAAAATCTTGATTGCTTCAGTTGCCATTACCGTACCTACAGTCCCGGCTACAGGAGCCAGAATGCCACTGCCTTCACAATCTTCGATGTTTTCATCTTCTTGTTGATACAAGCAGTTGTAGCAACTTTTAATTGCAATGTCATTTCTAAAAACTGCTATATGGCCTTCGTATCTAATCGCGGCACCAGAAATTAGTGGTTTCTTATTCTTGATACAAACTTTGTTGATTAAAAGCCGAGACTGAAGGTTATCTGTACAGTCCAACACGGCATCAACAACCAAGGTCATTTCTCCTAGCTTCTCCTCTTTTAGTTTCTCGGTTAATGACCGGACGTTAATATTTGGGTTAAATTTTAGAAGTTTTTTCTTGGCTATTTCAGCTTTATTCTTGCCAAGGTCACCGGAACTGAAAAGAATTTGCCTTGGCAAATTAGTTATATCTACCGAATCATAGTCATTGAGTATTATGTTGCCAATACCACTGTTTGCGAGGTAAAGGCTTGCCACGGTGCCTAGACCACCAATACCGATTATGAAAACAGATGCCGTGGCAAGTTTTTTTTGAGATTGTTGTGTAAAGTCATCCAATCCCAAATGACGACTGTAACGTAGATTTTGTATTTCATGGCTCTCAGTCATGTGACACTAATCATATCTTTGTCCTGCTGTAATTCTCCCTATTCCTGAATAATCCAGAGTGGTTTGTATTGCTCTCAACTGAAAGGATTGCATCAATTGTTGACAAAGACCAGATTGGTTATACCCATGCTCGATTATTAACCAGCCATCTCTTTTTAAAAATCTGATACTTTCTTGGGTGATTTCTTTAATGCATGATCTGCCATGGTCATCAGCAAATAATGCAACTCTAGGTTCATGGGACAAAGCTACAGAGTCATAATCGTTGGTTTGTTTTGCATCAACATAAGGCGGGTTAGAAATTATCAAATCGAATTTCAAGTCAGAGATACCATTCAACCAATCGGAGCATATAAATTGGATGTTGCTAATTTGAAATTTTTTGGCGTTGTATTTTCCTATCTTTAAAGCTTTTGGGGATACATCTGTGGCAAAAATGCTTGCCTTAGGCCTTTCCTTTGCAAGTGCTATTGCCACTGCACCACAGCCAGTACCCAGTTCAAGTACTTGATAATTTTTTTCCAAATTATCCAATCTAACTAATGATTGCTGGACCAAATGTTCTGTTTCTGGTCTGGGTATTAAAGTGTCTTGATTTACCTTAAGTGGCAATGACCAAAACTCTTTACATCCAGTTAAATAGGCAACGGGCGTACCCTGTATTCGTTTTTTTAATAGTGCATCGTACGCTTGAATTTGTTTTCTTTCTGGGAAAATATCCTTGCAATAAAATTGGTCTCTGCCTATTTTTAGTACCTTTGCCAATAGCAATTCTGAATCTAAGCGTGGAGTTTGGCTGATTTTATCGAGAGCTTTTGCACCTCCTAGAATCAACGAATAACTGGAAATATTGTTCATGGCTATTGCAAGTCAATTTGCTTGGCTTGCCATTTGTTTAGCTGCATTCTCTTGAATTAAGGTCTCAATTAATTCGGTTATTTCACCTTCCATGATCTCTGAGAGATTGTAAAGAGTAAGGCCAATCCTGTGATCCGTTACTCTGCCTTGGGGAAAATTATAGGTTCTAATTCTCTCTGAACGGTCACCACTTCCAATCATAATTTTCCTTTCTTCTGCACGTTGTTTGGTTAGTTTTTCTTGTTCTTGATCATATATTTTGGCTTTCAGAAGAGTTTCGGCCGTGGCTTTATTTTTATGCTGTGATCTACTGTCTTGGCACTCAACCACAATTCCAGTTGGCATGTGAGTCAAACGAACGGCAGAATCCGTTTTGTTAACATGTTGTCCTCCAGCTCCAGATGCCCTGAAAGTATCCAGCCTAATATCGCTGGCATTCAATTCAACTTCTCCAAGATCCTCTACCTCAGCGATTACGGCTACGGTACAGGCTGAGGTATGAATTCTTCCTTGAGACTCTGTTTTAGGCACACGCTGGACCCTATGTGTTCCCGATTCATACTTGAGTTGAGAAAAAGCACCGTCACCGATTATTTTGGCAATAATTTCTTTAAAACCACCTTGACCACTCTCATTCTGGTTTAGAATTTCAAGTTCCCAATTTTTTTGCTCACAAAATCTTGAATACATTCGGAATATATCACCGGCAAAAATAGCAGCTTCCTGGCCTCCTGTGCCTGCCCTAATTTCTAAAAAAATATTGCTTTGATCTCTTGGGTCTTTTGGTAATAGTAGGGGTACAATTTGTTCTCCTATATCCAAAAGCTGTTGATCTATTGTTTGCAGTTCTTTTTGGACCAATTGTTTTAATTCTTCGTCTTTTTCATCAGTTATTTCAGCGGTTTTGTTTCTTTCTTCAACGAGCTGTTGTTGTTTTTCAAAAAGCTTCACAACGGGCTCTAAACGTGAAAGCTCTTTGGAAAGTTCAATCATTAATGCATTGTTTTTTTGAGTTTCTTCATCTAACAATTGATTTCCAATAGAATGGTATTGTTCTACTATTTGTTTCAATTTTTTAATGACCGACTCTTTCATAATGTTTCTAAAAATAAAAAAAAACCAAACTGAATGGGATTTGATTATCAACAACCGATTGTCGTTGTTTATCTTAATTGTATTTTCTCACCTATTTATTGCAAGTTGCGTTAAAGATCAATGGGTAGGGAAGACAATAGTTTGGGCAGATCGATTGCAAACTGTTGAAAAACTCTCAGACTTTAGAATACAGGGTTCTTTGTCACTGGTGCTCGAGAGTGGCTCGTTTATTGGTAACTTTGATTGCAAAAACAGTAGTGCATCTTCGGAATTTATCGTGCGAGATTACTTTGGCAATTTGATATTTCATGACGATCCCAAGAATACTAAACTGCGAGATATGTATGCAGTTTTTAATGCATCAGAAACTGATCTCGGCTTTATAGAGGATAGTAAAATTAATTTCTTGAACTGGTTGTTAGCCATGCCATCGGGTGTAAACCAAGAACAGCTTACTTTTGATGACAAGGGTTGGTTGGTTGAAATCAAATACCCAGATTGGACAATTCGCTACGATTCTTTTCAAGAACTCAATGGCATCGTCCTACCGAGAAAGATTCTTATTTTAGGGCAGTCGTTTCGTTTAACTTTAGTTACCAATCGGTTGGAGATTGTTTCGTAATTCTAGAGTTGTCTGCTTGACAGCCCATAGAACCGACCTCAGAATAGCTGAATTAAATCTTATAAGAGGGTCTTTGGGGTGTAGCCAAGGGGTAAGGCAACGGGTTTTGATCCCGTGATTCGCAGGTTCGAATCCTGCCACCCCAGCCAAACCAAAGTATTATTGGTAACTTAACAATAATTTATGTGTCTTTATGAATCGGGATAATATTGTTTTATTTGCTGGCAATGCCTCCCAAACAGTTGCTGGACGTGTCGCTCAGCAATTGATGCAGCCTCTTGGTTTTATCCAGGTTGAAAAATTTAGTGACGGTGAGACGAGGGTTGAAATTTTAGAAAATATAAGAGGCATGGATGTTTTCTTGATTCAGTCAACCTGTCCCCCTGGCAATGACCATCTGATGGAATTGCTTTTAATGGCAGATGCCTGCCGCAGAGCATCGGCTAAAACTATTTCTGCGGTAGTTCCTTACTTTGGTTATTCTCGGCAAGATAGAAGACCAAGAAATACCCGAGGACCCATTTCAGCGAAATTGGTGGCAGACCTGATGGAGACCTCTGGAATTTCAAGGCTAATAACAATAGATCTGCACGCAGATCAGATTGAAGGATTTTTTTCTATACCAGTCGATAATGTTTATTCTTCCCCAGTGCTCTTGGGCGATATATGGAAGCAGAAATATGACAGCCTTGTCTTAGTTTCGCCTGATGTTGGAGGCGTTTTAAGGGCACGTGCGATTGCTAGGCGTTTGGATAATGCGGGTTTGGCAATTATCGATAAACGACGTGAAAAAGCTAATAAATCGGAAGTGGTAAATATTATCGGTGATGTTCAGGATAAAACAGCTGTAATTTTTGACGATATGGTTGATACGGCAGGTACCTTGTGTAATGCAGCTGCAGCATTAAAAGAAGAAGGAGCTAACACAATTGTGGCTTACGCTGCTCACCCTGTTTTATCAGGACCTGCCACTGAGAGGATTCGGGAGTCAGAGTTGGATGAATTGGTGGTGACTGACACAATACCTTTGTCCCAAGATGCGTTAGATACAGGAAAAATTAGGCAACTTTCAATTGCCGAATTGGTCGCAGAAACTATCCGAAGAATCATAGCCGACGAGTCAGTCAGTTCACTTTATGCCGATTAGCAACTAAATTAATTCAATAAAATCAATATATAATCTAGTTTCAAAAACCAACATCGGTTATTATTCACCCCCGTTTTATTTGAATTTTGAATACTAACCAAACAGGACAATTGGACCGGCTTAGATATGGCTAAAGACTTTGATTTAATTGCTGAACTGAGGGATGGAGCAGGCACTTCAAATTCTAGGCGTTTACGACGATCTGGGATGGTTCCGGCCGTTATTTATGGTGCAGGTCGGGAGAATTTAAGTTTGATTATAGACCACAATCACTTGCTAAAAAAACTGGCTTCGGAAAGCTTTCTGACGAGTATTTTAAGCATCAAAATTCAGGACAAGGAAGAATCAGTTTTGATTAAAGATGTTCAAATTCATCCATCCAAAAGACAAGTTATGCATTTGGACATGCAACGAGTAATAGCGGATCAGATTCTACGCGTCAGTGTTCCAATTCACTTCCTCAATGGAGATTCAGCACCAGGAGTCAAGCTTGAAGGCGGAACGGTAAGTGCTCTGATGAATGAGGTTGAGGTTAGCTGTCTACCAAAAAACCTTCCCGAAAGACTTGAAGTTGATGTTGCAGCGATGGAATTGGACGAACTGCTCTACTTATCAGATATACCTCTTGCAGAAGGAGTTGAAATACCTCAACTTACTCAAGAAGAACCCAACAACGAACCTATCGTGGCTATTAGATTATTGAGAATTCAGGAAGAAGAGCCAGAAGAAGTGGTTGTAGAAGGTGAAGAAGGCGAAGAAGTTGAAGGAGCAGAGGCCACTGACGAAACCACTGAATCGGAGGGCGATAATACCGATACTGATTCTGAGGACAACAAACACGACAATTCCTAGAAATAAGGGTTGCTAATGACATCGGCTCAACTTTCTTCTCCCACAATTTTTATCGGCCTGGGCAATCCTGGAGAGAAATACAACAGGTCTAGACACAATGTGGGCTATCATTTTCTGGATTTGCTTGCGGAAAAGTATAAGGCTTCTGCTTTTAAACCAGAATCAAAACTCTTTGGAGATCTCTCCACAGCATCATTTGAGGGCAAAAAATTATTGCTCTTTAAATCATCGAAGTATATGAATGAAAGCGGGGAGTCAATCAGACGGTTTATAGACTATTACAAGTTAAGTCTCACACAGATCTGTATCATCCACGACGATCTTGATCTTGATTGCGGGATTGCAAAAATTAAATTCGACGGTGGGCATGGGGGTCATAATGGGTTGAGAAATATTATCCATCTTTGTGGCTCTTCATTTTTAAGAATCAGAATAGGAATCGGCCACCCACAAAAAAAAGATGTGATTGATTATGTTTTATCCAAACCCACTGTAGAAGAATTGATTGGTATCAAATTGGCCTTGGATGCTTCTGTCGAAGCCGTGGAAGATATGATGAATCTGGGTGTTGCTAAAGCCATGGATATTTTGCACAGCAACCCGGTATAGGTTGTTTATTTGCTGGCCAATGCAGTTCCTTTACCCAGAGCTTTAATTTTATCTAGGACTATTTTTTCTGGCAAAGGAGCCATGCCACAATTACTGCAAGGAATTAAACGTTCGTAATCGACATATTTTAATGATAAAAGTATATTTTTTTTTACTTCTTCTGGCGTTTCTAGTTTATTAGCAACGACCGTGATGACTCCAACCATCAGTTCCTTGTCTGGCAACAATCGCATTAATTCAGGGGGAACTTTCGATCCTGCAAATTCAAGTGAAACCTGGTTCAGGCTGCTTTTATTGAGCGCAGGGAAAATGTTTTGGTATTGATTCCAATTCTCACCAAGTGATTTTTTCCAATTTATGTTTTCTCGGATGCCATAACCATAGCAAATGTGAACTGCAGTTGTGCACTCAAGACCTTCAACTGCTTTTTCCAAAGCATCGATGCCCCATTCAAGTGTCTCTTTAGTAAAGGAATTAAACGCAGGTTCATCGAATTGAATAACATCAACGCCAATTTTTTCTAATTCTTTAGCTTCTTCATTGAGGATTGATGCAAATGCGTATGCCATTTGCGAACGAGTTCTATAACAGTCATTCGCGATTGTATCGCAAATTGTCATAGGGCCAGGTAGGGTAAATTTTATTTTTTTCTTTGTGTTATTTCTTAAAAATTCTGCTTCCCTGGCATGAATCGAACCCGGCCTTTGAACCGATTCAACCACCGTTGGTACTTCAACTGTGTACCGGTTGTTTCTGATACCCATTGGAGTTTTTTTATCCCAATTGATGCCGAGAATGTTTTGCAGAAAACCGTGAACAAAATGAATGCGAAATTGCTCCCCGTCAGAAATAATATCAAGACCTGCCTGCTCTTGCCTTTTTATCCAAGTCTTGGCTGCTTTTTTTTGTCCTTCCCATAATGCATCTTCATGGAGATTCCACTTAGGCCAGAGTTTTTCAGGCTCTGCCAGCCATTGTGGTTTTGGCAGACTGCCCGCTGTTGTTGCCAAAAGTTTTTGAGTCATAATTTTCCAAAATAATTGTTAAACTCGCTTTTCAGTGTGCCCCAATTGCACGGGATCACTCCAGTAACCATTATAAAATATCTCATTGTGTATCATAAACTATGGTATGAAAATTAGATGCGGAATTGTAGGCTTACCCAATGTGGGTAAATCGACTTTGTTTAATGCTTTGACAACGGCTGGGGTCGATGCATCAAATTACCCGTTCTGCACCATTGATCCAAACATTCATAGCGTCGCTGTTCCAGATGCAAGGTTGGCTACCTTGGCTGGAATTATGCAGACACAAACTTTTATCCCTTCTTTGATTGAGTTTGTTGATATTGCAGGATTGGTTGAAGGCGCCTCTCAAGGTGAAGGTTTAGGGAACAAGTTTTTGGGGCATATTAGGGAAACGGATGCTATTGTTCATGTTGTTCGATGTTTCGACAACAATGAGATTGCACATGTTGCCAACACGATTGATCCCAGCAGTGATATCAAAACAATCAATACGGAATTACTTCTCGCTGATACACAGACTGTTGAAAGAAATTTAAATCGAGCTGAAAAGGGATCAAAAGCTGCGCATAAGGGCGCTTCAGAGCAAAGGGATTTTTTCAAAACCCTTCTTCAACATTTAGATCAATCAAGACCTGCAAGAGAGTTCCGGTCTACCACTGAGGAAGCCAAATTATGGTTTAGAGACTTGCGTTTATTAACTGCTAAGCCAACTCTTTATGTGGCCAATATTGACGAGTCGAGTATTCTCAGTGGTAACTCCTATTCCGATGACGTTGCAGATTACCTTGGTCGCAATCAAGATTTTGATTTGATCCTGATTTGTGGCGCTCTTGAATCAGAACTTTCTCTGATTGAAGGAGACGAAAAAAGCGCATTTTTACAGGATCTAAACCTAAAAGAACCGGCATTAAACAGATTGATTAATTCCTGTTACAAGCTTCTCGGATTGCAAACATTTTTTACCACAGACTCGAAAAAGATCAGGGCTTGGTCTGTAAAAGTGGGAACCAAGGCACCCAATGCGGCGGGGGTGATTCACAGTGATTTTGAACGTGGTTTTATATGTGCTGAGGTTATAAGTTACACAGACTACACTCAATTCATGGGCGAGCAGGGTTGCAAAATTGCCGGTAAACTTCGATTGGAAGGAAAAGATTACATCTTGTCCGAGGGCGATGTGATCCATTTTCGTTTTAATGTTTAGTTAGTTTACCTCGGCTAATGTTTTACTCAGGCTTGACAGGAGAGAAATTGGGATTGAAAATCCCCTTTCAATGTACACGGTGATGTAGCTCAGTTGGTTAGAGCATCGCACTCATAACGCGAAGGTCGGTGGTTCAAGTCCACCCATCACCACCAGAAAATTTACAACAAACCAAAAACGGGACTAGCCCATCGGGTTGTTTGCTTCCAAAAAGGCAGGATCAATTGTGTCAACGCCTTGGTCTTTTGCAGCGTTGACCATGTGATTAATGGCCATATCCATTGCAAAATCTGGGACTTGTGTCAATGCTTCACAAGCATCGTCTGTGAATGTAATATTCTCATCTGCGCTGTTTGCTTTTTCTTTTATGCTCTCTACATCCATAATATTTCCCTTATCAAATTAAAAATAAATATTGAAACCAAATTGTGTCAAATTTTTGCAATAACATGAAGCAGAATTTCTGAAAACAAACAGTTTTAGTCAATTCGATGTGAGAGCAAACCATCCAGTAGTTTGGGTTCAAACCAAGTGGATTTAGGTGGCATGACTTTACCCGCCTTTGCAACCGAGATAAGGTCATCAATAGCAGTGGGGTACAATGAGAAGGCAGCTACCATTTCCTTGGAGTCCACCTTTGCTGCCAATGCCCGCAGTCCTTTGGCCCCTCCGACAAAATCAATGCGTTGATCTGTTCTTTCATCTTTGATCCCTAATATCGGTTCCAAAAGGTAATCGTGCAAGAGGGATACATCCAATGATTTTACCGGGTCTGCAATATTATGAAGGGTTTGTTTGAGCTCTAATTTGTACCACATTCCCTCAATATACATGCCAAATTGTTTAGGTTTAGATGGTTTAAATGGCACTGGTGATAATTCAACATCAAACGATAAGTTGATCGCTTGGAGTAGGGATTCTTGTGTATGATTGTTGATGCCTTTAACAACTCGGTTGTAGCCAAGGATGTTCATTTCACTGTGAGGAAATGCAACGGCAAGAAAGTAATTGTAATTTTCTCTACCGTTGTGATTTGCATTACCTTGTTTTCTTTGATCTCTAACCCGTGCAGCAGCAGCAGAGCGATGATGGCCATCTGCAATAAACAGAGCATCCATGTTGTTGATAATCTGTAGAATGGAGTCAATCTCGTCGACATTGCTTAGTTTCCATATCTTGTGCCTTGGTCCTTCATCGGCATAAACATCGTATATTGGGTCTTGTACGATAATCTTTGAAAGAATTTCTTTGAGATGCATGTTGCTTTTGTAAGTTAGCAATACTGGACCAGTTTGAGCATTCAGTGTGGAAATATTCTGGACTCGATCAGCCTCTTTTCTTGGCGAGGTGTGCTCGTGTTTTTTGATTAAGTTTAAGTCGTATGCTTCCAGTGATGCCGCAAACGCTACACCGGTTTGTTTACAGCCATTTGTTGATATTTCATAAATGTAGAGAGAATATTCATCCTCCTCGATCAAAATTTTTTCACTGATAAGCTTGGATAGATTTTTTGAGCCTTGGTTATAGACCTCGGGAGCATCAAATGGCGTGTCTACAGGCAAATCAATTTCAGGTTTTGAAACGTGGAGGAAACTAAGTGGCTTATCTGTTGCCCGTTCTCTGGCTTCATCTGAATTCAGAACATCATACGGTGGAGCAATCACCTCGGATGCCTTTTCAGGTATCGGGCGCAACGCTCGAAATGACTTAACTAAAACTGGTTTATGATGATTCATTGCTGATAGGGACAACTTTTCCGTTTTTAATAAAAAAGGATTATAGTAAAAAATGCAAATGGATAGGGTTTTATGATAAAAAAATATTTTTACAATTTCTTTTTCTTGGTCTTTTTTAGTGTTGTTAGTTTTTCCATTGGTGCCAAAACATCTCCTGTAAGCGAACTTAATTCCAAGGATATTCTGATTAAAAATGTTTTTATCATCAATGGTTTAGGAGACTTACGAAAAGAGGGATCCGTTAGAATTTCAGGAGAAACAATCAAAAGTGTAGGGAATTTAGAGGAAACTTCCGGAGACATCGTTATTGATGGCAATGGATTGATTCTAGCTCCTGGTTTTATTGATACTCACAGCCACCATGATGAAGGTCTTGTTATTGAAACCGGTGCTTCTGCTGCTATCAGCCAAGGGATTACAACCATTGTTAGGGGGATGGATGGAAGTGCCAGCGGATTGGACGAGACAGGATTTACATCTCTAGCCAGATACTCCAATTTTTTTGATTCCCATCCAATCGCGATTAACGTTGCTAGTTTCTCAGCCCACAACAGCATCCGTTCGGAAGTCATGGGAAAAGATTACAAGAGAGAAGCGTCAGAGGACGAAATAACAAGAATGCAGGATCTGGTGGCATTGGATATGCAAGCTGGTGCTTATGGTTTAAGTACTGGGCTTGAATACGACCCCGGTATTTATTCTTCAACAAAAGAGGTAATAGCCTTGGCAAAAGTGGCGGCAAATTATGGGGGCAAGTATAAGAGTCATATAAGAAGTGAGGATCGATACTATTGGCAGGCTGTGAATGAGATAATAGAAATTGGAAAGCAAGCACAGATACCAGTAAATATCGATCACTGGAAATTGGGCGCGAAATTTCTTTGGGGCAAGGCAGCTCAGGTAATTGCAATCCTTGACACTGCTAGAGCCCAAGGTATAGAAATTACGGCAGATGTGTATCCTTACGAAGCTTGGTCCAGTAGTATTACGACTTTGTTTCCTGATCGTAATTTTGACGATTTGAACGAAGCAGAATTTATTCTCGAGAACCTTGCTTCTGCTGCAGACATTAGATTTGTTCATCATTCACTGCATCCTGAGTATGTGGGTAAAACCGTGGAGGAGATTGCCAAGGACGCAGGGGTTGAAAACGAGGTTATGCTAAGTCGACTGGCATCTGATAGTTACCTAAACGAGGCGTTGAGTGAATACGTAGTCGCCAAGGGAATGATCGATTCAGACGTGAGAATATTAATGAATTGGTCCTATGCTAATGTCACCAGCGACGGAGGATTGGAGTGTTCACACCCAAGGGGGTGTGGATCATTTCCTCGGGTTTTGGGTCGATATTTAGGTAAAGACGGCATTGGTTCACTTGAAAGAGCGGTTTATAAAATGACAGGCTTGTCTGCAGCGCAAATAGGAATTAAAAACAGAGGTATTATCAAACCAGGTGCATTTGCGGATTTAGTTTTATTTGATCCTGTCAATATTATTGATAAGGCTACGTATGAGAATCCTCAGCAAAGGTCTAGAGGCATCCATTCTGTTTGGATCAATGGCAAAAGAGTATTGGATCAAGGCAAGTCAACAGGTGTGCTGCCAGGTAGGGTATTATTAAAGAATCAATAAGATTAAATGTTTATGGATATACCAACGCATATTCAACAAGCAGTCCAAAGCAACAATAGACCAACGGGAGATCGAGAAAGAGACCGTTTTAGAAAACCCGCCGAAGTGCTGACTTTTTTTCAGATTGAAGCAGGCGACAAAGTAGGGGAACTGAATGCAGGACGGGGTTATGTATCTGGTATTGTTGCCGCAGCAGTTGGCACTGATGGTTTGGTTTATGCTCACATTTCACCTTTGAGCGTGGAACGGTGGAAAGGGGACCCAATTGAAAAACGATTAAAAAAATTTCCCCAAAACAACATGCATTCTGTTGTAGGTGAAATGGAATCGCCCAATTTCCCGATTGCACTGGATAAGATACTCATCATCATGACGTACCACGATTCAGTCTGGACAAAAGTAAATCGTGATCAGATGAATCAAAGTGTTTTTGACGCACTATCAAGTGGCGGTATCTATGGAATATTGGATCATCACGCCCAAACGGGGCGGGGAATTGATGATTGCCATTCAATTCATCGGATTGAAAAAGATTTTGTTGTAGACGAGGTTCTCAAAGCTGGTTTTGATTTAGAAGACGAATCCGATCTTCTGGAAAATCCAGACGATAATCTGACGGATATGGTATTTGAAAAACACATTCGTGACCGAACCAGCCGATTCTTACTGCGATTCAAAAAGCCTTAACACTAATAAACCAATCCTCATTAATTGTTCTCTTGTTTTTTGAGATATTCATTCTCTTGATCAACCAAAACGTCGCCTGTCTCGATACCAAGCAAATACTGTCCTGTTGGGGTTGTGGCATTGTCCCAATGAAGAGCCCCGTGTGTGGACATTGTTCTCAAATCCCTAAAGTGTCTTTGGACTGGGTTTCTACCTGTTTGTGCTGTAACACCCATCATGGTAGACAAACGAGTGCCAGATTTCATACACAACTGGGCAGCCATTGAGGTTTCTCTTTTTGTTCGCAAACGATCAATACCTTTGATTGTTCGCCCTGCCTGCCCTTCTTGATGGAGAAAATCACAAAGTGAGTCAATAATTAAATCAGCCATTCTTAGCTCTTCATAAGATTCACCAATTTTTTGTTGAACCGGTGATTGCTCAGCAACCTTTTCTCCAAATAATGCTCCAAATCGCGATCGTGTTTGATCCAGATACTCTTGCATAATCCCATGAGTAGCCCCTAACATTGGACCCGACAGTAATGTGCTAAAAAACATGTTCAACTCCACTCGGTAGATGTAGCTGTCATGCAACTGCGCACCAGGTGGTTGATTCCCACTGATTTCAATCGATTTGGCTGTTCTGTGGAAAGGAATGAATTGATCGACCACTTTAACATCTTTGCTGCCTGTGGCTTTAAGCCCTTCGGCATGCCAAGTATCAACGATTTCATATTGATTTGGCATGATCAGGGCCATGCGATATTCCAAGGCAGTCCCACCAGATGCAATAGTATCTTTATTGGCAAATTGTCCGGCAACAAGAGCACAGTCTGCGTGATCAATCCCACTCGAAAAGCGCCACAGGCCATTTAAAATGAAGCCCCCTTCGGTCTCTTCCATTTCACCCCCACCAGCAAAGGCAGTCCCAACAATCGCATCTGGACAACTGGGCCAAAATTCTTCTTGAGCTTCAGCAGGGAATCGACCCAAAATCCAGGTGTGCGACATCACAACCGAAGAAGTCCATGCAGTGGAAGCACAGCCCTTGCCCAACTCTCTGGCAACATCGACATGAGTTCCCCATTCCATTTCGTACCCACCGTAGCGTTTTGGGGTAAAAATTTTATGGATTCCTGCAGCCCTTAGATCCTGAATAGTCTCGTCGGGTATTTTTCTCAAATCTTCTGCTGATTCTGCTCTTTCTCTCAATACAGGCACCAGATCGGCAGCCGCCTGGATTATTTCTTTTCTTGTGGGCACGTTACTAGATTTTTTCTTTGTGTTCATAGAGCCCACGTTGGTTCTTATATGATGATTGATAGCAGCAGCTTCAACCTACCAATTCTACGGTAATACGACTGTTTTCATCCAGATCTGATATTTTGAATTCCACACCCAAGGCTTTGGCATAATTCATGTAGCGGGGTTTCCACCATTTCTCGAGTATTTCCTCTTCAGTGAGATCAAATTGACCCAATCTTTTGGCTGCATTTAATACTTTTTTGAAGGGAAAAATGAATGTTCGCTTGCCGGGTTCATTTTGGGTTTCTAGAACCAGCTGGAAATGACAACCAGTGCGCTCGAAATTCATTACCAATGCCAATTCTTTGTTTCCAGTTTTTTCAATCATTGCTTTGCACCGTTTCAAGATGGGTTGCATCGTTTCACAGTCATGAGCAACCAGTTCCTCAAGCAAGCCCCGGTTTTTGGCAAATTGAATGGCATTTAGATGAGCTTTTAGCAATGCATCATTGGTGTCGTGTGGATAGGGTTGTTGGATTTTTATAGTTTTCACCAGCATCTGCATGGCTTTTGCTAAATCTTCTTCCCTGCCCTCCATTCCAGTTGGTGGGGCAAGATTTTCTGGTTTCATTGCCTCATTTGTAACTGGAGACCCAGTTTGTTCTTCTACCTTTCTTGGTCTATTGCTTCCTTGCATCATAGCCATTTTATTCACCTCTCCGATTACAATTAGCTCATTCGCATCCAAATTAATTAAACAATAATCTCATACTACTTAATTTTTTGAATCTTTTAATATCTATTTTTGGTATTTAATCTATTAACGTTTGTTACTAATCTATAGAATTACATTAAAGTTATGAACCGAATCACCAATCTTTGATCATGAGGAAGCAGTAGGAAATGTATATAAATTTTTGGTACCCAGTGGCACTGAGTGAAGAGTTAAAAGACGAACCCATCAGGGCAAGAATACTCGGACAGAATTTTGTCGCATTTAGAGATTCAAAAGGCCAGCCCCACACACTCAGTGATACCTGTCCACATCGAGGCGGATCATTGTCAGCAGGGATTATCAGAGACGATTGTATTCAATGCCCTTATCATGGTTGGCGCTATGATGGTGCAGGTTATTGCCGTCGGATTCCATCATTGGGTAAGGATGCAAAAATTCCTAAAAGAGCACGTGTGGATGCTTACCCAACTCAGGAGCAAAACGGCATAGTATTTACTTTCTTGGGCGATTTAGAGGAGGAACATAGACCACCAATTATGCCGGTTGCTGAACTTGAGGATGGAAAGAATTGGCGGGCCAATTGGTTAACGTATGAGGCGGACATAAATTTTGAACGCTCAATTGAGAATGGTCTTGATGCTGGCCACAATGAATTCGTCCATCCCACCCATGGACACGAAGGTACAGATGAAGATTACAAAGTCAATGCCCTTGATTATGTTGACAATATGTTTGGCGATAAAAAATGGGGGTTTGGTTTTTGGCATGCCTTTAAATCGCCATCGTCTAAAAAAGATAGTCCTCAGATAAAGGAAGCAAGCGATGAGCGCATGGCAGGTTCTGGGATTGTGGGTCCCAACCAAATGTGGACTTATATCGTCTTCGGTGAAGATTCAGAGTTTAGGCAGTACATGTTTGAATGTCCCATGGAACAGAACCACGTCAAGATTTTCTTGATCAACATGCGGAAAATGATGCTGGATGAAAATATGGACCAAGCAATTGCGGATCGTTGTATGGCGATTGCAAGACAAGATATTGTAATTCTTGAAAAACTGAATCCAGTATTGACACCCGATACCAATAGCAAAGAGTTTCTGGTTCCAGCCGATGAACCTTGTATTAAATACAGAAAGTTGCTTGATGGTTGGAAGAAAAAGGGTTGGAAAATAGACAGCAGAAAAGTTGATGCCAATATTGGCAAGAAGGCATACGCAATCCCTTCACCGGGGAGAAACAAGCAGAAAGGTTGGGTTCTCGACAAAATACCTTTGTCTTAAAAGTCGAATGATCATACTCTGTTTCATAACGGGGCTAGCCACCGTTGGTTTTGGATTGGTTTTACCAACTTTTTTGTTTTATGCTCAAAATCTGGGCGCTACACCCGCCATAGCAACCGTCATTATTGCTACATACTCAATGGGTCAATTCATTGGTACCCCAATTTGGGGCAGATTAAGTGATCGTATCGGAAGAAAACCAGTCTTACTTATAAGTATCTTTGGTCAAAGCATTTGTTTTATCTGGCTAGCATATTCATCCAATTTGTGGATGTTGGCAGCTGCACGTTTCTTTGGTGGAATGATTTCAGGAAATATTTCTACAGCAATGGCTTATGTAGCTGATTCTACCGATGAAAAGAAACGTGCAAAATGGCTGGGTTACATTGGGGCAAGTGTCAGTATTGGTTTCATGATTGGACCGGCACTGGGAGGTTTGTTGGGTGGACAGGATGCCAGCAGCGCTAGCTTATTTTATCCGGCAATTGTTGCTGCAAGCCTTTCCTTGGCAACTGGTACAGCGACTTTGTTTCTTCTAAAGGAAAGTCTGCAACCAGAAAATAGAAGTCCCAAAACAAAAGAAAACACATCGTTATTGAAAAATTGGGGCTTGGTTTTCAGAAGACCCATCTTAATGGAAATTATTTTGCTCGCTTTGGCAATGATGTTTGTTACCGGTTCATTTGAAACCATATTCCCATTGTGGACGCAATCAAGGTTTGTTTGGGGTCCAATAGAAGTTGGCTATTGCATGACTTACATAGGCCTAATTGTGACTTTGGTGCAAGCGTTGGTGGTAGGCAGAATTGTGCCTATCTTGGGCGAGGCGAGAGTCATTCGATTGACATTTATCGGTTATGCCACTGGGTTAATCATCATGGCCCAAGCACCATCCTGGATAATTATGCTGCTTGGGCTAACTATAGCTGCCTCAAGTGGCGCTGCTTTTGGAACTGCTACTTCAAGTTTTGTTTCCAAGGTCGCTGGCGATAAGGAAAAAGGCTTTGTTTTAGGTGTATATCAGTCCAGTTCTTGGCTTGGGAGAATCTCAGGACCACTTGCTGCCGGCGTTGTCTTTGGTTTGCTTGGGGTGAATGCGCCACTTTACCTGGGAGTTCTAGTTTTGGTTCCATGCATAATCGCGATTACAATTGTGGCGAAAAAATTGGATGCGCAAAAACCAAGTTCCGCTGCAAAACCTGGATGAGCAAGAAGTCTTTATTGTAAAAAATATAACGATATAATCTAATCAGATATAAAATAAAATCAAAAAAGGGAGCACGCAATGAGTAATAAGCTCGAGAGTATGACATTTCCAAATCAGATCATTAAAACCGTAAGTCTTTGTCTATTGGCTTTGATACTTTTTGTTTCAAGCTTTGCTATAAGGGCGGATGCAAATCAGGCTGATGGATACATTCCCACCACATTAATTACCGGTGCAAATCGTGGGATAGGGTTTGAATTTGCGAAACAGTATTTGGCAAAGGGATGGCGGGTTATTGCCACCTGCCGCAAACCAGAAGCAGCAGACGACCTCATAACACTGCAAGCTGAGTACCCAGACTTGTTGATTATCGACAAGCTTGATGTTCGTGATCACACTCAGATAGATCTTTTGGCCGAACGATACAACAACACTCGCATTGATGTATTGTTGAATAATGCAGGTATATCCGGTGGTCAAATAGATCAAATGTTTGGACGGTTTAATTATGAGACATACAACGCTGTTTTGGAGACTAACACCATCGGTCCACTAAAAATGGCTGAGGCATTTTACCCGCATGTTCGAGACAGCCGACATAAGAAAATCATTACCGTCTCGAGTAGTGAAGGTTCCATCAGTAATGTTTTCAAGCGAGGCGGCAGGTTATTTTTTTATCGGTCAAGTAAATCGGCACTGAACATGGTAATGGTCAATCTCGCCTACATGTTGAAGGATAGGGGAATTGTAGTAGCTATGGTTAATCCCGGTGCGACGAATACGGATTTTATGGCCAGTTTGGCTGCTATGGGTTTTCCTCTGAGAAAAACCGAAGTCGCAGTCTCCGATATGATGCGGAACATCGATGCTCTCTCCATAGAAAATACAGGCGCATACCTCAATTACAATGGCAAAACGGTGCCTTGGTAATGAAGACACAAAAGGTTGGGTTAATATTCGGCAACACCAGCCAGTGATCGCTCCACACTGGTTTCGGCACTGGCGGTCATTTCTCCAGAAGACAAATTAAATTTGCCCAGAAGACCGTTGAAAAAATTGCCTATATAAGCTGACTCTCCATCCTTTGATAAAGTTAAAGCGGCCCAACCTGGGCCCGGAAGATCCATGGTGGTAAAAATTTCTCCAGTTTCTGCATCATGACGACACAAGCTGAATCCAGCCCTAAAGTTTGCCTTTATCGAATACAAGTCCCCGTTGGGAGCGTAGCTGATGGCAATCACCATGTCACCGCTTTCTGGTGCATACGTTACCAGATCGTCCATTTGTGTACGATTCATTAAATCAAATTGAAAGATTCGGTTGCCCAATTCAGAGATATAAATTAATTTTGCATTGTCCGGGCTGATGGTGGAGGCAGTAACACCAAGAAACCCAGGCATGCCTCCGTGAGTTTCGGTGTCAAAGGTATCAAGCAGTTCACCTTCTTGCGTGAATTTGTAAATATTGCCATCCCCATATTTTTCAGTCCCTGGCATAAAGGGAAGAACTGTTTCTAGTTTTCTCGGACCTTCCAATGCCTTGTTGTTGGATTCATCACCAACCAAATGTTCGCCCAGATAAACGGTTCCATCGTTGGCAAAACTAACGTTCGAATAGGACCGTTGGCCAAAATCAGTTTTTGGGAGTTGATTGCCGTCACAATCAACCTTAATAACAGAATAATTTTGACTGTCAAAAGCCCAGAGCGTTTGGTTTTGATCAAATTTTAAACCGCCCACTAAATGGGTTGTGTGTTGCGTCCATAAAACGCCTTTTTGGTTTAAATTTTCATCAAATTGGATAATCCGACCGTCTCCTGCGTGGTCGTCATCTGGGTTATTTAAGACTGTGGCTCCAACAAAAACATCTCCTTTGGTAAATGGTGTCAGACTTGATGCTTCAGACATTATGTTCTCCTTGTAATATAGCTCAAAACTTTAGAGTAAGTGGCCCCATTTTTCTTTGATCAAAGCAAAGATATCAGGATCATGATCCAAAAGATGTTCTCGGTTTAATTTAGGATACGGATCGGGTCCACCTTCTTCTGGCCATTGTCGTGTAGCGTCGATAATGATTTTTGAAGATCGGCCTCTAATTTTGGCACTGGGATCCAGAAAAAAACCGGGGCCTGCTTCTATAATTTTCCCCCCAGGATGCGGTTGCCAGCGAGCACCCACAGTTGCAATCATCTCCATGGGGTCATGAATATTTACGTCTTTATCGACAACTACCATGATTTTTGAAATGGGTAAAAAATTCAGTTTCTCTGCAACTTCAAACGCTTGGTGTGGTCTTGTTTTATCGATGCTAATAAAGAAAAAACCGGTGAAATCTGGGGGACCGTGAGCACCAACAAGTTCGGGAATAAATTGCCTGAAGTTCCTGGTTGAACTGGCTTCGCTGGGCGTGGTAATAAAGCCGCGGGTAACCCCGGTGAATTGATTCACAAACATCGGGTTTTTACGGTGCGTTATAGTTTTTATATTCATGTAAAACTGCTCGGCGTGTGGTAAGCCCATATAGCCATACATTTCCCCAAAGGGGCCTTCTTCCTCCATATCATCCAGGGGTATTTCACCTTCTATGATCATTTCAACATTTGCCGGTACAGTGATGTCGCTATTCTCGCATTTAACCACTTCGACGGGACAACCTTTAAACCCACCTGCAATTTCCAATTCATCTTGGCCAAGTCGTGCTGTTTTTGAGCTACTCATTGCAAACACAAGCGGGTCTGTACCCAAGACCACAGCTGCTTGGGCCACTTTCTCCCCCCGTTCTTTCATGCCCATCAGAAATTCCCAGCCATGTTGCTTCCTTTCTGGATTAATCCCTATCTTTCTGGGTCCTTTAATTTGCATTCTGTAGGTGCCAACATTCCTGCCTTTTTCTGGGTCAATCAGCACCAAATTACCGGTGTTTATAAAACGGCCGTTGTCCCCTGGATTGCTTTGCAAAAAAGGAAAATCAAGGACATTGATTTCTTCGTCCTGCAGCATGATTTCTTTGGCAGGGGCTTGGTGTTTTTCAATTTCAACCGGTTTGACGGGTTGTATTTGACCAAGGTCCATTACCAGCTTCAGTGCTTTTTTGAAATTTTCGATCTGATCGTTACCGATGTCTTTGAATGGTACCCCCACAGCTATTGCTTCGTGGGCAGCCAGGCCGTATTGATTTACAATAATCGGGCCTTTGATCCAACGGCCATCTATCTTGACTTTTTCAACGACGATTGCAGGTGCCCCCAACCAACCGTGTTTATCAATAAGTTTGTATATCAGGCCAGTCAGCTCGTAGGCATCCTGATCAATCTCCTTAATTTTAAGCACATTGCCATGCTCTTCAATCGCGGCCATGTATTCCCTCAACGAGTTGTAAGGGCCAGTGGTGATCGCGGGTTCTTTGCTGGGTGACGTTTTTGGCATAGTGTTTATTTTGATTATT
>DTSX01000026.1 GCA_012965065.1 Gammaproteobacteria bacterium
ACATAGCAAAATGGGCTGCAGATCTTGGATTTAAAGGCGTTCAAATTCCAAGTTGGGATAGTCGGCTCTTTGATCTTGAAAAAGCAGCAAATAGCCAGTTATATTGCACTGAAATTTGTGAAACATTAGATAATCATGGTTTGGTTATTACCGAGTTATCCACACATACCCAGGGGCAACTGGTGGCAGTTCATCCTGCGTACGATGCTCTTTTTGACTCATTTGCAGTTCCTGAAGTTCGCGGTAATCCAGAATCGAGGCAACAATGGGCAGTTAGTCAAATGCTACTTGCAGCAAAAGCATCTGAGAATCTAGGCTTAACTGAACATGCTACTTTTTCCGGTGCCCTGGCTTGGCCATATTTTTATCCCTGGCCTCAGCGCCCAGCGGGACTCATAGAAACTGCTTTTGATGAATTGGCCAAGCGGTGGTTACCCATACTCAATGCCTTTGATGATGCCGGAATCAATCTATGTTATGAGATACATCCGGGTGAAGATTTACATGATGGTGTTACATTTGAGATGTTTCTAGAACGTGTGCATAACCATGATCGATGTCACATGCTATACGACCCAAGTCACTATATGTTACAAGCACTGGATTATCTTCAGCACATTGATATTTATCACGAACGGATCAAAATGTTTCACGTCAAAGACGCAGAATTTAATCCAACAGGGCGTCAAGGTGTCTATGGAGGTTATCAATCATGGCTCGATAGGGCAGGTCGATTTCGCTCTGTAGGCGATGGTCAAATTGACTTTAATAGCATTTTCTCTAAATTCGCTCAATACGACTTTCAGGGGTGGGCTGTTCTGGAATGGGAATGCTGCTTAAAACATCCTGAAGATGGCGCAAAAGAAGGCGCAGCATTTATTCGTGATCAAATTATTCGTGTTACAGATAAAGCTTTCGATGATTTCGCAGGATCGGATAGCGATAAAAAATCCAATAAAAGTTTGCTGGGCTTGCCTTAAACAACATGGCTGATATAGAAAAAAAAGATCCAATCCGATGGGGAATGGTCGGAGGAGGTCAGGGGTCGTTTATTGGTGAAGTACATCGCATTGCTGCCCGTCTCGATAACAACTATCTCTTTTGTGCAGGTGCATTATCGTCCGAGCCGGAACGGTCTCAAAAATCGGGTTCTGAATTAGGTTTGGAAAAAGGTAGATCGTATAAAAACTATGAGGCAATGATTAAGGGTGAATCAAGCCGAGATGATCGAATTGAAGCGGTGTCAATTGTTACGCCCAATGATATGCATTTTCCAATCGCAAAAAGATTTCTCCAAGAAGGTTTTCACGTAATTTGTGATAAACCAATGACGGTGACTACGCATGAAGCTGATGAACTGGTTGAGCTTGCAAACAAACAAAACTTGGTTTTTGCCGTTACCTATAATTACAGCGGTCATCCAATGGTAAGGCATGCGCGGGCGATGATTGAGAATGGTGAGATTGGAGCAATTAGAGTCGTACAATGTGAATATGCTCAGGATTGGCTAGCAGAGTCAATTGAAAAAGAAGGCCATAAACAAGCTTTGTGGCGAACTGACCCTTTGCAATCAGGATTGGGTGGCTGTATTGGTGATATTGGGACACATGCATTTCATTTAGCTTGTTTTGTAAGTGGGTTGGAGGCAGAGGCTTTGTGTGCCGATATTTCTATATTTGGTGATGGACGAAAGCTAGACGATAATGCCAACGTTTTATTACGATTTAAAGGAAATGCCAGAGGTATTATTTGGGCGAGTCAAGTTGCGATTGGCAATGAAAATAATTTAAAACTCAGAATTTTTGGCGAACAAGGCGGACTGAGTTGGCGGCAAGAAGAGCCCAATGAATTAATATTTTCTCCTTTAAATCAACCCTCACGACGAATCACTCGAGACAGTTCCAGCGTTGCGAGTGAGGCATCACTCGCAACAAGAGTCCCTGCAGGTCATCCTGAAGGATATTTAGAGGGTTTCGCCACAATTTATAGTGAAATTGCACATGCAATTTTTGCTGCACGCAATGGCGAAGCTGTAGATCAAAATGTAAGTTTTCCTACAGCTGAGGACGGCAAAGCTGGCGTGATTTTTATAGAGGCAGTCGTTCGTTCAAGCAACGAAGGTTCGGTTTGGGTAAATTTGTAAGGCCTAGCAGTTTTCGCTTTCGCTTAGGTTTGGTTGTATTTTTTTCGATAAAAATATAGCGCACCATAAAAAACGAACAATATAGCCGGCAGAGTGCTCATTGTCTGGATGACTTGCATTCCGTTTGAATTGTCAAGAAATCGCCCCATCACTGGCAGCACTATTGAGACTGACAAGTTGCCCAGCCCCCCCATAATTGAAAGCCCAAAAGCCCCACTTTCAGGTATGTTTTCTGAAATAAATGCAAGCGTGGTTGGCCAGAAAAAAGTTATTCCTATGGCAAAAACACCGGCAGCAATAAAAACAAACATACCCGATGCGTTAGCGAGAAGTTGCAATCCGATAAACGAAAATAATGCTGAAAACCACAACATGCCAGTTGTGCTTATTTTCTTTGAAATTGGACCTGCAAAATACCTACCAATCATCATAAGACCATTAATAAATGCGAGTACAAGGAGTGCATTGACTCCTGTTTCTCTTAGCAGTGATTCGATGCGTTGTGTTGTTCCTAATTCCGTTGTGGCTGAAAGTAACATACAAACAGCAATAAACAGATAAAGTGGCGTCAAGAGACTTTTTAGAGCTGCCTTTGTACTGATCCCCATTTCTACCCGCTCAGTTAAAGGAAATGTTTGGCCTATAATTAGGTAGCCATACACTACCAGAGGGATAAAAAGAGATGCCACCATCACTTGCCAGCCTAGGCCTGCGATATCCATTATTAAGTATCCAATGATTGAGCCAATAACAATCCCTGCAGGCCACCATAAATGAAAACGATTTAGCATTTTAGTTTTTTGGGTGGGATACATACTTGCCACCATAGGGTTGCAGACAGCTTCCACCATACCGTTACCCAATCCCATGAGGATGGTTGCTGTAAACAGTGATGAGAAATCAGTAGCAGCTAATGTAAAGATAATTCCGAATGCATGCAGAATAAAAGCTAACCACATAACTTTTTTCATTCCAAAATAATCTACGATGGGCCCACCAACAATCATCGCCAGCGTAAATCCCCAAAATGCAGGCATAAAAGCGTAGCCGATTTGCTCCAATGTTAAACCGACTCCTGCCGGCCCAAATACTGTTTCTAATCGTGCACGAATCGCAAACGTCATTGCGGTTAGCGCCAGGGAGGTGCAGCTGGCAATAAAAAGACGGTTTTTGT
>DTSX01000027.1 GCA_012965065.1 Gammaproteobacteria bacterium
GCTTGCCGTTTGAACTGTTGCAATTCACTCTGCAAAACCTTGCTTGCACCTGAAGGGATCATCAATCGTTTCCCGTATAAAGGGTCACCAAGAAGCGGATATTTAATATGTGACATGTGCACTCTGATTTGGTGCGTTCTACCAGTATCCAATCTCAGCCCTATGTAGGTATGGTGGTCAAATTTTTTGAGAACTCGAAAATGAGTTAGCGCCTGTTTACCATTCTTTGAGATTGCGAATTTAATGCGATTCTTTACATCCCTGGAAATATTGGCATCAACCTTACCGCCACTGCTCATGGCACCAACACATATTGCTCGGTATTCTCTCAAGATCTTTCTCTTTTCAAGTACCGAAACCATTTCTGTATATGAACGACTTGTTTTAGCGATGACAAGGAGACCACTTGTGTCTTTGTCTAGTCGATGAATTAATCCGCCCCTGGGTAAATTTTTCAAGGAAGGCAGATAGTAAAGCAATCCGTTTTGAAGAGTGCCTGTGGGATTACCATGACCGGGATGAACAACAAGCCCACTAGGCTTATCAACTATTAATAGATCTTCATCTTCGTAAGCAACCCCAAAATCTATCTTCTCAGCGAGGGTTTCCTGTCGATCTTCGATGATAGGAAAAACTTGTATTTTCTGACCTTTATGCACCTTAGTTTTGGGTTCAGCAGTTTGATTGTCCAATAAAATATGGCCAGAATTTATCCAGTTTTTGATGGTCATGCGTGAAAAATCCTGTACTAAAATTGCAACTACCTTGTCGAATCTTTGATTGTTGTTGTCATCACCAACAATTAAATTTATTGTTTTTTGACCCATAAAATTGCTTTAAGTTGAAATATTTTCACGAATATTTACGTTATAATTCCACATTACCTTTTTAACATAAACACATAATCCAAACGAACCGGTACTTATTCTATGAAAGCAAACTCAAAAAATATATGGATAGCAATTATCGGGCTAATCATTTTAATGGGTTGCAGCAGAAGCGAAGAAAGAGATTCACGCTCAACTGCTGAAGTTGTTTATCAGAAAGCAACAAATTCTATGGAGGGTGGTAACTACAGAAATGCAGCCAACTATCTTGAGATACTTACTTCCTCTTTTCCTTTTAGCAATCAATCAAAACAAGCACAACTTGATTTGATTTATGCGTATTACAGAAGTGGGGGTTTTGAATCAGCTGTTGATGAAGCAAGGCAATTTGAAAAGGAAAATCCTACCCATCCCAGAGTAGACTACGCCCTTTACATGAGGGGCTTATCACTTTTTGAGGGACAGCATAAATATTATCATGATTTCTTCAATGTTGACTTAACCAAAAGACCCCCGGTAAAGACGGAAGAATCATTTTCAGTGTTTGCACAGTTAATTCGAAGATACCCAAATAGTCAATATGTAGAAGATGCTAAACAAAGAATGGTTTTTTTAAGGAATAGACTTGCCAAGTATGAGAATCATGTTGCAAGGCATTACATGGAACGGGGTGCTTACGTTGCAGCAATCAATCGAGCTAAATACTCAATTGAACAATACAACGGTGCCCCTGCTACAGTTGAATCACTGCGAATCATAACCGAGTCCTATGAGAAACTTGGGATGACAGATTTGGCTGATACTGCCGAGCAAATTTACCTCGCCAATATTCCTCAGGATCTCCCCGAAACAACATCTTTGGAGGAGAAGAAACCTTGGTACAAATTCTGGTAATTGGACCCTGGGTTCAACTGAAATTTATTGGTTCATCAGTGTCCTCATGGTTTCACCAATAAGGGCTGGAGACTCAACGGTGGTTACTCCAGCTTTTCTGAACGCTTCATATTTTCCTTCCGCAGTCCCTTCCTTACCACTAACAATGGCACCTGCATGCCCCATTCTTTTTCCAGATGGTGCTGAAATTCCAGCAATGTATGCAACAACTGGCTTTGTGATGTTCCCTTTAATAAATTCAGCCGCTTTTTCCTCATCAGAACCACCGATTTCCCCAACTAATACAATCCCTTGGGTTTGATCATCAGATTCAAATAACTCAAGACAGTCGATAAAATTAAGTCCTTTAATTGGATCGCCTCCAATGCCTACACATGTGCTCTGTCCCAAGCCATTTTTACTGGTTTGGTAAACCGCTTCGTAAGTTAGAGTACCAGACCTTGAAATAATGCCTATTGAGCCTTGTTGATGAATAAAAGCGGGCATAATTCCAATCTTGGTTTGTTCTGGGGTAATAATGCCAGGGCAGTTGGGTCCAAGTAATTTGGAGTTAGAATTCCTAATGTTGCTCTTCACATTAATCATATCCTGGACTGGTATGCCTTCAGTAATACAAACAATGAGCTCAATCTTTGCATCCACAGCTGCAACAATAGCTTCCGCCGCATATTGTGCTGGTACAAAAATTATACTGACATCAGCATCTGTTTGTTCTTTAGCCTCTTTGACTGTATCAAACACTGGAACACCGAGATGCTCTTGCCCACCTTTGCCTGGTGTTACACCTCCGACAATTTTTGTTCCATAGTGAATACACTGTTTTGTATGGAACGTGCCCTGTTTGCCTGTAATGCCTTGGCAAAGAATCCTGGAATTACGATGAACCAATATGCTCAACTTGATTCCCTATAATTTGCAGCAGATTGGACCACCTTTTCAGCCGCATCAGACAAATCATCGGCGGAAATAATGTCCAGTCCTGATTCCATTAACTTTGCTTTCCCAGATTGAACGTTGGTTCCCTCCAATCTAACCACGATCGGCAGCGATGAATTAGTTGTTTTTACAGCATCTATAATCCCTTCTGCAATAACATCGCACCTAACAATACCTCCAAAAATATTAACTAAAATAGCACTCACATTTCGGTTTTCCAGAATTAACTCAAAAGCGGCAGTGACTCTCTGTGTAGTCGCATCTCCCCCTACATCAAGAAAATTAGCGGGCTCACCACCATGAATCTTAATGAGATCCATGGTTGCCATGGCTAATCCGGCGCCATTAACCATACAAGCAATATTTCCATCGAGAGACACGTAACTTAGACCATTCTCTGATGCCCTTTGCTCTATATCATTTTCTTGACTCGAGTCCTTGAGAAGGGCCAATTCTGGTTGTCGGAAAAGAGAATTGTCCTCGACAACGATTTTTGCATCTAAAGCAATGAAAGTATTGTTCTGGTCAACAATGAGTGGGTTGATTTCAACTTGACTGGCATCAGCATCTTTCGCTAGTACAAAGATTTTTTTTGTTATGGCTATAAACTGTTCTTGCAAATTAACATCTAAATTTAGCTTCTCAGCCATTAAACTCAGTTGATGAGTATCAATCCCGATAGCAGGGTCTATGGTGTACTTATTGATTTTTTCCGGAGTTTTTTCCGCAACCATTTCAATATCCACTCCGCCTTCGGAAGAGGCAATAAAAGTCCAAGATTCCTTGGTTCTGTCAATGACCAAGCTTAGATAGAATTCAAAAATGATCTGAGTCCCACGCTCAATATAAACGAGATTTATTGGAAGCCCCATCTGATCAGTTTGTTTAGTAATTAATCTCGAGCCCAACATTTTGGATGCAATTAATTCGACATCATCTAAGCTTTTTGCCATCTTTACACCGCCAGCCTTTCCACGTCCGCCTGCATGTACTTGAGCCTTGACCGCCCATTGATCCCCTTGCAATTGTTTCGCGGCTTTACGCGCTTGTTGGGGACTATCTGCTACCATCCCTTCAAGAGTAGGGATGCCAGCATTGCAGAAAAGCTCCTTTGATTGGTACTCGTGTAAATTCATTTGAATGTAAAAAATTAATTAATTGACAAAAGTATGAGACTTATAAAACTAAGTACAGTATTTTGATCTAAACTATGAGTTATTTAAACCCCTTGCAACTATTTTTGTAAAATGAATAGATCACTCAAAATTGGCCTTACAGGTGGAATTGCCTCTGGTAAAAGCACAGTTGCACATCTATTTGCAAATCTGGAGGTAGAAATTCTTGACGCAGACGAAATTGCTCATTGTGTAACTTCCCAACACGGATCAGCCTATGAGAAGGTTGTTAAGCATTTTGGCAAGGGCGTGCTTGGAGATGACGATGAACTCGATAGAAAAAAACTCAGAGCAGTTATTTTTAACAACTCTGGGTTAAAAAAAGATTTAGAACAAATAATTCATCCGGAAGTCTATGCAACAATTAATCAGAAAACAGCTGAATCAAAAGGTCCATATCAAATTATAGTAGTCCCATTATTAATAGAAACCGGGTACCAAGATTTTGTTGACAGAGTTTTAATAATTGATTGCTCATTGGAAACTCAATTAGAAAGACTAATGAATCGTGATGGTGAAACATTGGAAAGTGCAGGAAAAATTATTGCCAATCAGATTGAACGGAATGAAAGATTACAATTTGCAGACGATATCATCGAAAATGAAAAAACGACATCCATCGATGTTTTGAAAAAGAAGGTTAAAAAACTACATGCAGCTTACTTGGAATTGTCTGAAAACAGTTGAATCTGATTGACTAATTTGAAACGTATAATAATGACCCAAAATCACCATTTAGCCTAGTACATGTCAGAACATATATATGAACTTCCACTGAATGAACGACTTAGAACTTTCATGCGCGTTGAGTTTCTCTACAAAAGGCTCAAATACACTCTGGAGAATGACGACACATGGGCAATCAGGTCATCAGTAAATACACTTTTAGAAATCTATTCGATCCTTTCCAGAACAGATGTTAGACGTGAAGTTCTCTTTGATCTTGACCGGTATATCTATCAAATGACGAAGTATCAGGGCTCCTCACTGGTAAATGAAGAAAGAGCAGAAGAAATTAATTCAAAATTAGAAAGTTTAAAAAACGAAGTTGATCAAGTTGGCACAGGTTATTTGAGCCAAATTAGAGATATCGAGTTTGTAAGTAGCCTACTTCATCGTCACACTTTACCAGGGGGGAGAGCAGAGTTTGACATGCCAAAATATAAATTTTGGCTTGACTCTGGTCTAACCAGGACTCGACGTGATTTGAGAGAATGGGTGGGGGTCATACAACCTGTTTGCAATAGCATTGATCAAATACTTTGGTTGTTGCGAGAAAGCTCAGAAGCGATTGCGACTGTTGCCATCAATGGCTTGTACAATCATCAGATCGAAAGAAACTCTCAGATCTCTATGGTTAGAATTTTTTTGAGTAAAAACAATGTTTTTCCAGAAATTAGTGGAAGCAAGCACCTTATTTCCATTCGGTTCTTGAATTGGGCAAAAACCGAAGAAAAAACAACTCAAGAAAACAAAAATATACGTTTTAAAATTTCTTTATGCTGATTACAATTCTGCAGCAAGCTTTTCAACCAATGACCGGTCTGCAGGTAAGATTTCTATTTCCTTTAATTGATCAATGGCACACCAAATTAATTCCTGCCCCTCCAAGCCAGAAGGATGGCCAACATAATCTATGATTTTAAATGGCATTAACAAAACATCGTAGTGATCGTATTGATACTCAATCGGCTCCATTTTCTTACTTCTTCCAATTTCTACTCCCAACTCTTCTTGAAATTCTCGAAATAAAGCCTCTTCAGGGGTTTCATTAGGCTCAATTTTACCTCCGGGAAATTCCCAGTAACCCTTTAGACTTTTGCCCTTGATTCTTTTACCAAGGAGCACCTCATTTTTAGTATTTCTTAGAATACCAATGGCAATACTCAACAATTCTCTTGGATGATTCAATTATAAGGAATGAGTTTTATTGTTGGATAGCACCATGACATTTTTTATATTTCTTTCCTGAACCACATGGACATGGTTGATTGCGTCCAATTTTCTTATCTGTTCTTACATAAGGTCTCTGGTTTGCTTCATTCAGAGCGTCAGATGATTTGGATAAAGGGGCTTCAAAAGTGTTTGGATCTCTATGTTTTAACTCTACCTCAGTCATATCTGGTGTCTGTTGACTGAGAGTATCTGCATCTTCTTCCCCTCTGAAGCGAACTCTGGCCAAAATACTTATAACACTGCTTTTAAGTTGATCCATCATGTATGAAAACATTTCGAAAGACTCTTTTTTATATTCTTGCTTTGGGTTTTTCTGAGCATACCCTCGTAAATGTATCCCTTGCCTTAAATAATCCATTGCTCCCAGGTGTTCTCTCCAATGAAAATCAAGTTGCTGCAACATAACCGCTTTTTCTATCTCTCTCATGGGTTTTGGACCGATTGACTGCTCTTTCGAATCGTAATGCCTGTTGTATTGATTAAGTACGGTCTTCCAGATCTGCTCATCTTCTAAAGTGTCATCCTGATTAACAATGGTTTCGATGTCCATTTCAATGGTAAATTCACTGTTAATCGCTTTACTCAAACCTTCTAAATCCCATTGATCTTCTGGCACATCAGGATCGATATATTGCTTTACCATCTCTTGGATGACTTCCTCACTAATCCCAGATATAACATCACTGATGTTGTCGGAGGATAAGATGTCATTTCTCAACTGATAAATAACTGATCTCTGATCATTGGCAACATCATCGTATTCGAGCAACGTTTTTCTTATATCAAAATTATGCGCTTCCACCTTCCTCTGAGCACGTTCAATTTGTTTGGTTAAGAGTCTGCTCTCCACGGCTTCCCCCTCTTCCATTCCAACTCTGGACAACATAGTTTGCGTTTTCTCTGGATCTCCGAAAATTCTAAGTAAATCATCTTCCAGAGACAGGTAAAACCGACTTGAACCAGGATCACCCTGTCGCCCTGAACGACCTCTCAATTGATTGTCGATTCGTCTCGATTCATGGCGCTCTGTTCCAATAATGTGCAACCCTCCCTGTTCAATGACTTCATCATGGTTGTCTTGCCATACTGATTTGAGGCGTTGATGTTCAGTGTCGCCTATTTCATTACCTGCAATTTTTAATTCTGATTCTAAATTTCCTCCCAAAACGATGTCCGTGCCTCTCCCTGCCATATTTGTGGCTATGGTAACAGAACCAGTTTTACCAGCCTGAGCTATAATCAACGATTCTTTCTTGTGCTGTTTAGCATTTAAGACCTGATGTTTAATCTGTTCTTGGTTTAATAATTTGGATATATATTCTGTATTTTCTATTGTCGCGGTTCCTACTAAAACTGGTTGTCCCTTCGCTTGACGATCTTCGATATCTTTAATTATATTTTTAAATTTATCCTTTTTATTTAGATAGACTAAATCAGAGTCGTCTTGGCGAATCATTATTTCATGGGTTGGGATCACAACAACTTCCAAGCCATAAATCTGCTGAAATTCAAAAGCCTCGGTATCCGCTGTTCCCGTCATTCCAGATAATTTGTTATAGAGTCGAAAATAATTCTGGAAAGTAATGGATGCCACTGTTTGATTTTCTTCTTTTACCACCAAACCTTCTTTTGCTTCCACTGCTTGATGTAGACCATCTGACCATCGTCTTCCTGACATTGTTCTGCCGGTAAATTCATCCACAATAACAACATCATTATTCTGAACAATATAATCGACATCTTTTTTATACAAAGCATGGGCTCTCAGAGCTGCTGTGATGTGGTGCATGAGTCTTATGTTGGCGGGATCGTATAAGCTTTCACCCTCTCCAAGTACTCTGAATTCAGTTAAAACTTGTTCGACGTTGTCGTGACCTTCTTCAGTTAGGAAAACTTGTTTGGTTTTCTCATCAACTGTGTAATCCCCAACCTCAGTTTCATCTATTGCTGGCTTAAGTCTTGGAACAATTTGATTCATTTTTACATAAAGCTCAGTTCCCTGATCAGCTTGTCCTGAGATAATTAAAGGGGTTCTGGCTTCATCAATCAAAATGGAGTCTACTTCGTCGACAATGGCAAAACTGAGTTGTTTTTGCATCTGGCCTTCTTTGTCAAAAGCCAAATTATCTCTGAGATAATCAAAACCAAATTCATTATTTGTCCCATAGGTAATATCGCACTGATATGCCTGCCTTTTTTCTGACTGCTTCTGACTACTATCTATACAGCCAACAGTGAGACCTAGGAAATCATAAATTGGGCCCATCCACCCAGCGTCACGTTCTGCCAAATACTCATTAACGGTAACAATATGAACTCCGTTCCCAGTAAGAGCATTGAGATAAGCAGGTAAAGTGGAGACAAGTGTTTTACCTTCACCAGTTTTCATTTCTGCTATTTTCCCAAAATGAAGAGCTAAACCTCCCACCAACTGGACGTCAAAATGTCTTTCTCCTATGGTTCTAACTGAAGCTTCTCTAACAACAGCGAAGGCTTTTGGCAAAAGCCCATCTAAACTTGGATCATCAAGGTATTCTGATTTAAATTGCCCTGTTTTTAATCGAAGATCGCCATCTGACAAATTCTGCATTTCAGATTCAAGTGCATTGATTTGTGTAACGATTTTTGAATAATCGCTTAGCAGTCTCTCATTCCTACTACCAAATATTTTTGTGAAAAATCCTTTCAAAAGCAGCCTCTCAACTGAGTTAGATAATTTGGAGGTTAGTCGTAACAATCTTGATAATATTCATGATTCTACTCTGCTGTTATTATACCCTCATGGATAAAAAATTTTTGCTATCTAACTACACTCTAGAGGATTGTGCAAAGCGATAAACTAAAACATATTTCTGAAATCATTAATGCAAGTTATTCGAATCTTGAGGAATTGTCTGAAATTGCCCAGGAAAAATCTTCACTCTCTAGATACCTGAAAAAAAATCTTAAAAACTTTGGTCGGTATATAGTTTCGGCTTACATCAATAACTCGGGCATATTAGTTATTAAGACAAACTCGCCTGAGTTTGCTGCAAGGCTTAGATATGAAGAAAAGGAAATAAGAGCTTTATGCAAAAAGTTCGGCAATGTTCCTCAAAAAATAAAGATCAGCTCGAGATAGGGATCAGGTTCTTCCCAAAGCTGATGTCCAATATGAGATAGGAATGTCTGTTATCTCTGACTCCTCGATTTCTTCCCAAGCGGTTTGATCTGTATAAAGCTTAAGTATCAATTTGTTGTTTAATTCATGACCAGATTTATAACCATTAAATTCACCCACCAAAATATGGCCCATCAAATAGAGATCTCCTACTACATCCAAAATCTTATGTCTCACTAGCTCATCCTGATACCGTAGTCCGTCCTGATTTAAAATTCTGTAGTCATCGAATACAATCGCGTTGTCAAGACTGCCTCCCAATGCCAAGTTTTTAGAGCGAAGGGTTTCTATTTCTTTGAGAAAACCAAACGTTCGGGCACGACTGATTTCTTTCAGGAACGTTAGAGTTGAAAAATCGACACTCAATTTAGTCAACTTACTTTTGATCATGGGATGATCAAAATCAATTTCAAATGAAATACGATAGCCATTGTAAGGCTTAAACTCAGCAAATTTTTCACCGTCTTCTACTCTTATATTTTTCTTAATTCTTAGGAATTTTTTAGATGCATTTTGTTCTTCAATGCCTGCTGATTCGATCAAAAAAATAAAAGAAGCTGAACTTCCATCCATAATTGGAACTTCAGGGCCATCCAGATCAATCAACGCATTATCAATACCCAAACCCGCAAAAGCTGCGAGTATATGTTCCACTGTCATGACTGAAGCATTTTTCTTAGCTATGGTGGTACCCAGCATTGTGTCGATTACACTCTTAGCAAGAGCTGGTATTTGTTGAATAGGTTCTATATCAAGTCTTCGAAAAATTATTCCAGTATCTTTAGCCGCTGGCCTCAAGGTCATATTAACTTTTTCTCCTGAGTGCAAACCGACACCAGAAGCTCTGATACTATTCGACAATGTTCTTTGCTTTAACACTCGCTAAGAATGGATAGATAATTGAATAAAAACTCTTTTAAAATCATATAAATAAAACACGACAAGGTTATCATAAAAAAAACAAATGAAACAAATTATTTATATTATTATCATGCCAATAATTCATAGTTTAGATCACTAAAGATTGGATTTCAGCCAGGATTTGACTCTCAGCCAAGGTGATTCCAATGCTTTTTGCTTAATAAGGTCGTGGGGGTTATTTTTATACTTTTCCAATGCAAAGAGGAGTAATCCTACCCCAGTAGCATGGATAGGGCTATTGATGTTTTCGAAAGTCCCATTCATGTCTTTTGGAAAGCCCACCCTGACGTCAGTTTCTAATATTTCTTCAGCTAATTCTTTGGCTCCATTGAGTTGTGATGTTCCTCCTGTGAGGACTATGCCTGCTCTCAGTTTTTCTATATTCATTTTCCCGATCTCGTCATTGATCACTGCAAATAATTCTTCATAACGAGCTTGTACCACCGAGGCCAAGCGTTCTAATTCTATTTGTCTGGGGGAGCGATTTCCAACACTAGGAACTTCTATCAGCTCTTCTTTATTGACCATCTTTGAGGTCGTGCAAGCATGTTTAATTTTGATTTCTTCAGCTTCTTTTTCTGGTGTTCTTAGAGCGTAAGCAATGTCGTTTGTCACATGATTGCCTCCAATTGGAATTACCTTGGTTGCAACAATTTGACCACCCATAAACACCACGATATCGGAAGTCCCGCCTCCAATATCAACTAGACAAACACCAAGATCTTTCTCATCATTGGACAATACCGAAAAGCTGGAAGCTAATTGTCCTAGGATAATCTGCTGAACTTCCAGCCCACATCTCTCCATGGATTTAATAATGTTTTGCTCAGCACTTCGGGAGACAGTTACAATATGAACATCTGCTTCTAGCCGAACACCTGACATACCAATGGGTTCACGGACTCCCTCTTGACCATCAATAACAAAATCTTTGGGCAATACATGTAATATTCTTTGATCCGAAGGAATACTCATCGCTTGAGAAGCATCAATAACACCATCAATATCCTCTTGTGAGACCTCGCCCTCATTAATTCTGACGATGCCATGACCATCAAAACTTCGGACATGGCTGCCTGCAATACCAGCAAAAACAGTATTAATTTCGCAATCGGCAACTTTCTCTGCTTCTCTAATGGCTTGATCAATTGAATTTACCGTTGCCTCTATATTAACAACCACGCCTTTTTTTAAGCCCCTGGATGGCTCGGTTCCAAAGCCAATAACTTTTAATTCCTTCTGTTCATTTATCTCAGCGACAAGTGCTAAAATTTTTGATGTGCCTATGTCTAAGGCAGCAATAATTTCATTTCCATTATTTCTTGACATGAATCTATAATTTAAGTCACTTTTTCCATAAAATAGCCAAACCTTCTGAATACCTAAGATCAATATAAGAAACTTTATTAATTTTTGCTAAAAGAGTTTGATCCAAAGCTAAAAAAAGTCTTTCTAATTTCTGGTCGATTTCTGTTTTTCCTAATTTTATCTCAATTTTTGGCTTGATAGTAAAACTCCAAGATCCCCTTACATCTAAAGTTAATGCTTCTAGATAAAGACCCCTTCCTGTAAGCAGTGTGTCTATTTTAATAAATAAATTCATGACATCTCTTTCAGAACCTTTAGGGCCGTTAAGCCTAGGGATATTTGTTGGGACGCTGCGTTTGTCTACAACGTATAATTTTCCTGAAGAATTCAAAATTAAATCATCGTTCCATATACCCAACAAACTCTCTTCAGTGATCTTAATATCAATTTTATTTGGCCATTGCCTTATAATTTCTGCTGATTGGACCCAATCCAATGACTCAATTTTCTCCTTGACTTCAGATGCATTGAAGCTTAGAAATCCCTTATTGCGAAGGCTGTTAGTATTGTTCTCAATCGACTTTAAGGGAACTCTCTTCAAATCACCGCTAACATTAATTAATTCAATAGGACGATTCAGAGCAAGAAAACATAAGGACAAAACTATTGTTAATAAGCCAATCCAACCAATCTTAAAATAAAATTTTTTGGGAACGTTTCGGAAAAAATTTAACTTTGACAACTTGCCAATGAAAACCCTTTTTTTAAGTTTCTTATTCTTTTTTTTACTTTTAGAAAAAAAATTCACTTTAAACGGCACTCATTTCCAAAATATCAAAACAGAGCTGATCAAAATCAATACCGATCTCAGATGCCGCCATGGGTACCAAACTGTGAGTTGTCATTCCTGGGACCGTATTAATCTCCAGAATAACGGGCTCATCATTGTGATCTATAAAAAAATCAATTCTTCCCCATCCCCTTATAGCGAAAAGTTTACAGGCATTAAAACACCTTTTTTGTATCCTTTCTTCAACTCGTAGGTCTAATCCACTTGGACAGATATATTTTGTTTCGTCGCTAAAATACTTTGCTTCATAGTTGTAAAAATGCTCATGACTGGCATCGATTTTAATCAACGGTAAAATTTTTTCATTTAAAAATGCTGCTGTGTATTCAGAATACAAAAGATAGGACTCTGCAATTATCCAATCATTAAACTTCTCGAGAGCTTGGAACTCCTTTTCAAAATCGTTTTTATTTTCAATGATAGAAACCCCTATACTGGATCCCTGTGAACACGGTTTTAAAACAAAGGGTGTCTTTAAAAGATCTGCAACTTTTTCAAACTGATTAATATGAGTTACCAACTTAAAATCTGGAGTCTTAAAACCATTTTGAAGAAGAAGTCTTTTGGTAAATAACTTGTTCATGGTTAACGAACAAGCCAAAGGACCACTGCCGGTATATCTAATATCCATGATTTCTAAAAGACTTTGAATTTTTCCATCTTCACCATCGAATCCATGAAGAGCAATCCAAGCTGATGCATAATCGTTCTCAGCGATCTGATTCAAGAATTCATTCTTCGTATCGACTCGGTAAGCATCGATATTTTTGTTCAATAATGCTTGCCAAACGGCTTTTCCTGTAATCAATGAAATCTCTCTTTCGGAGGAATAACCACCGCAGAGTAC
>DTSX01000028.1 GCA_012965065.1 Gammaproteobacteria bacterium
GAACTCTTTGACGTTAGCAAAAGACCCGGATGATAAAGGAATTGTTGTATCTAAAAATTCCCTAGCAAATGCTATAACTTTTTCTCCTCTGACTGGATTGTAAGAACCAGCTTTAGTTGCACCATCCTCTTCTGAAATAATATCAGTTCCATAGAGTGCATCGTATAAACTTCCCCATCTAGCATTTGTAGCATTAAGAGCAAATCTTGCATTCATTACCGGCACCACCAACTGAGGACCAGCTATTGTTTTGATTTCAGGATCAACATTGGCTGTTGATATTTGAATGTCTCCTTTATCTTCGACTAAATACCCAATCTCTTTTAAAAAATCTTTGTATTCAGTATGGTTGTGAGTCGTCCCTCTTCTTTCTATGTGCCATTTATCAATTTGAGATTGAATAATTTCTCTTTTTTCTAATAATTCTTTATTTCTAGGACCAAATTCATTAAGGATTGCCTCAAAAGAAGACCAAAAATACTCTGCACTCATATCAAGGTCATCAAGAACCTCGTTAGTCAAAAAGTTCTTAAGATCATTAGATATGTGTAACATAATTTTAAAGGTTTTTGAGATGTTACTGGGTTCGATATTGAGACTAGTTTATCAATTAAAATTTGGTGCCGGAAGCAAGAATCGAACTTGCGACCTACTGATTACGAATCAGTTGCTCTACCAGCTGAGCTATTCCGGCGTTTCCAAATATTTTAAACAATATTTTTATACAGATAAATTTCCTTCTTTTCTATTGTACTGCTTAAAATTCTATGTAACATGTCAATCAACATCGATTCTAAATAGAAAAGAAACAAAGAATAACGCCGAAATGTCTAGTTCTGAAAATTTCCTGGATTCAGTTAACAAGATGTTTGATCAGTCTGCTGCTCTCCTCAATTTATCCAATGGCTTGGCTGAGAAAATAAAGGTTGCCAATTCCACTTACACAGTTCGATTTGGCGTCCGACTGCGAGACAAACTTGAAACCTTTACTGGTTTCAGGTCTGTTCATTCAGAACATTGGGAACCAGTAAAAGGTGGCATTCGCTACTCTCCATACGCTTCACAAATGGAGGTTGAGGCACTTGCAGCATTGATGTCCTATAAATGTGCATTGATGGACTTACCCTTTGGCGGCTCTAAAGGTGCCCTGATTGTGGATCCCAAAGAATGGAGTAAAAGGGAATTACAAAGAATTACACGGCGATTTACTCAAGAGTTGGCGAAGAGAGACTTAATCCATCCCTCACAAAATGTTCCTGGACCCGATATGGGTACAGATGAAGATGTAATGGCATGGATCGCAGACGAATACAAACGTCTGCACCCAACTGAAATTGATGCCCTGGCCTGTGTAACAGGAAAACCCGTTCGCAAAGGTGGTATTGAAGGCCGAATAGAGGCTACAGGGAGAGGTATCCAATATGTTCTCAAGGAATTCTTTGAACACCCAGAGGACTATAAAAAAGCTAAATTGGCTTCTGGTCTAGAACAACAAAGAATCATAATTCAGGGTTTTGGTAATGTTGGTTATCATGCCGCTAAATTTCTTTCAGAAGAAGAAGGGGCAAGGATAACGGCTGTAATTGAGCAAAAGGGTTCGGTTATCAATGACAACGGCATTGATATTGCTGCACTCAAAGAACATTCGAATGAAAAAGGAAGTTTTGAAGGCTTTGATGGGTTCAGTACCGATAGCAAAAAAACCCTTGAAAAAAAATGCGACATTTTGATCCCTGCAGCAACTGAGGAAGTCATTCACGCAAAAAATGCTGATCGAATCAATGCGAAATTGATTGTAGAAGCAGCCAATGGACCGGTCACAGCTGAAGCCGATCAACTTCTTTGCAAAAAGGGTGTTGTGATTATTCCTGATTTCTATGCCAATGCCGGAGGGGTCACTGTTTCCTATTTTGAGTGGGTAAAAAATTTGACCCACATGCGGTATGGATTGATGCAGCGGCGTGAGCAAGAAAGAAGGCAGTCTGCTTTAATTAGTGGGATTGAAGAAATGACTGATAAAGATTTTCCTATCAATTTAAAAGACCTTATCATCAATGGGGCAACTGAGATTGACCTGGTTCGTTCAGGCCTCGAGGGGATCATGCGTGAAGGTTACCAGAGAATGAGCAGGAAATTTCATTCAGATAATCGGATTAGAGACTTCAGAACCGCGGCTATGGTCTTAGCCATCAAACGGATTGCTGATGCTTACTATTTTTTGGGTATTTAATACCTTTGCTGCATTTACCAATATTTCATTTTTTTTGACTGTACTGTTTAATTTTGATTAGATGGTTGTAGTGTTTTTATACGATAAAAACACTCGAACGTTTAAACCTTAATATTAGGGGAGGATTTTATTATGAATAAAATCAAAGGTTGGATTGCAGATTTCACCGGTATCGCAGTCGCCCTTATAGCCTTGGGTGTCGTGGTAGGGGTTGTTTTTGGGGATGCACCATTTGTTGGGTATATCCTAGGAAACTTCACTGACCTTGTTGGTACTTTGGGTGATTCTGGGGCTGTTGGTGCTCTTGTGCTTGCACTACTTGTAGGTTTGTACAACTAAGTTTGTAACCAAAAAAGCGTTTTATTAAGTTTTAAGACTTAATAAGAATGAAAAGGGCTCTTGAAAAAGAGCCCTTTTTTTTATTTGCTTTTAACATTCGTTAACAATAATTACTCAAATTGATCCTCCTCAGTACTTCCATGCATAGCAGTTGTGGACGAAACACCACTGGTGATGGTTGTCTGTACCGCATCAAAATAACCGGTTCCTACAAACGCCTGGTGTTTGGCTGCTCTATATCCATTGGGTTCATTGGCAATTTCCCGTTGTTGCATCTGTGAATAAGCATACATTCCATGTTGCAAGTACTCTTTGGACAGCTCGAACATAGTTAAATTAAGTGCGTGCCAGCCAGCCAGGGTGACGAACTGAAATTTAAAACCCATCGCCGCTAACCTTTCACGGAATTCCCTCAGTTCAGTTTCACTTAAGTTTGCCTGCCAGTTAAACGATGGTGAACAATTGTAAGTGAGAAGTTTTCCAGGGAATTGTTCATGAATTTCTTTTGAGAACCGTTCGGCCTCATTTAAATCAGGGTGTGCGGTTTCAAACCAGAGAAGATCTGCGTAAGGTGCATAAGACAATGCCCGATCAATGGCCTGTTCAATTCCTGGCTTGGCTGAGAAAAATCCATCCTTAGTCCGTTCGCCGGTCAGAAATTTATGATCGCGCTGATCTGCGTCGGATTGCAACAAATTGGCTGCATTGGCATCGGTTCTGGCAATCAATAAAGTTGGGACATTCATGACGTCGGCTGAAAGTCGAGCTGCAATCAGTTTGTTGATGGCATCTTGGGTTGCAACCAAAACTTTCCCGCCCATGTGCCCACATTTTTTTGCTGATGACAACTGGTCTTCAAAATGGACTGCGGCCGCTCCCGCTTTAATCATATGCTTGGTGAGCTCGAATGCATTGAGGTTACCGCCAAATCCGGCTTCAGCATCGGCAACTATAGGAACCATCCAATCGATCGAGTGATCGTCATCCAGATGATGGATTTGATCGGTCCTGAGCAACGAATTATTGATCCTTTCTACCATTTTTGGGACCGAGTCAACCGGGTATAGACTCTGATCAGGGTACATTTCACCGGCGGAGTTGCCATCACCTGCCACTTGCCAACCTGAACAATAAATTGCCTTTAAACCTGCCTGTACTGACTCCACAGCTTGGTTGCCAGTAACCGCTCCCAATGCTGAGACTACAGGCTCATTGTGTAAATCATGCCAAAATCGCTCAGCCCCCATTCTGGCAAGGGTATACTCAATGGGAAAAGAGCCTCTGAGATTCACCACTTCCTCAGCTGCATAAGTTCTCACAATACCATTCCATCGATCCTCTTGGGACCACTTCTGTTTAAGTTTCTCAATATCAGTTTCTTTAGACATTTTGCTTCCTTAAATTTTTGCTTGTTAACGATTTAGTCCTGCTTGGATCAACCGTACACTCCACCACATCCTCGCCATAGACCATTAAATCTATCATCTCCATCTCAGAAAGCGGTCTCCTGGTCAGTGTGGTCCGGTTCCCTTTTATGGACAAATTCTCCGGTCTTTTATCTTTGATCATGTTGTTTCCCGTATTAATAATTCTTTTATTTCTGAGCTTTATTAACCAATTGTTTCTATGTTTTCCATTTTGTAATTTCATTGATATTTGATTTATATTGGAATTGTAAATTATTATTAGTTAAAATTTCACAGTAAAAATTTCACAATGTAAATTTCACAATGTCGAATTTGTTTAGAAAAAGTCATTTTCTCGGAACAAAAATCCGAACCATTAGAAAAAGCAATAAGCTTACTTTGGAAGACTTATCGGAGCGTTGCAGTGAAGACAACCCTAAAACAGCCCCTTCGGTCTCCTACCTCAGCATGATTGAGAATGGGAAACGGCTGCCATCTGATGATGTCCTTCAACAAATTGCAAACATTTTCCAAAAAGAACCGGAATGGTTTCTCGATGAGAACCTTGATATTTCTATTCCCACGGATCAAACAGATGAGCTTAAACCCTTCGCCCTCCCCTTAGAGCCAGGGTTTCTCTACAGCAAAGAATTGTTGCAAGGCGCAATCCCAGAACTGCTAGAGCAAACCGGCATTTCAGGTAAACAATTTGCCCAACTTCTGATCCGTTCTTATCAAGAAATAAACAGAAACCGGTTTCCAGATTTGGAGAAAGCTGCCGAAGAGGTCGGCAATAAAAAATTTCCATTGGACCATAATGACCTAAAGCGTTTGTACAAAAAAAACGGATTAAAGATTAAATGGTTTAGTCAAAAAACAACCGAGACCACACCGCAAGCTCGAAACAAAACCCTGCTTCGTTCATTCTTTGAGTCCCCTTCTGAGGTCTATGTAAACAAAGCTTTAAAAAAAGATCGAGAACGATTGAAATACGATCTATCAGTCCACCTGGGCCACAAAATATTACATCAGGGCGACGGCTTAAGATCTGCGATCACCTCAGGGGGCAATGAGTTCGGTTCAAAAGATCAAAATTTAGCTGCTACAGGTAATGTTCACTCATGGGATGTCCTTTCCGCTTGGCATGATTTTGAATCCAGTTTTTTTGCCGGTGCATTACTCTGTCCAAAAAAACCATTTTATCGTTTCCTGGTACGAAACAAACATCAAATCGTCTCTGCCCAACAATTAAAACTCTCTCCTGCCCTATTGATGAGACGCGTAACCGCGGTATCCAGCTATCCTAATTGGCATTACTTTGAAGCTTATCAACCGGGATACCTAACTGCAGTTTACCGTGGCAATGGAATACCTTTGCCGTGGGGAAATATGACGATGGTATCAGACCCCTGCCCAAACTGGGCTGTGTTTAGGTTGCTGAATGAGACTTACGTCAAAAATCCCAAATCCCAGATTTCTATTTTGAAAAATGGCGACCAAACTTACCTGTATTGCTGTCACACTATTCGGGTCAAAGACTTGGCAGGAAACTTGAAATTGCTGTCCCTAGGGATTGACTTGATTCCAGCCATAAAAAACCAAGGGATTGATGGCAATGAACTGTTACAAAGCCTCGAACAAGACTGTCAAAAAAGTGGCGGCGAGGCAGAACTCAACCCCAATGTGAAAGAGGTGATCGAAAAATTAAGCCACATCCTAAGAATTCAATGGTTGGGTGAGTCAGTTCACGTACCTGCCAGAATCATTTGTCCCAGAAGCTTGAACTGCCAGCGTAACCAGAAATGTATACCGACCCACAGTGGCCAGAGAATCACTGGAATCGAGTCTATGCGGGAAGATATTTTGAGTATAGGAAATTGATTATTAGACCCAGTTCGACCTCAACTCTTATATTGCAAGCCAGTACTTGTGGGGGCTATTTCATTGGGTTAAAGTTACTTTAATGTCTGACAAGACAAAGAAAACTGGGCCTTTCAATTCATTGCGTGAATTCATGGATGCCATCGAAGCCAGTGGCAGACTCCTCCGCATTAAAGAAATAGACCAAGACCAATACGAATACACCGCCCTGATGTACAAGCTCATCGATGAATTCGGGTTCCTAGGTGCTCCTGCGGTCCTTGCTGAACGGGTAAAAATTAACGGCAAGTGGGTCGAAGGGCCTGTCATTGCAAACCAATACGGAGCTGCAGACCTGGAAGCCTTGGCAGTGGGCGTTAATCTCAGCGATATAGGTGAAGACCAAGTATCAAATTACAAAGAGGCGCTCAAGAAAATGACCGCATTGTGCCCCATTGAAGGCATCAAGCCTAAAGAGATACCCACTGAAGCAGCACCCTGCAAGGAAGTGATTCTTCGCGGTGATGAAATTGACCTCGAGAATTTTCCCTTTCTGCAAACCAATCCAGCCGACAACGGACAATTTATAAACACTGGCAACCTTGTGACCATTGACTCTGAAAATGGGCGAAACGTTGGCACCTATCGGATGCAAATCAAAGGACCAAGAAAAATTGCTGTGAATGCTGGCAAAGGCCAGCATGGGGAAGTCTCATTGTCTGGACGAGCAAAACGTGGAGAAAAAATTGCCAAAGCAGCCGTTATCTATGGAGCAGACCCTTTTGTTTTTGCCATGAGCAGCTCTAAAACAGCACGCTTAGAGCAAGATGAACTAGAAATTGCTGGGGGTTATTTGGGCCGCCCTGTTGAAGTGGTAAAATGCGAGGATTCAGACATTCTTGTGCCGGCAAATGTTGAGATGATCATAGAAGGTGAGATTCCTTTGGATGACATGGAGCCCGAAGGCCCTTTTGGTGAGTTCTTTGGTTATATGGGCGAAGCAATGGCAGCACAATACTACATGAACATCAAAACAATCACCCATCGGAAAAATCCCATATTTGTCAATTCATTTACTGGGGTCTCCAGAGGTTTTATCACCTCCCCTGGCGAGGCAAATTCCAATTACAATATGAGGAAACTTATCCCTAATTTGGTCGGAATACATTTACCATCTGACATGGTGGGATTCTTTTTTCTAAGCATCGATAAGCAACGACCAGGTGAAGCAATTGAGCATGCCGAAAAATTTGCACAATTCCTTGGCATTGCAAAAGTTTTGGTGGTGGTCGACAAGGATGTCAACATCCACAACTCACTGGAAGTGATGCGAGCCGTGGCAGCACGCTGGCAACCTGGCACTGCCAGTAAAATTCTTAAAAATGCGGTTGGTTTATCGACCGATCCGAGTTCCATGGGTGATCCCGATATCACCGGTTACAACAGCCACCTGTCGAGTAAAATTATTGTTGACGCAACCCGCCAGTGGCCTGAAGAAGGCGGTCCGGAAAATTTTGCACCAATGAATAAGGATTGTCTATTGGATTCGTTTCCAGATGCGTTAAATGTGGTAGAAAACAAATGGGGTCACATGATTACCGCACAGCGAAAAAAATACAACGACTGATGGGTTATAATTGGGTTATGAAGAAAATAAAACTATCGCTAACCCTTCTGTTTGAGACAGTACATAGGTAGACCAATATGATTGACACCTCCATTTACCTGAATGTATTTTTAACAATAAGCGGCTTGTTTCTAGGGTTAAATTTGCTTGGCATATGTTATTCAAAACTGATATTGGTTAACGGCATTAATCAACTTTCCTATATTCCCAAGTACAAACACAGACCCAGTTCATTCGGAAAACACTTGCCCCTCATTTTGATGAATATAACAATCATGTGTATCGTGTTCCCAGCTGGGCTCTACTTGATGAGTGACTGGATCATGGTCGGTTATCAAAATCTCTGGATTGTCCTTGTGCAATTGGTCGCGGTTCTACTCATTGATGATTTTTATTTCTATTGTTTTCACAGACTCCTGCACAAAAGTGATTTTCTGTTTAAAAAAATCCATAACATACACCATCGAGCTAGGAACCCATTCCCATCGGATTACCTTTACGAACACCCACTTGAGTGGTTGATTGGACTGTTGGGCCCATTCATCGCTTTTTTGATTTTGGGTGGGGTTTCATTTCCGACCATTGTCCTGTTTCTGATCATTAAAGTATTGCACGAACTGGATATCCACTCGGGGATAAAGTCTTCGCTGTACAGGCATCTACCGTTTGCAGGGATTAATGAATATCATGCCCTGCATCATAAATATCAAGACGTTCATTTTGCTTCTGTTTTCTCTCTCTGGGATTGGGTGTTCCGGACTAATTATTTGTCTAAAACAGCAAAAAAGTAAATCTACTATACCTAAGTCAATTTGTATTTTAGCTCACAATCGGTTTTACTGTAGGTAGGTCGGTTATTGCTGCATACACTATATATATACAGAATAAACCTTTACAAACTAGAGTGATCACCAGAATAACTGACTCAAGGTTTTTTGCTCGATGATTGATGTATCAAGATGATTCAGAGTAATTGCACCGTGACCTGTCCAGCTTGCGAGGGTCAGAGCTCGCATGTGATGGCGACAGATTCTTGTTTGTTTTTCCTGGATTGCCCACACTGCCAACTGATGATAACCCCCAAAAAAGGAGATTGTTGTGTGTTTTGCTCTTATGGCAACGTGCCTTGTCCACCGAGGCAAAATCAATAAGGCTTGTAAGTTTTGAACTCCTTGAAATCCTTAAAAAAAGCTAAGACAACCCATTAATTAGACCGTTGTCATCCACATCAATAAGCTCAGCTGCTGGTCTCTTGGGCAATCCAGGCATGGTAATAATATCGCCTGTCAAGACAACAATATACCCAGCCCCTGAGGCCAATCTGACGCCTCTAAGCGGGACACCAAAATTTGTTGGTCTCCCTTTAAGATTGGGGTCCGTGGACAAGGAACCTGGCGTTTTGGCCATACACACGGGTAAATGTCCGAATCCTTGATTCTCTATACTCTCAATTTCTTTTCTTAACTGTTTATCCGCCAAAATCTCATTTGCTCCATACATCTCTGTGGCAATTTTAGTGATTTTAGACAGCAAGGGAAGATTATCATCGTACAACAACTTAAAATCACTGGTGTGTTTTTCACACAGGTCGGTGACCGCTTTGCCTAACTCTATGGCGCCTTGACCACCGTCTTGCCAATTTGTGCAGAGAACCACATCAACTCCCAAATAATCACACTTTTCCTTGACGATATTAATTTCTTCATCGGTGTCATAAGAAAAGCGATTAATGGCAACGACTACAGGAACATGGAAAGCATGAATATTCTCAATGTGCTTCTTCAAATTCTCAATGCCTTTTGTCACAGCCTCTGGATTGGGTTGAGTAACATCCTTTTTTGCAACCCCACCATGGACCTTCAATGACTTAATGGTTGCAACAACCACTGCTGCATTGGGAGATATACCAGCTTTTCGACATTTAATATTAAAAAATTTCTCAGCACCTAATTCAGTACCAAATCCAGCTTCGGTAATGGTGTAATCTGCCAGTTTCATAGCTAATTTTGTCGCAATTATGCTATTGCAACCATGAGCAATGTTTGCAAACGGTCCACCGTGAACAAAAACGGGGTTGCCTTCAAGTGTTTGCACTAGATTGGGTTTTATTGCATCTTTCAATAAGGCCATCAATGCGCCCGTAACTTTCAGATCAGAAACAGTAATAGGATGATTGTTAAAATTATAGGCCACAATAATTGCGTCAACCTTCTCTCTAAGCTCTTGAAGATCATTGGACAGACAAAAAATAGCCATAATTTCAGATGCTGCAGTGATGGAAAAACTATCTTGACGTGGCATAGAATTTGCAGGCCCGCCTAAACCAAGTACTACCTGCCTTAGAGCTCTATCATTCAGATCCAACACTCTCTGCCATATGATCCTACGAGGGTCAATATTTAACTCATTCCCATGATGCAAATGATTATCCAATATTGCAGCTATCAAATTATGTGCGGAAGTGATTGCATGAAAATCACCATTGAAATGTAAATTAATATCTTCCATGGGAATCACTTGCGACATACCCCCACCTGCGCCGCCTCCTTTCATACCAAAACAAGGGCCCAATGAAGGCTCTCTCATGCACGTGACCACTTTGTGCCCAAGCAATGCCAAGGAATCGGTTAAACCAACCGTGGTCGTTGTTTTACCTTCACCGGCTGTGGTTGGAGTCATGGCGGAGACCAAGATCAATTTCCCATTATTTTGACCTGTTATTTCTCTGTCTGAGTTAATTTTAAGATTAACTTTTGCCTTATGCTTACCGTAAGTTTCAATATATTCTTCAGGAATGCCTAGGTTTGCTGCAATATCTGCGATCGGTCTAATGTCTGCTTGCCTTGCTATTTCAATATCTGAATGCATTTAAAGCTCCTTGTTATTTGGGCCGTATAGGAATCGAACCTATAACCAATGGATTAAGAGTCCACTGCTCTGCCTAATTGAGCTAACGGCCCTAGTACCATGGGGTGGACGATGGGGATTGAACCCACGACCGCCGGGACCACAACCCGGAGCTCTACCAACTGAGCTACGCCCACCATTGTTCTTATCAATATTTTAACTCTAATTAACTTTTGAAATGGCTTATTGTGCCCTAGCCGAGGATTCAGTCAAATATTCTTGATAGTTTTTGAAGTCATTTATTGGCTTGGAACATGAAAACCCACGGCAGATATATGCCACAATTACCCCTTCAAATTTCTTGGCAGAAAGACTCTCAGGTAAATCCGACACACTGTCAGGAATGGCATAACATATCGTGCGCCTTTTCAGTGTTTTTCGCGTTTGGGTTTGCCAAAGTTCGAGATCGTTTTTAGAACCTCTGAGGATGACCACTTCAATTGGTTGCAGGTATTCCATAACTACAGTATTCAAACTGGTGGTTGCGTCTAAACGACTTTTCATATGTGCGTTTACTGTTTTGAGCATCTGCTCAGCTATGTCAATAAAATCCGGTTTGCCCGTCAGGAATCCCAGTCTTAGGAGAACTTTTGCAGCAACGGCATTGCCGGATGGAGTCGCATCGTCATAAAAATTTTTGCTGCGATGAAACAGCCCTTGGTGAGTTCCGGAGGAAAAATAAAAACCTCCATTTTGACTGTCATAAAATTGATCAATCATTCTTGAGGCTAAGCGTAAAGCAGTCGTTAAGTATTCGCTGTTCCACCTTAATTCTAGAGTGTGCATAATTGCATTGATGGTAAAAGCATAATCGTCAAGAAATCCTTCAACTTCATTGCTGGCATGATTCGGCTGGGTATAGAGAACACCATCTCGATAATTCAATAACAACAGAGAATTCATGCATTCTAAAGCAGTGGATTTTAATTCTTCATCATTCAAAGCAATAGCACATGCCGACAACCCACTGATTGTCAAAGCATTGATCCCGGTCAACAGCTTTTTGTCAATTGCAGGCTGAACTCTTATTTCTCTTGCCTTTAGTAATTTATTCAAGGCAGTCTGTTTCAATTGGGTTGCTGCTTCGAGAGAAAGTTTATGCTCTGAGGCAACGTCTGCCAATTTTCTCTTAATTTGCAAGTGAAAAGAATTCTCAAAATTATTTGCTTGATCCAGTCCAAAGTGTTGCCTAAGCATCAAGTATTCATCAGGATCCAAAAGTTTTTCTATCTCATCGTCAGACCAAACATATGTTCCGCCTTCCTCTTGGTCAGTATCGGCATCAATTGCTGAATAGAATAGATTATGATCAGAGAGCATTTTATCAGCCATCCAACCTGAAACAGACAACACAACTTCTTTGTAGTGAGGATTATTTGAAGTCATGTGCATCAATGCGTATAGGCGAATCAATTGCGCGTTGTCATAAAGCATTTTTTCAAAGTGTGGTATCTCCCACTTTTGATCAACTGAATATCTGAAAAATCCTCCTTCCAAATGATCATACAAGCCACGATCAGCCATCGTTTTGAGAGTTAAATCTGCCATTAAAAAAGCCAGATTTTTATCTTTTTGCCCAACTTCCTGGTCACTGAGTAATCTAATTAAAAAATCAATCTTGTGGCACGGTGGAAATTTTGGTGCCGACCCGAATCCTCCATTTTCAGGGTCAAAGTATTCTTGTAAATTTGTAAAAAGATTCATCACCAATCCATGATCTGGTTCCTTGGATTCGGTGTCTAAAAATTCTTCCATCTTCAGCAGTGATTTTTTGATTGCCAATCCATCTGCTTGGATTTTGGCTCTGTTTTCATTGAAGTAGTGATAAACACCACCAAGAACTTCCTTAAATGAAGGCAGGCCATAACGCGAGACTTTTGGAAAATAAGTTCCTACGAAAAAAGGTTGCAGGGTATCCGGATTGATAAAAACGGTTAGCGGCCATCCTCCTGCTTGATTGGTCAGAAGTTGATACGAAGTTTGGTAGATCTTGTCAAGATCCGGCCTCTCTTCCCGGTCCAGCTTAATGTTGACGAAAAACTTATTCATCAGTTCACTGGTTTCTATATCCTCAAAGGATTCATGTGCCATAACGTGGCACCAGTGACAGCTTGAATAGCCAATCGATAAAAGAATTGGTTTAGATTCCTGTTTTGCTTTCTCTATAGCTTCCTCGGACCAAGGAAACCAATCAACAGGATTATCAGAATGCTGGAGTAAATATGGACTGGTTTCTCTACTCAGTAGATTCATCAGTACTAACTGAGATTATTTTATCTCCTGGTTGGATTGAATTTACCACATCCGTATCGGAGGTTTTGCCAAAGACTGTGTGTACACCATCAAGATGGGGCTG
>DTSX01000029.1 GCA_012965065.1 Gammaproteobacteria bacterium
GTTTTCGCTCTGCATCCTTATTATGCAGTAAGAAGAGCTTGGAAGGACTGGTTTCAGCTTTCGTCATGCGAACAACTAAATGCCTCATAATTGAATCATTGAATTCAAACGAGGATTCAATTTCTGACAAGGTTTTGCCATCGCATTCAAGATTCATAAGAACATAATGAGCCTTGTGCATGTCTTTAATGGTGTAGGCCAACTGAAGGCGCCCTATATCTTCAACCCTATGGACGTTGCCTCCATTTTTAGTCACCAGGTCTTGATAACGTTTCAACATATCAGACAACTGGTCACTCTGATCGGGGTGTACTAGCAGTACTACTTCGTAATGTCTCATGATTCACCTTATGGTTTACAGCTACCTTTAATTCAATCAAGTGCAGCAAGGATTATAACAAGCTAAACTGTTCTTAATGTGAGCAGAATCCTACTTGAAATCATCGATTTATTCAAACTAAATAAGAAGATCTTTGACGAACAACTTCGTACAAAAGAACTCCAGTAGCTACTGAGACATTTAAACTCTCAATTTGACCAATCATCGGTATTGAAACCATGTAGTCGCAATGCTTTGCTGTAAGAGGCCTCATGCCTTTGCCTTCTGAACCAACAATAATTGCCATCGGACAAGTGTAATCCACCTCCCAATAGTTTGAATTGGTTTGATCAGATGTTCCAAAGATCCAAACACCCTGTTTTTTCAATTCTTTCAAAAATCGTACTAGATTTGGGATTTCTGCAATTGGCATTAATACTGAAGCACCCGCCGACACCTTGCTTACGACAGGAGTGTTTATGACAGTTCTATTTCTTGGAATAACTATCAAATCCACCCCTGAGGCATTTGCTGTTCTCAAACAAGCACCAACATTTCTTGGGTCTTGCAATCCATCTAAAATCAAAATCAGCGGTGTATCAATTGTTTCAATAAAGTTTAGTGCTGCCTTTGAATCCAAATTTGTAGGTTGTTTTACTGCTGCTGCAATCCCTTGATTCTTAGGTGTTCCTGTGATCTGCTCAATCTTTTTTCCTGATACTCGTGTCAACGAAATTTTATGGTGCTGAATTAAGTCCACTAATTTATTTAATCTTTTATTTGAAACACCGTCCTTTAAGAAAACCTCAATCAGTTGCTCTGGCTTGTATTTAAGAACATCAAAAACAGCGTTAATTCCATAGATGTATACTTTTTCATTCATAGGTTTTGGTACTTGCATAAATCATTTATCATTAATTATATCTTTTTAGCCGAGGTGGCGGAATTGGTAGACGCGCTGGCCTCAGAAGCCAGTGGGGGAAACCCCGTGGAGGTTCAAGTCCTCTCCTCGGCACATTGCAAAATGCGAGGGCCTGATTTACATCAGGTGAATAAGTCTTCAAGGATAATATTGTCTTTTCTGTCAGGGCCGGTAGATATAAGGACAATTTTCTTAGATAAAATAGATTCAATAGCGTGAATGTAATCTTGAGCTTCTATGGGCAAATCTCGAAAATTTCTAATACCTGATGTTGGTTGCTCCCAACCCTTAAATTCTCTGTAAATTGGTTTACATCGCTTTAATTCATCACTAGAAATTGAGGGAAATGAAGTAAATATTTTACCGTTATAATCGTATTCAACCGCAATTGATATTTTTTCCAATCCATCAAGAACATCCAATTTTGTGAGACAAAAATGTGAAATACTGTTGTTTATTATTGATTTTTTTACCGCCACTGCATCCAACCATCCGCATCTCCTTGGCCTGCCAGTTGTTGCACCAAATTCAACACCAACTCTACCCAAGTGTTCGCCACTTTCGTCTTGGGTTTCTGTAGGGAAGGGCCCTGAGCCCACCCTGGTTGTGTATGCCTTTATGATACCGAGCACGTGCTTAAAATCTCTCGGTCCAAGCCCCGTTCCAGTCGATGCCGCTCCTGCAACCGTATTTGAGGAAGTAACGTATGGATACGTTCCATGATCAATGTCAAGCATTGTCCCCTGTGCGCCTTCAAAAAGGATGCTTGCATTGGAATTATTGATTGAATCTAAAAAAAGAGCTGTATCTTTAACATATGGCTTAACTTTATCCGCGTAAGACAACCATTCATCACCTACAGCCAGAACATCCAAAGGTTTTGCGTTGTAGTAATTGACCAACAAAAAGTTATGAAACTCCATCAAGCGATTTAGTTGTTCTAAAAATCGTTCTGCATCAAACATATCTGACAAATGGATGGCTCTTCTAGCTACTTTGTCCTCATAAGCAGGCCCTATTCCTCGACCGGTAGTTCCAATTGCTTTTGATCCAAGAGTCTTTTCTTTGGCATTATCAAGAGCAATGTGGCTGGGGAAAATTAGGGGGCATAATGTACTGATGTGTAACTTATGATCTATGCTAACTCCCTTTTTTTGGAGTAAAGTTATTTCATCGAATAAGGTCGGGAGATGCAACACCACTCCATTGGCAATGACGCAGTCAACGTCATTAAAAATACCTGAGGGTATGAGATGGAGAATGGTTTCATCTCCTTCAATAACCAAAGTATGACCGGCATTGTGGCCCCCCTGGAATCTGACAACAGCAGTACTCTGTCTGGTTAGAAGGTCGATGATTTTGCCTTTACCTTCATCACCCCATTGAGCTCCAATTACGATGATTGAGTTAGCCAAGATCTATCCTTAATTTAGAGAAGATACAGTATCAGCGCCCCTGACATTAACAAAAAAAAGCCTATTCCTCTTAAAGTACCTTCACCCAGATCTTCCAGCTGTGATGCAGCTTTCTTGAACAATTGAGGCGAGATGAAAGGAATAAGCCCTTCGAATATCAGCAAAAAGGCCAACCCAATTAATCCCTCTGTTAACCCCATATCAGTTTTTTTTGACAGGTTATTCTGGAATGGTTGACTGATTCAGGTACCGAAAGAAATCCCCTTTGGCATCCAAAACCAGAATGTCATTGCCAGTCCCGATTGATTTCTTATACGCTTCCATGCTCCTAGTAAAAGAATAAAATTCACTATCCTTTTGGTACGCAGCGGCGTAAATCTCAGTCTGTCTTGCGTCACCTTCACCTCTGATGATTTCAGAATCTCTGTATGCATTAGCCAATGTGACGGTAACAGTTCTATCTGCTTCGGCCTTGATTCTTGCAGCGGTTTCTGAGCCTTGCGCTCTCAATTCAGATGCAAACCTTGCTCTTTCTTGTCGCATCCGATTGTATACCGATTCACTGACGTCGTCTGAGAGCTCGATTTTTTTGACTCTAACATCGATCAGTTCGATGCCCAGAGTTATTGCATTTTCGGCTGTCCGCTCGAGCATGTCAGCCATGATTTCTCTCCTCTCTTCTGAAACCACTTCAACGACGGTTCGTTTGGCAAATTCCGCCCGAATCCCGTCTTTAACTGTTTCCAACAACCGTTGTGCCGCAACCAATTCATCACCGCCTGTTGCCCGATAATATTGCTGCACATCATTGATCTTCCATTTAATAAAGAAATCGACATATAAATTTTTCTTTTCCAATGTCAAAAATAATTCTTGAGGATTATTGATGGTTAAAATCTGTTTGGGATACTTTTCTGCATTATTTACAAAGGGAACTTTGAAATGCAACCCCGGCTCATAATCCGTCTGAATCACTTCACCAAATCTAAACCTCAGTGCCAATTCTCTCTCATCCACAGTAAAGACACTGTTGAGGGCTACTATGACAAAAACGACCAGAAAGATAATTAAGATGTTTTTCATTGTCTGAACCTCTCCCTAAGTCTTGCAAGCTCTGTTGATCTGTTCGTTCGATTTTGACTGCTTTGGGGTAGTGGTTGCCCTCTAGAATCTGTCTCGTTTTCTTCTTTTTTGCCATGCTCAATTAATTTATCTAGTGGCAAATACATTAAATTACCGCTGGCTTCGGAATCTAAAAGAACTTTGTTTGAGTTCCCGTAAACGGTTTCAATTGCCTCAATGTAGAGTCTCTCCCTAGTCACTTTGGGAGCTTTTTTGTACTCAACCAGCAATTTGTCAAATCGAGCTGCCTCACCTTCCGCGTCTGCAATCACCATCTCCCTGTAAGCCTCCGCTTCCAGAATCATTTTAGCCGCTTCACCGCGAGCCTTAGGGACAACATCATTTGCGTAAGCTTCTGCTTCAAAAGCGATCCTTACCTCGTCTTCTCTTGCTTTGATCGCATCTTGGACAGCAGCTTCTACCTGCAAGGGAAAATTGGCATCCTGGAGGTTTACTTTTGTCACAACTATACCGGTGCCATAACTGTCCAGTGTCTCCTGAATCAATTCTTGAGTCAGCAAGGCTGTTTCTGTCCTGCCTTCAGTCAATATAAAATCGAGATTACTCTTACCAGCAACTTCACGGATTGCACCTTCACTAACTTCACCGAGTGTTTCTTCTGCATCTCTTACATTGAAAAGGTAATCAACCGCATTGGCTCTCCGGTACTGCACAACCAAGTCAACGACAACGATATTCTCATCGGAAGTCAACATCGTGGTTTGCTGTTTGAATCGATTAACTACATTAACATTAACCACTTCAACCGTTTCAATGGGCCAGGGAAGATGCCATTTCAGACCAGGCATTGTTGTTTGGGAGTATTCCCCGAATCGAAGTTCAACCCCACGTTCCGAATCATCAATTTGATACAGTCCTGAAAGTACCCATATAAAAAGAATCATCAACCCTATAAGCAGGAGAGGCGGTTTTTTTCTCCGCTTTCCTGAACCAGATGTTTTCACACCAAAAAGTCTATTGAATCGTTTTTGCCATTCTTCGACAATTTGATCAAGATCAGGTGGTTGACCTTTATTTGGGTCCCAGGGGGACTTTCCGTTTCCTTGATCATCCCATGCCATAACTATTTGTAACTCCTGTTTTTTGATGGTTTCGCAGATACTTTGGCTAGTGTACCTTTTACCACCTTAATGTTTATATTTTTTTTCAACTTATTTAAGTTTAGCTTGTCGATTTCAACCTCTAATTCTAAATTATTTTCGTTGGTAAAACACTCCTCAATCACATTGGAGTGTGAAAATATCAAGGCCCTCTCTCTCGATTGTTCTAATCCTATTTGTAAAACTACCCTGACCGGTTCTGGTTTAATATGTTTGGAAATAATAGCTAACAAAGGATCTATACCAGTGCCTTCTTTGGCGGAAATTTCAAGATGTGTCTTGTCATCAATAATACTTATATTTTGTTTCAATAAATCGGTTTTGTTATAAACATAAATTGTTGGTATTTGGTCAGCTCCAATTTTGCTCAATACCTCATTCACAGACTTTCTGTGGTTATGCACATGCCTGTCAGTAGCATCCAATACATGGATTAATAGATCTGCACTGACAACCTCTTCAAGAGTCGACAAAAAAGCATCAATCAATTCATAAGGCAGATCTTTAATAAAGCCTACTGTATCACTCAGAATGGCTCTCCTTTTATGAGGCAGCTTTATTAACTTAAAGGAGGGATCGAGTGTGGCAAATAATTTGTCTTGGACCAAAATATTTGCACCAGTCAACTTGTTAAACAAAGTAGATTTTCCAACATTTGTGTAGCCCACCAAGGCTACACTTTTCATGATTTTGTTTCTCGATTTCCTTGTTGTTTGTCTCTGAGTTTCAATACTTTTTAGTCTCTTTTTGATCGATTTAATTCTTTTCTGAATCAAGCGTCGATCGGTTTCAAGTTGAGTTTCTCCAGGACCGCGCAAACCGATTCCGCCTTTTTGCCTCTCCAAATGCATCCAGCCTCTAATTAACCTTGTTGAAAGATGATTCAACTGAGCCAACTCAACCTGTAATTTACCCGTCTTGGTAACGGCCCTTTGAGCGAAAATATCAAGGATAAGTCTGGTCCTATCAATCACCCGGCAACTAATAGCTTGTTCTAAATTCCTTTCCTGGGAGGGAGTCAAGGAATGATTAAAAACCACCAAATCACTGCACTTGGTAGCAACTTTTTTTGTAATTTCTTGAATTTTACCCGCGCCTATTAAACTGCGTCGGTAAAACCGCCGACTATCAACGTATGTGATGTCATTAATGGCTGCTCCTGCTGAAAGTACGAGGGAGAAAAATTCTTCACTATCCGATTCAATCGAGCCCTTTGCTGAATTTATGATTACCAGATGTGTTCTAGTTGTGTTGTCATTGGATGCAATCATTTTTATATTGATCAATTAGTTTAAAAATTGAGACACTCTGCCTTCAATATCGACCTCAGATTTCCGGTGCAAAGGATCAACAACCAAACTATCTGTATCAGACCGAAGCCATGTAAGCTGTCTTTTTGCCAGCCTTCTTGTCGCCACAACAGCTTTGGCCCTGGCCTCATCAAGGCTGCACTTGTTTTCAATGAATTCACAAATTTGTTTGTAGCCTACAGACTTCATTGAGTTGTGGGACGAAGTCAGAGAGTTTTTAGACAAGAGATGCCCTACTTCGGAAACTAAACCCTGATCCAGCATTGCATCAAAACGATTCTCAATACGCTTGTAGAGAATATCCCTTTTACTTGGAACTAAGGACAAATTAAGCCGTTGATAATCGATTGGTTGTTTATGCTCACCATGGAAACTGGAAATTGGCTTGCCTGTAATTCGGTGGACTTCTAGGGCTCGTTGGATTCTTTGTTTATCTGAGGGATCTATTTTTTTTGCAGCAGTGGGGTCAATCCTTTGAAGTTCCTGATGCAATTTTGCCCAGCCATTTGCTGCTGCCTCGGAATCTATTTGCTTTCTAACCGTGGGATTGGCACTTGGTAATTGTGAGATTCCTCGCTCTAGGACTCTAAAGTACATCATGGTGCCACCAACCAAAAAAGGTATCTTGCCCTTTCTAATGATCGATTGAATCACCTGTTGTACATCTTGATAGAACTCTCCTGCGGAATAATTTTCGGTAGGTTCGCAAACATCGATCAAATGATGAGGACACAATTTTAACTCCTCAGAAGTGGGCTTTGCCGAACCTATATCTAAGCCTTTGTAGACCATAACGGAATCAACACTGATAATTTCCAGTGGATGGTTTTTAACCAATTTGGATGCGTGATCGGTCTTACCACATGCGGTTGGACCTTTGAGCATAATAATTTTATTTTCCATCAAAAATCTGATTTACCCTGTTCATTGGGTAAATGCAGGCAAGACGTGTTCCCCTATAATTGTGAGCGCCTCCATTGGGTCGTCATGCAAGCGGAGTGAGAGCTGGGTCTGACCTGCTTCCTCAAATCTTTTAAACCTTTCTATTTCCTCATCCAGATCCTCCAAGCCACCGGTTGAAGTCAAGACTTCACACAATCTATTTGCCAGTTTCCCTGGGATGTTTTTGATGTTCCCTGAACGATCAAACCAAGCATCAACGAAGGACTGAAAATTATCTTCTACAAGCTTGCACTCCTGCGGGTTTAAATAGAGGCTCAAAAGCTCAGATTCTAGCTTTCTCGCTCGCCAAGCCAATTCGCGTCGAGATTCACGATAGGCTTCTTCTCGATCACGCTTAATATGCCAAGCCCAGAAACTATTAATGTGAACATTTTGATCTGCTTTTACTCTTCTGCTAATACCTATTTTTATATTCTCAATCGCAGAATCTATAATTTCAGGGGGCGTTGCACCGATGTAGACACCATCTGCAACTCGTCCCTCCATTCTCATCATCATATGTCTATAAGCGGTACCGTACACAATTGGTCTACTTGACTTCGCCCATGCGTAATCGCAAGGAAAATTGACACTGAATATTTCACCATGGTAAGGATCTTGCAACTGATTGTTGCAAGCTGCGAGAATAATTTCAATGGACTCTCGAACTGCCAAAACTATTTTTTCAGGCACCTTTAAACCCATCGCGGTGATGTTTCCCTCCCCTGCACCAACAGCTATTTGCGCACGGCCGTTGCTAAGCTCATTAAGGGTTAACAAGGCGTTGGCAATTTTTAAAGGATGCATTTCCAACGGGCTTACTGCCAAGGGTCCAAATTTCAGTTTACTGGTTGCTTCCGCTAATGGCGCCAAACTTAAGAAGCCATCCCAATGAGAAAAATAGTTGGAAGTCCAAAGAGCACGAATGCCATAATCTTCTGCGACAACCCCGAGCTCCTTTATTTCTGTGGGTGTTAAATCAGGCTCTAGTATGATGTCTATGTCCATAAACTACTTTTCATTCTAATTTATCCTGACAATCCCTTTTCTGCTCTCAGCGGTATAGTGCTTGATTCCTTTAAGAATCGCTTCAGCTATTTTCTGCTGATTGTTTGGATTGATTAGAAATTTTTCATCTCCGGGATTTGACAGGTAGCTTGTTTCAATCAAGATCGAAGCTATTTCATTGGATTTGAGAACCACAAAAGCCGCTCGCCTCACGCTTAATTTCCTCATCCTAGTAACTTTCTTAAGTTCTTTTATTACGGCGTCTCCAACCACTAAGCTTTGGTCAAATGCGGTCACCTCGTTTGCAGTTCCACCACTTAATTGAACAACAGCCTTTGAGTAGCGTTTTACATGGTACATTGCCGACCATTCACCATCTTTTGGAATTTTAGCAGCATCAGACAAAGCATAAACAGTGGCTCCACGAACCCTTGGGTCTCTAAAAGCATCGGCATGAATGGAGATAAATAGAACGGCTCCAGCTCTTTTTGCTTTATCAAGACGCTCGTTTAAAGATGCTTTCTGATCGCAAGATTTCTTATTTTGGGGACATGGAAAATAATCGTCATCTCTGGTCAAAAAAGCATTCATATTTTCTTCAGCATTGATCAAACTTACTAAGCGCTTTGCAATTTTCAAGACAAGGTGTTTTTCTTTAATATTTTTGCCAGCAGCACCTGGATCTTTTCCCCCATGCCCGGGATCTATGGCGATGACCATTTTTGACTGATTGATACTGCTCGTGGCAATTTTTTTACTGCCTTCGTACATGTTCTTCAGGTCAATAACCAATCTGAAATCCTGGTCGCTACTGGCTGGTATTGTCATTCCTTGATATAGGACAATGTCTCTGGTTTCAACCACAACCCTTAATTTAGTTGGGTTGTTTTTTGCAACCCTAACATTGCTGATCAAGCCCTTGCCTTTGTGTGTGGATTCCAGTTTAGTGATTTTACTAGCCTTATATAAATCGATTACAACTCTGTTGGGTCGATTTAAGGTAAAAATTTTATACCTAGTCTGTTTGGATAAATCAAGAACCAATCGAGTATCAGTATCGCTGGCACTAATTCTTATATTTTTTAAAATCGATTCGGCAGTCGATGCACTGGATGCAAAAGCAATCAGAGCCAAGCATAGAAACAATGAATAGGTTTTTCTGTTTTCGTTTATAGCCTTACCAAGTTTTATTTTTCTAAGCTAATAACTTTACTTTAGCCAACAATTAAGAATATTTCCTAGTTTTTTAGAGTTGCAAGCTACATCTGGGATTCTTTGATTCGACAATTGGCCAAGAGAAAATATTATTTCCAAATCTGGAGGTAATATATCTGGTATACCTCTTTCCGGCCATTCAATGAGAAAGATAAATGGATTGGATGAGACTGGCTCCTCGTGCAACTCCAGTTCAATAATCTCTTTTCTGGTATCAATACGATAGAGATCAATGTGGTAGACATCGTAAACTCGTGTGTTGTATATTTCGATCAGTGTGTAGGTTGGGCTCGTTACATTCCCTAGAAAACCCATGCCATCAAGAAATCCCTTAGCAAAAGTAGTCTTGCCAGAACCTAAATCACCTTTGAGATAAATAACAGAGGACTTCACTGGTGAGTTGCATAAACACTCGGCTAGCTTGAAACCAAAATTCTTGGTTTCTGATTCACTCAATAACGGTTTCATGGATTTAAGTGTTGCTTTAAATATTTGAATAAATCCGTAGCAATAAGCCCCCTTTCTCCATCTCCTGCAGCAAGATCACCGGCAGTAGCATGGGCATTTGCAGCAATTGCAGCAAGCAATTGGTGGTCAATATTTTCAAATTGACCCAGTAAACCAGCAACTATTCCGGTCAAAAGATCACCCATTCCAGCTGAGGCCATACCAGGATTACCGGTACGAACAAGGTAAGGTATCTGATTTGGGCCTCCTACCAAGGTATTGTTCCCTTTTAAAACAATTGTCCCGCCATATTTCTTGACTAGCTTATCTAGTGAATCCAATCGTTGAGATTGAATTACTGGATTGATGACACCAAGCAATTTCGCTGCTTCCCCTGGATGAGGCGTTAAAATCCAGTTCTCCCTTTTTCTGGGGTTTTGAGACAAAATATTTAGCGCGTCAGCATCTACAACAAGGGGTAAATCAGATTCGAGAACACGCTCAAGTAAATTTTTAGCCCAGTCACCTAAACCCAAACCTGGACCCACAGCGATCACCGTGGCTTTAGCTATCAAGTCACCAATTTTATCTGGATTATCATCCAATGAGTGGCACATCACTTCGGGTCTGAGTTTTGTGACAATGGACACATTGCTTGCCCTAGTAGCCACACTTACTAAACCTGCACCAGACCTAAGGGCTGCTTCAGCAGCAATTCTAACTGCACCACCCATTCCATGATCACCACCAACCACAAGAACATGACCAAAACTTCCTTTGTGAGATGCAATGGGTCTTTTGGTTAAAACTGTTTTAGATAATTTTTCAGTGACAACAGCCATGGAAGGTTTTGCTGATTGGTAGCATTTCTCAGGTATATTCAAATTAGAAAAAAATATTTCGCCAGAGCACTCAGGGCCTGAATTTAAAAACAATCCTTGCTTGTAGCCGACAAAGGTTGTTGTGACCTTTGCGGAAATTGAATCCCCCATTTTCTCCCCAGTATTGGCATTTAAACCAGATGGGATGTCAAGAGCTAGAACAGGGATTGGCGAACGGTTAATCGCTTGGATGGATTCTAGAAAAATACCATCCACTGGTCGGTTCAAACCAATACCAAATATTGCATCAACAATTAAATCGGCAGAAAAATCAAGGTTCCTATCCCAAGGAATCAATTGACCACCCATGTTCGTATATTCTTGATACGCTTGAAGGGCATTTCCTTTGAGTTTTTCCGGTGAAGACAAGGAAATAACATGAATTTTCTTTCCTTCATTTAAAGCCCTGACAGCAAATAAATAACCATCACCAGCATTATTACCAAGGCCACAAAAAACAACAATTGAAGCAGTGTCAGGATAAAACTTAATCACTTTATCGTAGGCGAAATCTGCAGCTTTCCTCATCAACACGAATCCTGGAATGGCTGATAGTTGCATTGCCATGTTGTCTATCTTAGAGACTTCTGCAGCTGGATATACAAAATGGTCTGAAATCGTCATACTAATTATTATACTTCGCTTAACTGTAAAACTCTCTTAGGGAAAGAAAAGAATGCAAGATCCAAGTGCGGTAAAAAAACTTATTCAAGGATGGTCAGAAGAACTTGGCTTCGATGGCATTGGGGTTGCAGGAATTGACATAAATGAGGACGAAAAACATTTAAACGAATGGCTCAAAAACAAATTTCATGGCTCTATGAATTACATGGAGAAACATGGATTAAAACGATCCCGTCCAGGTCAACTACTCCCTGGAACTATTAGGGTAATTTCATTGAAAATACACTACTTTTCAAGAGATGCAAAAAAAGCTCAGAATTTATTAGAAAACGATGGAATTGGATACATTTCAAGTTATGCATTGGGGTTTGATTATCACAAAACTATTAGAAATAAACTTAAAATTTTAATCGGTAAAATTAGGGAATTTTCAAAATTACAAGGGCAGAATTACTTTGTAGATACTGCACCGGTTTTGGAAAGAGCATTGGCAAGGAATGCAGGTTTGGGTTGGATCGGAAAAAACACAAACCTGATTGATAAATCCAATGGATCTTGGTTCTTTCTGGCTGAGGTATTTACCGATATTCCTTTGCCTCTTGACCGGCCCTCAAAAAATCATTGTGGCAGCTGCACAGCTTGCATCGATATTTGTCCAACTCAGGCAATTGTTGGACCTTATCAACTTGATGCAAGGAAATGTATTTCTTACTTAACCATAGAAAATAAAGAATCCATCCCTATTGCCATGAGAAAATCCATTGGCAATAGAATTTTTGGTTGCGATGATTGCCAAACAATCTGTCCTTGGAACAAATTTGCAAAAAAAGTCAGTGAGCGAGATTTTTTACCTAAAACCAACCTCTTGGATCAACCGTTGGAAAGGCTATTTCTTTGGTCTGAAATGGAATGGAAAAAAAATACACAAGGGACCGCTCTGCAAAGACCCGGTTACTCGGGTTGGCTTAGAAATATTGCTGTGGCCCTGGGCAATGCTAAAACTACTGAACGTGTACTAAGTACACTAAAATCAAGGGCAAATGAAAAATCCGCTATGGTCAGAGAACATGTTGTATGGGCCTTGGAACAGCATAAAGAAAAAATGAAATTGATAAGCTGATTGTTTCGAGTACCTATGGCAGTACGGTCGCAACAGAATTGAAAAAGTGC